>JAPPGA010000038.1 GCA_028821515.1 Gammaproteobacteria bacterium | reverse complement strand
GCCTTAGCCTGGGTGTGCGCACCGAGGCCGCGAGCAACGATTCCAGCCGTGACCGGATTGACCTGGGCCATACCTTCAGTTGGGACAGCGGTTACTTTACGACCTCGGTCAACCTCGAGCAGACCGAGCCGACCAATCCGAACAAGCTGATCCGCGTGGGCCCGGACGGCGTGGGTGATTTCACGGATGTCGGCGGTCTCAACCGGCGTGTTTACGGCATCGGTCCGGCAGGCCAGGGGTCCGTGCTGGCGGTGGACTCGATAGTACGTTGGGGTCGCGTGACCCGGTATGCGGGCGCGGTGCTCGACGGTCCGGACCCGTTCCTGCCGCGCGATCCCGCAACGGGCGACATCCTCGGGCCTAGGGACGCGGGCGTGCCGTCGGTTTACAACGAGGAGGACCTTGGCCCGGCAGTGCAGCGCCACTCGTACCGATTCAACGGTGAGCAGCGCTTCGGCGCGTCGCAAACGCTGAGCTTCGAGTTCGGTTACGACAATCAGAAGGACGACAACCACATCGGATTCAATACTGTGAGCTTCAACGGCACCAACCCGGCCTCCTGGCAGGGCAGCCTGCTGGTTCCACGGGCCGGCGGCGGCTCGCAACGGCTCAACGGTGCGCCCAATTACCTGTTCCTGACGGCCACCAATCCGAGCAACCCGTACGGCCAGGAGGTGCTGGTGGGTTACGACATGCTGGCCGAGACGGCGTTGATCGCGGCCCAGGCGCTGCCGATCGCGAGCGAACTCGACAACACGTTCGTCGACCTGGGGTTGTCCGGTGATCTGCCGTTCGACGGCTGGACCTATGACGTGAGCGGCAGCCTGAGCCGCGAGGAGACTGTGTCCCGCAACTATCAGGGCGAATTTGGCGACAACGCTTCGGTAAACGCGATCGCGGAGCAGTTCGATCCGTTCTCGGGCGATGCGGCGGCGGTAGCGAACAACGCCAGGCTTTTGACCTTGCCGCTGGACATCAGTGACAGCGATGCCGTCAACGAGACTTACCAGTACACGGCGTTTGCCTCGGGTCCGGTCTTCAGCCTGCCTGCCGGCGACGTGCAACTTGCCGTGGGCGTGGAGGTTCGCGAGAGCGCGGCCGAGAGCGTGTACGTATCGACCAATTTCGACGGTAGCCCCGTTCTGGACTTCTTCGGCGAGCCTCGCGAGCCGTTCACGATTGGGCCCAACAAGGAATCGGTGGAGGCGGCGTTTGCGGAAATTGCGGTCCCGCTGCTTAAAGATCGCCCGTGGTTTCGCGAGCTGACGCTCACCGCTGCGGCCCGTATCGAGGACTACGAACGCTCCGGATTTATCAACGCCTCGAACTTTAGCGCCATCAGTTCGATTGACGGCGTCGACCTGGCGGACCTGGTCGGGGCAGCCGCAGCCGACGCGCAAGGCTTTATCAGCGACGTGGAACAGAGCGTTGCTTTCGACAACACCTCGCCCTCGTTCGGCCTGATCTGGCGGTTGGCGGACGATCTTGCGCTCAAGGCCACCAACGGCGAGTCGTTCCTGACGCCGCTGAGTTCGCAGTTGTACGGCACCGTTACGATACTCGATGTGACCTTCAATCCGTTTTCCAACCCGTTCTTCCTCACACCCGTGCCGCCGTACAGCAGGTTCATTGCCCTGTGGGGCTCGAACCCATCACTCCAGCCGCAGACGGCGTCCACCACGACCGTGACGCTTGAGCACTCGCCCGCATGGATGGAGGGGCTGGATGTCGCGGTCACCTGGTCGGATCTCGCTTACGACAACTTCATTTCCACGCCGCGCGCGATCCCGGAAGAAGACCTCGTGGCAAACTACGAGCGCCTGCCCGAGATCTTTGTTCTCGGCGACAGCAACACGATCATCTACGATAGCCGCGAGCTGAACCTGTCGAGCAACGTCTCGAAGACCATCGATTTCCGCGTGGACTACCGCTTCTCCACGGGCTACGGCGACTGGGGCATCCACCTGAACGCGGTGCACACCCTGGAGACCGCCCGGCAACTGGTGCCGTTCATCCCAGAGGTCGATATTTCCGACACCGAGCGCGGTCCCAGCCGCTGGGCATCCAGCCTCCGGGTGAACTGGGACTACGGCGCCTGGAACGTAACGACGGAAACGTACTACACCAGCTCGACCAGGTTACTGGATCCTGCCAGCGCGTCGGTTGTCCTGCCGGGCGAGCGTTTTCGCAGGTATGACGGTCTGCCGATCAACCAGAACCCGCAGACCCATGCCGCTTCTTACATGCGCACGGACGTGCAGGTCGGCTGGACGGCATCGGCCAACTCCGGCTGGCGTCAAGGCCTGCGGGTGGTTGTCGGCGCACAGAACGTGTTCGAGCCCGACCCGCCGTTTGTCGACAACTTCAGCGGCTTCGCGGCCAATCGCGTGTTCGCGTCCGGCCGTGTCCTGTATCTGAACCTCCACAAGGATTTCGGACTGTAGTCCCCTCGGTGCCGGCCGCTCACGGAAGGGCGGCCGGCTCGGGTTTGAGGGCAGAAGATGATCCGCACTGCAAGTTCTCTCGCGGCAATACTGCTTGTCGCCTGCGCCTGCGCGCCCGACAACGAATACAAGATCCGCATCGACGCCTCGGCGCTTGAGGACGAGGCATCCAAGGCGGTCGCCCATGGCTACATTCTGGACGAGGATGATCACGGCGAGCTGGGGTCCGTGGAACTGCGAAACGGGCAGGCGACCTTAAGCGGCGTCGTGGACTATGTCCGCATCGTTCAGGTCGACGTGCTTCCGGCCGATTCCATTTATCCGCTGGGGCGGGCGGAATTCGTGCTTGAGCCGGGCCTGACCACGGTGCGCTTCCTGGCGGACTCCAATGAAGTCGAGGGCG
>JAPPGA010000006.1 GCA_028821515.1 Gammaproteobacteria bacterium | reverse complement strand
GAGGGTTCGGAGAGTAGATGACCGAGGAAACCGAACTAGTTTGGCGACTGAACATTGCCAGAAACGCGGCTAGGAATTCACTCAGACGATACGGTAGCGATTCGGTTTACACGAGAACGCTCTACGAATACGTTGACGATCTCGGCGAAGCGCTACACAGGTTACGCAACCCATAGCAGTGGGGTTTTGTCGGCACCAAACACTTGGTGCTTGGCCGCTCGCTTCCTCACTTCCGATACGTCTTCAGACGATCCGGCTTCACTTGCCTTCGCGTCGATCATCTCGACAACCCTTTCAAGATCGACCCGTATTCTGCGAACCACGTCGCTGCGCCGGTGCTAAGCCATCTAGCCCATGTGCGACCGGCAAGGAGTTGTAGTGCAGGGACGACAGGTTGAGTATCGCGGTATGTTTCTCAAGTTTCTTACTGAAGACCATTGCCCAGACGGATGAACCTGCGATTGTCCATCCGAAGTGTCAGGCAGCTGCGTTCGACGCTTTGCGTTCTCGCGTGACGCACATCCGGACTGCCTAGCACGTCCCCGCTACGTCGGTCGGGCACCTAGATGAAGCCGCCATGAGCGTAGGAATCGAGCCCGTGCGCCAGCTCTTCCGCGACCTGCAGGACGAGATCGAGGCGCGACTCGCGGACCTGGACGGCGAGGGGGCGTTTGAAGGACAGGCCACCTCCCTGCCCCACGGCGGCCTTTCCTGGCCCCGCGTGCTGCAGGACGGCGCCAACATCGAAAAGGCCGCAGTACTCTTCACACACGCGATCGGCTTAAGCCTGCCCGCCGCCGCAACGGATCGTAATCCGCACCTCGCGGGACAGCCCTTCCAGGCGACGGCGATTTCGCTGATCGTGCATCCCCGCAACCCGTACGTCCCGACGGCCCACATGAACCTGCGGTTCTTTCTCGTCGGATCGACGGGTCCCGACCGGGATCTCCATTGGCACTTCGGCGGCGGTTTCGACCTTACGCCCTACTACCCATTCACGGAGGATGTGGTGCACTGGCATCAGACGGCCTACGAGGCCTGCCGCCCCCACGGGGACGTCTACGCCCGGCTGAAGGCCAATTGCGACAGCTATTTCTACCTGCCGCACCGCAACGAACCGCGCGGTGTCGGCGGCATCTTCTTCGACGACTGGATCGAGGGTGGATTCGACGCCAGCCTCGCCCTTGTCGCCAGCGTCGGAAAGCACTTCCTGCCGGCCTATGCCCCCATTTTCGAGCGCCGCGCGAAAATGCCCTGGGGCGAACGCGAAGAGGCCTTCATGCTGTTTCGGCGCGGCCGGTATGCGGAGTTCAACCTGGCCGTGGACCGCGGCACCCGCTACGGCCTGCAATCGGGACGGAACGTGGAATCCGTGCTGGCTTCCCTGCCCCCGCGGGCGCGCTGGACGTACGGCTACAAGCCGACGCCGGACTCGCCCGAGGCGACCCTCACGAGCCGTTTTCTCCGGCCACGTGACTGGCTGAAGGTTGTGGATAAGTCTGGGGACTGATTATCGACGGCGTGGGGATGAAGTGTTACGGAATGATGAATTTGATCATCTTATATATATAAAACAGAGCAATAAGACATTTTTCTAATTTGATAGATTCACTTTCGAACGTAATTTCAAGCACGTCCAAGGAGTGTGGCTTGTGCATAAAAGTACCCTTCCGATACGTGAAGTCTCTGCCCGGGAATCTTATGCCCCACTCTGGTGCACGGGATCCACTAACCCTCTGAAACCCTTTGTATTGACATCCATCTCCTCCAGTTCCGATCAGACATTCGGGTTTCCGGATCATTGGCCAAGCGGTAACCTACTGCCCGCGCTGGAAATCAAAGGAGCAGGGCTGAACGCGGTGAGGACCGACCCGCGAACCGCGCGGATAGCGTAAGCCAGATGGAAGTTTTTCAGCTATTGCTGAGCGGCCTTTCCCAGGGGTGTGTCTACGGACTCATCGCCCTTGGCTTCGTGATGATCTACAAGGCCACGGAGATGCTGAACTTCGCCCAGGGCGACATGATGATGCTCGGCGCCTTCGTGGCGTTCACCTTCGTCAACCTCGCGGGACTGCCCTTCTTCGTTGGATTCCTGATCACGCTTGTCGTCATGGTCGGATTCGGTATGGGCCTTGAGCGCACCGTGATCCGGCCGATGATCGGAGAACCACCGTTCGCCGTGCTGATGCTCACCATCGGTCTCGGCTTCATACTCAGGGCCGTTGCCGGCGCGATCTGGGGTAGCGGCACACGCACCCTGGATGTCCCGTTCGCCGGGCGCGTGCTCGAGGTTGGCGGCGTCGTACTCGGTTACGAGAACCTCGTGGTTATCGGTGGCACCGCCCTCCTCTGCATCGGCTTGTGGGCGTTCTTTCGATACTCGCGCATCGGGATCGCCATGCAGGCGGCATCCCAGAACCAACTCGCCGCCTACTATTGCGGCGTCCCGGTCAAGCGCGTCACCTCGCTGGTCTGGGGCATCTCCGCCGCGATCTCGGCCGCCGCGGGCGTGCTGGTCGCTCCGGTGATGCTGATCGATCCCATGATGGGATTCCTTGGCATCAAGGCGTTCGCCGCGGCCATCGTGGGCGGTTTCGGCAGCCTGCCCGGCGCGATCGTAGGCGGTCTGCTGATCGGCGTCGTGGAGCAGTTCGCCGGCCTTTACCTGCCCGCGGGACTGGGAGAAGTCAGTGCATTCGTGATCCTGCTGGTGATGCTCATGGCTCGCCCCCAAGGCATCTTTGCTTCCATGCAACAGAAGAAGGTCTAGCACCCGGCATGCGATTCGTCCTTACCACCCACTACGGCCAGGACGTCAACCTGTTCCGCCACAACGGCCAGCGGTTCTGGTACGCGCTTCTGGCGGTAAGCGTGGTCGTCGCACCGTTGTTCCTGAGTACGTTCTACGTGGGCGAACTGGTACTCGTTTTCATCTGGGCCATTGCCGGCATCGGACTCATGCTGCTGGTCGGCTATACCGGACTGGTGAGCCTCGGGCACGCGGCGTTCCTTGCTCTCGGCGCCTACTGCCACGCGGTGCTCCTCGGTTACGGCGTCCCCTTCGCTGTCTCGGCACCTGTCGCCGTGGCGTTCACCGCGCTTGTCGGCGCCCTCGTGGGCATACCCGCGCTGCGGATGACCGGCGTATATCTCGCGATCGCAACGCTGGCGTTCGAACGCATCGTGGCGTACGGAATCGAACACTGGGAACCGGTCACCGGCGGCCTGCGCGGCATGTCTGTCCCCCAACCCGACTTTTTCGGCGTCAGCCTGGCCGATAGCTACGTGCTGTACTACGTGTCCTTAGGTGTACTCGCGGCGGGCCTGTTCGCGGCTGCGAACCTGCTGCGCAGCCCGACGGGACGCGCCTTCGTTGCCGTGCGGGACTCCGAGATATCGGCCGAGAGCATGGGCGTGCACCTGGCGCGCACCAAGACCACGGCGTTTGCGGTATCCGCCGCGTTCACGGGCCTTGCCGGCGTCCTGCTGGCCCACAGGATCGGCTACCTGGCGCCGGACGCGTTTACCGTGCAAACGTCGATACAACTCCTGCTGCTCGTCGTGGTCGGCGGACTGGGTTCCCTGCACGGAGTCGTCTTCGGCGCCATCTTCGTCGGCTACCTGCCCCAGGTGATCGCCCTGGCGCGGGACGTCCTGCCGTCCGCCGTCGGTCAGATCCCCGGGCTCGAGCTCGGCATCTTCGGCTTGATTCTGGCCCTGTTCCTCGTCTTCGAACCCCTGGGGCTCTATGGCCGCTGGCTCAAGATCCGCTCCTGGCTGAGCCTGTTTCCGCTGTATCGCAAGGCGACCCACAAGCGCCAGAAAGCCTATCTTCGAACGGAACGCGTGCAGTGACCCCTTCAGGCATGGATTCGGACCAGGCGGCGCTCTTCGAGGCGCGCAACCTGTCGCTCAGTTTCGGCGGCGTCAGGGCGGTGCGCGATGTATCGTTCGAGATTCGCCGGGGCGAAGTGTTCAGCATCATCGGCCCCAACGGCGCGGGCAAGACCACGGTCTTCAACCTGATCAACCGCATCTACGACGCGGACGAAGGCACCATGCGGTTCAACGGCACGGAAATGAGCCGCGTGCCCGGACATCGCGTCGCCGAACTCGGCATCACGCGAACGTTCCAGAACACCGAACTGTTCGACCGCGCCACGGTGCTCGACAATCTGCTCATCGGCCGCCACGTGCATCGCCGCACGAACATCGTCGCCGAATTCCTGTTCCTGCCGACGGTCCGGCGCCAGGAGATCGCCTTCAGGTCCTACGCGGAGAGAATCATCGACCTGCTTGAACTGCAGGGCAGCCGGGACCAGATGGTCGGCGCCCTCCCCTACGGGACGCGAAAGATAGTGGAGATAGCGCGCGCCCTTTGCGCCGAACCCGAGCTGCTCCTGCTGGACGAACCGTCGTCGGGGCTCAACCCCGAAGAGACGGAAGACCTGTCCTTCTGGATCGAGGACATATCGGCGGACCTCGGCGTTACCATCGCCATGGTGGAGCACGACATGAACCTCGTCACGGCGGTTTCGAACCGGGTGATGGCGATGGCCGACGGCGCCGCCATCACCACCGGAACGCCAGCCGAAGTGCAGGACCACCCGGAAGTCCTGCGGGCATATCTGGGCGACTAGATGGCACTGTTGACCGTCAGGAACATCGAGACCTACTACGGTCCCATCATGGCGATCCGGGGGGTCTCCCTCGAGGTCAACGACGGCGGGATCGTCACCGTCCTCGGTGCCAACGGCGCCGGCAAGACCACCGTGTTGAAGACAGTCTGCGGCGCGATGGACCCGCGCAAGGGCACCGTCGATCTCGACGGCAGGGACATTACCGGCCTCGACCCCAATCGTGTCGCGCAGCTCGGCGTCGGGCATGTGCCCGAGGGACGGGAGGTCTTTCCGTTCCTCACGGTGGAGGAGAACCTGGTGGTAGGCGCCTTTTCCCGCAAGCGGGCCGACTTCTCCGACGACCTGGAGATGGTCTACGGCTACTTCCCGGCGCTTGCGGACCGCCGCAGGCAACCGGCGGGATTCCTCTCCGGGGGCGAGCAGCAGATGCTCGCCATCGGCCGCGCGCTGATGCTGCGTCCGAGACTGATGCTCCTCGATGAACCATCCCTCGGACTCGCGCCCACCCTGGCGCGGGAGATCGCGGGCATTGTCGCGCGGTTGCGCAGCGAGCAGCGGATGGCCATATTGCTGGTGGAACAGAATGCGCGCATGGCGCTCGATATCTCGGACTATGGCTACGTCATGGAAACGGGCCGTATCGTCATGGAAGATACCTGCGAACGGCTGCAGAACGCGACGGATATCCAGGAGTTCTATCTCGGCATGAAGGACCGGGGCGTGCGCGGGCGGCGACGATGGAAACAGCGTAAGACATGGCGATGAACGCGAACCACACGGTAATCGATGAATGCGTCACCATTCCGGCGCTGTTCCGCAAGCGGGTCGCCGAACTCGCCGCACACAAAGTGGCCCTGCGCGAAAAAGACCTCGGTATCTGGAACGAATACACCTGGGCGGACTACGGCGAAGAGGCGCGCCTCGCGGGACTGGGTCTGCTCGCGCTCGGTCTCGGCCGCGGCGACATCTGTTCCATCGCCGGCGAGACCGTCAAGGAATGGCTGTTCGCCGACCTTGGAATCATCTGCGCGGGCGGCGTCACGAACGGCGTCTACCCCACCGACTCACCGTCCCAGGTGGAGTACCTGATCAACGACAGCGGCACCCGTTTCTACTTCGCCGAGGACGAGGAACAACTCGACAAGGTGCTGGCCGTCCGGGAACGCACCCCGACGCTCGAGAAGATTGTCATTTTCGACATGGAGGGCCTGCGCGACCTGGACGATCCTATGTGCATCTCGTTCGAGGAACTGAAAGACCTCGGCCGCGAACACGGCACCGCGCACCCGGATGCCTGGGACCGGGAGATCGACCGGGCCGGGCCCGACGACCTGATGATCCTGACCTATACCTCGGGCACCACCGGGCCGCCCAAGGGGGCGATGATCTCCCAGGCCAACGTGATGTTCATGATGGCGACGATGACGGACTCCTACACCGTCTTCGATTCGGACGAACAACTCGGATTCCTGCCCCTGGCGCACGTCGCGGGGCGCATTTTCTACACGTTCCTGGGGATCACCGCGGCCTCCGTGGTGAACCTGGTCGAGAGCCCGGAAACCCTGGTCCAGGACCTGCAGGAAGTGTCGCCCACCGTTCACTTCGCCGTGCCCCGGGTGTGGGAGAAACAGTTCTCGGCGGTGCGGATCATGCTGAAGGAAGCGACCGCCATCGGGCGCTTCGCTTACGGTCTCGCGATAGCCGTCGGCGCGCGCCGCGCGCGCCACCTCAAGGAGGACGGATCGGTCCCGGTCCCGCTGTCACTGGCCTTTCTCTGCCTTGACCGGCTCGTGCTGAAGAACGTGCGCCGGATGCTGGGCATCGACTCCTGCCGCTGGCTGTCCACCGCCGCCGCGCCCATCGCGCCGGATCTCATCGACTGGTACTGGGCGCTGGGCAAGCCCATGTACGAGGTATACGGGCAGACCGAGTGCACCGGCATCGCGACCGCAAACCTGCCCGGCGACTTCAGGATCGGCAGCGTCGGCAAGCCGACGGCCGGCACCGAAGTCACGCTGTCGTCAGACAACGAAATCCTGATTCGGAGTCCGGGCGTCATCCAGGGCTACTGGAACAAGCCCGAACAGACAGCGGACACGTTCGTCCAGGGCTGGCTGCACACGGGCGATGTGGGCCGGATCGACGACGATGGCTTCATCTACCTCATTGATCGCATGAAGGACATCATCATCACGGCTGGCGGGAAGAACATCACGCCAAGCGAGATCGAGAACCAGCTCAAGTTCTCGCCCTACATTACCGACGCCGTCGTCGTCGGCGACCGTCGACCCTACCTCACCTGCCTCGTCATGATCGACGACGAGAACGTCACCCGGTTCGCCCAGGACAACGATGTGCCTTTCACGACATACACGAGCCTCTGCCACACGCGCGAAGTCGAAGACCTGATTGGCGCCGAGATCGAGCAGGTCAACGCGAAATTCGCCCGGGTCGAGACCATCAAGCAGTTTCGCCTGATCGACCAGCTCCTCGACCCTGAGGACGACGAGTTGACGCCAACCCAGAAACTGAAACGCAAGGTGGTCAACGAGAAATACGGCGACCTGATCAACAGCATGTACCAGAGCGCCTGAGGCGCCGGCGCGCGCGGGGCCCGGGTCAGGAGGAAGCGTCCTCCCCGTTCGATTCCCGGGTCTCCGACCCGACGAGTTCCAGCTTGTCGACGATATCAACGACACCCCGTACCCCGCGCACCAGTTCGAGTGCGCGCGGGCGCAATTCGGGCCGCTTGATCTTGCCGCGGAGTCTCACCACCCCCTTGTCCACATCGACCTTGATGCGAAACCCGCTGAGTTCCTCGTCGCGTATCAGGGCTGCCTTTACTCGGGCCTTGATGCTGACGTCGTCGATCACCTCTCCGGCGGTCCGGCCAGCGTCTTCTTCGACATAGGCCTTGCAGCCGGCGCTCAATAACGCCGCAAGGCCAAGCAGGCAAAGGGCTCGGTACATGTCGGTTTCTGTGGCGCCTGGATGGGGCCGACCTTAACATTCGCCCTACCTTCACGCCAGGAACAGGAATCAACATGCACTCCGCACCCACTGTCGTCGCTTCCGAGTTACGTTTTCCGGAAGGGCCCGTCGCCATGCCGGACGGCACCATCCTCGTGGTCGAGATTGCACGCGGAACCCTGTCGCGCGTATCCCCGTCCGGAGAGATCTCGGTCGTCGCGGAAACCGGAGGCGGGCCGAACGGCGCGGCCATCGGTCCCGACGGCAAGTGCTACGTGTGCAACAACGGCGGTTTCAACTGGGAGGAGAGCCGCGGGCGCCTGCGTGCCCAAGGCCAGGCGGCAGACTACCGCGGGGGCCGCATTGAACGCGTCGACCTCGATACCGGCGAGGTCGAGGTGCTTTATACGCACGCTGACGATGTTCCGCTCCGGGGGCCGAACGACATCGTCTTCGACGCGACCGGCGGGTTCTGGTTCTCCGATCTCGGCAAGACCCGCCCGAGGGAACGCGACCGCACGGGCGTCTTCTATGCCCGGCCCGACGGGAGCCACATCGAAGAGGTGATCTTTCCCCTGGAAGGCCCGAACGGCATCGGCCTGTCACCCGAAGAAGACATCCTGTACGTGGCCGAGACGCCCACCGGGCGCCTTTGGTCGTATGCCTTGAGCGGACCGGGTGAACTGGCAGGCGGCCGTGGCGACAAACCCGACGGCGGCCAGCTCATTTCCGGCCGCCCAGGCTACTTCCTGTTCGACTCACTGGCGCTCGACGCAACCGGCAACATCTGCGTCGCGACATTGCGGGAGGGGGGTATCACCGTTCTGTCGCCCCGGGGCGACGAACCGGGTTTCGTGCCCATGCCCGACCCCCTCACCACCAACATCTGTTTCGGAGGACCCGACCTCGCAACGGCGTACATCACCCTTTCCTCCACCGGCCAACTCGTTTCCATGCCATGGGGGGAGCCGGGCCTGCCGCTCAACTTCCTGAACAAGTGAAACTTCCAGGTTCGCGACGCGGAACGGCAAGTATCTGCCTGGCCCTTTGCGCCTGCCTGTTCCCCATTGCCGCGGCGGCCGAACGCCTCCACATCGTGATACCCGCCGCCGCGGGTGGCGGCCTTGACGGCACTGCGCGCGCCGCCGGTCGCGCGCTGACCGCCATGGAACTGGCCGGGACCGTTTCCTTCGAGAACATCGCCGGGGCCGGCGGGGGCCGGGGCTTGAGCGTCTTCGTGGAGAACACGGCCCGATTTCGGGAAGCGCTCATCGTCAACTCGACGCCCCTCATCCTGCGGCGCCTGCAGAATCTCTACCCCTTGAGCTTTCGAGACCTCACGCCGATCGTGGGACTGGTTGCCGACTACGGCATATTCGTGGTCAGGAACGAGGAACCCGCGGATAGCTGGTTGAGCGTGGTCACAAGGCTTCGGGAGAACCCGCGCGCCGTGATCATGGGCGGCGGCTCCGCCCGTGGAAGCCTCGATCACATCGTGGCCGCACTCGCGCTGGATGCCGCCGGGGTCGACGCGCGCCGCGTTCGCTACCTCCCCTACGACGGTGGCGGCAAGGCCATGCTGGCCCTCCTGGGCGATGAGATAGAACTGCTGTCCACGGGACTCGGGGAAACCCTCCCCTTCATACGGGCAGGCCAGGTACGCGTGCTGGCCATCACCGCCCCCGAACGCGTCAAGGCCATCGAAGATGTTCCGACGCTGACCGAACTCGGCTGTCCGGTGCGGTTCGCCAACTGGCGGGGACTGTTCGCATCGCCCGCCGTGGACGAAGACGTGCGGGTGAGCCACATCCAGCGATTTCGCACCCTCACCGCCTCGGATACCTGGAGCGGGACCCTCGAACAGTACGGCTGGGAACCTCTGAACCTCTTCGGGGAGGATTTCACGCGATACCTCGAGCAGCAGGAGTCATTGCTCAGGGAAACGATGGCCAAGCTCGGTTTTACGCGGTGACCGGCCGCATCGTGCCCCTGGGCCTGCTCCTGGTGGCAGGCATCTATCTCTGGGCCACCCTGCGAATCGAGTTGGACCCGTGGTCTGCGGACGAACTGGTCAATGCCCGTGCCATGCCGCTTTTCTGCGGGATTCTGCTCGCGCTGTTCGCAACGGTCATGTTGTTTCGTGGCCTCACACCCACCGAAACGGGCCGTCGATACAAATCCCTCGCCATGATGGCCGCGTGCATCGTCGGCTTTGCGGTACTGATCCCCAACGCCGGTCTATGGCCCGCGCTTGCACTCTTCCTGGCCGCATCGCTTAAGTTGCTCGGCGAACGCCGCCCGCTGGTGCTCACTGTCGCGCCGCTTGCCACCGCCCTTGCGGGGTGGACGCTGATCGAGGTGGGCTTGGGTGTCTACATACATCCCGGGGCCTGGTGGTCCTGATGTGGGAAGGCATCGCCCAAGGTCTCGGCACGGCACTGGACCCCGCAAACCTGCTGTGGGTGGCCGCCGGTTGCTGCGCCGGAACCCTGATCGGAATGCTGCCCGGACTCGGGCCGATCACGGCCATCGCCCTGATGATCCCCGTGAGCTATACGCTGGACCCGGCGGCGGGGCTGATCATGATGGCGGGCGTGTACTACGGAGCGGTGTTCGGCGGATCCACCTCTTCCATCCTGATCAACGCGCCGGGGGTCGCCTCCACCGTCGCGACTTCCTTTGACGGCTATCCCATGGCGCGGGCCGGCGAAGCGGGGCGTGCACTGGCCATCGCTGCCTATGCTTCGTTCGCGGGCGGGACCATCGGGGCACTGGCGCTGCTCCTGTTCGCGGGCGCCCTCGCCTCCTGGGCGACGGCCTTCCAGTCGCCCGAATACACGCTGATCCTGGTTCTGGCCCTGTCGAGCATCGCCGCCTTCGCCGAGCGCGGCCGCGTCGCCAGGTCCTGCGTCGCGGCACTGCTCGGGTTGATGCTCGGTACTGTCGGAACGGACCAATCGGCCGGTGTACAACGCTTTACGTTCGGCCGTCTCGATCTGATGGACGGCATCAGTTTCATCCTTCTCGCCATGGCGGTCTTCGCCCTCGCCGAGGCGTTTCACATGCTGACTACCCGGGAGCGCGGCGGCGACTATCGGCCCGCAGCCAGCGTGCGGCTCAGGAAAGGCGATGCGCGCGCCATCACCCCCACCGTGGGCCGCAATTCCGCACTCGGATTCCTCGTTGGCATCCTGCCGGGCGCCGGGGCGACGCTTGCCAGCTTCTTCGCCTACGACTTCGAGAAACGCTTCAACCGCAATCCCGCCTGCGGCATCGCCGCACCGGAAGCGGCCAACAACGCGGCCTGCACGGGTTCCTTCGTACCCCTGCTGACCCTCGGGATTCCCGGCTCCGGGACCACCGCCGTGCTGCTGGGTGTCATGCTGAGTCTCGGCATCCAGCCCGGGCCGCGCCTGCTGGAGACCGATCCGGCAGTGTTCTGGGGCGTGATCGTCTCCATGTACATCGGCAACCTCGTGCTTCTGGCGCTGAACCTCCCGTTGATTCCCTACATCTCCCGGCTGATCCAGATCTCGAGGCCGGTGCTGATTCCGTTCGTCGCGGCGTTTTCGCTTGTCGGCGTATACCTCACGACCTCGAACGTCTTCGACCTCTACCTCATGCTGGGATTCGGCGTCGCGGCCCTGATCCTGCGTTCCTGGGGATTTCCGCTGGCGCCCCTGCTGCTCGGCTTCATCCTGAGCGGCATGCTGGAAGAAAACCTGCGGCGCACGTTCTACCTGGTGGACGGATCGTTCTCGATGCTCCTGCATCGCCCCGCAACGTTGGTGCTGGCCATTGCCTGCGCCGCTATCTGGATGGCCCCGGCGATTCGATGGTGGCGGAACAGGCCACGCGGCGAGCCGAGATCGTGAACGGGCCTCGACTTCGCTCCGGTGTCGGTTAACATAGGGGAAGTCCCAGGCGGCGAGCCGACGACACAGGGGAGCGAACATGCGCAGGTACGCGAGACGCGACGAAGAGGAAGGCGCACAGATCAACCTGACGCCCATGCTGGACGTCGTCTTCATCATGCTCATCTTTTTCATCGTCACCGCGACGTTCGTGAAGGAAGTGGGCCTCGACGTCAACCAGCCGGAAGACGACAAGCCGAAGACCGTCGACCCGGACAAGCGCAGCATCGTCGTCCGCATCACCAGCCGGGACCGTATTCTCATCGCCCAGCGCGACGTCGACTGGCGTTCGGTCCGCGCGAACATCGAACGCATGCACGCGGAAAACCCCGAGGCCCCGGTCATCATTCAGCCGCATCCCGAATCGCGCACGGAAGTCATGGTGCATGTCATGGACTCTGCACGGCAGGCGGGAGTGATCAACGTCTCGCTCGCTGCCGGCAACTGACGAGCGCCGCGCGGCAACCCGGCGCGGCCACACATTCTGACCGATCGTTCGGTGCCGTGTCGCGGGTCCTCGTTACCGGAACACTGGCCATAGACTACGTGGCCGACTACGGCGGCCGCTTTTCCCAGCTACCCCGCCACCCCGGCGTCAACCTCTCGATTCAGCTCGACCGTATCGGGCGCCGTTTTGGCGGCTGCGCCATGAATATCGCCTACGGTCTGCATCGGCTCGGCCAGGATGCCGTGCCATTCGTCTTTGTCGGCGACGACTACGGCGAGGACTACCGGAACCATCTCAAGAGCCTCGGTATCGACCGGAGCGGCATCACACGTCGCTCGGGCGCGGGATATTCCTCACACGCGTTCGTATTCACCGACGCCGGGGGCAACCAGTTCACCGGCTTTTTTCCCGGCCCGGCGCGGGTCAGTGACTTCGTGCAACGCCTGACCGACTTCGTGGCGGAGCGCACCCCCGACTACGCGGTGCTGGCACCCGACATCGCGGTGAACATGATCGACGCCGCACGCGTCATGCGCACCCACGGAATCCCGTTTCTCTGCGACCCCGGACAGGGGCTGACCGATTTCAGCGCGCCCGAGACGGGAGAACTCATCGGCCTGTCCGACGCGCTGATCGTGAACCAGTACGAATTCGAAACCGTGAAATCCCGGTCTGAATCCCAACTGCGGTCACCGGAATACGTGGTCGTGACGACTGGCGACTCCGGATCCTGGTGCGGAGACATCGTCGTTCCCGCAGTGCCCGCGAAAGCCGTCAAAGATCCCACGGGCTGCGGCGATGCGTATCGCACCGGGTTTGTCGATGCGCACCTGCGCGGCGCCGGGATGCGCGACGCGATGCGGGCAGGGGCTTGTGCGGCCACCATCAATATCGAGATGAAGGGACGCAGACGCACGACTTCAGCGACTACGCCGCACGTTATCTCGAGGCCTGGAACGATGCGCCCCAATGGCTCTCGGATCATATGCGCCGAAATGACGGAGAGTGCTAGCGGGCGTCCTCCAAAGCCCAGGGCGGAACCGCGTGGCTGTGCATCTTGCCCTTGACCACGCGCGACGAGGCCATCGAGCGTCGTTTCGGGCATGGCGTTCCCCGCGTCTGTCTGATATATCCACAATATGTCGGACCGCGGATCACAAAGCCACCAGCATCAACCGAACAGCTTCAATCCGTCACATTTCTCACATTCAAGACCGACCCACACCCTTTCGAGGGTTGGTTTTGGCTCCCTCACCGTGGTTGCTGTATCGTCGAGAGCGATCTAGCCTTCGGCCCACAGACTCAGGTCAGGAGACTAGATAGCTTGATGGAACGCCTCATTCCTGGCTGCGTACACTGGGGAGGATGTCGATGCCGTTGACCAACGGCTTTGTGGTTGTATCAGGCCTTCCAGCCTCCGGGAAGACCACCCTGGCTCGTCAATTGGCGGATGAGTTAAATGTCCCTTTGATTTCGAAAGACGAGATCAAGGAAGCCATGGCGACTGCCATTCCAGTAACATCGATCGACGACTCAAGGATGATCGGGGCCGCTAGCTTCGAAGTCTTGTATGCCATAGCGCGAGAGTTACGATCTGGGATTCTGGACGCAAACTGGAGTCCGAATTGCGCCTTGGGACGGCTCATGCATCTAGAGTCGCGTTTTGTTGAAGTTTACTGTACGTGTCCTCCGCACGTTAGGAAAGCACGGTTCCTTAAACGTCTATCGACCAGTCGGCATCCCGCACATGCTGAGCACTTCCAAGATCGAGACGAGCTTGGTCGTGATCTCGCCAGCGACATATACCTCAAGCCTATAGGCATAGGACACCTACTAACTGTCGACACAAACCGTCATCCAGAGATTCCGTCGCTGGCGATGGAGATTCTTGAAATACTTTGTTGATTGGCATCACCATAAGAATCCAGCACACGCAGTTCAACAGCAAAGTCGTCCCATTGCAGCACGTTGAAACGAACCGGCTATACAAAAGAGCGAGGGTACTGGCCTTGCTAACTCGTGCTTGATCGCGTTCGCCACAAAATTTCACATGGAGAAGTTACGAAGTACATCGCTCTTCACCATCCCCGAGTTAAATGATACGACGGGTATTCAAGGAGCTGACGAGAACGCTTTGCGAACGGTCTCGGCGTGTGAGATCACCAAAAGATGTCGAGTCCGCTGGATGGGCGAACTCCAAATCGAACACGCCCCAATATATGAGTCATTTACGGGACATCACACTCGCTGCGGATTTGTGACCGTCTGGGTCCACGGCTACCATGCGGGCGGGGCGCAGAGCGCTCGATTCAATACGCCCCGGGAACCCAGGATTTCCCATGACGCCAGGAAAGATCATTCTGCTGAACGGGTCGTCCAGCGCCGGCAAGACGACCATCGCGCGAATGCTGCAGCAACTCTACGCGGAGCCCTACCAGCACATCGCGCTCGATCAGTTCCGGGACGGCATGTCCGAGCGTTTTCGCGGTTTGAACTCCCCCGATGGCGACACCGGGGCACGCGGACTGAATGTAGTCCCTGTCGAACGCGAAGGGGAACGCATGACGGAAATCCGTTTCGGTGATGTCGGCAGGCGCGTCCTGCGCGGCATGCGCCGGGCCATCGCGATCTTTGCCCGCGAAGGCAATCACGTGATCGTGGACGACCTGATGTTCGAGAAGTCCTTCCTGCTCGACTACCTGGATGCCCTGAAGGGGCTGCATGTCACGTTCGCAGGTGTTCGCTGCGACCTGGCCGTCGTCAACGCGCGCGAAGCCACCCGCCCGGGGCGTTTCCCGGGGACGGCCACATCCCATTTCGATAGCGTACACGCCCACTGTATATACGACGTGGAAGTCGACACGACCGAGTCCACGCCGAGACAATGCGCGCGGCAGATCATGCGTGCTGCAGAGTCGACGCCCCGCGCCTTCGATCAACTTCGGGAGAAATTCGGTGTCGACTGTTAGGGTTGCCTGGAACCCCGCGTTTTCCGCCGGCGTCCCGGCGAATCTCAAGGGCCATCACACCCGTTCGGGGACCGAATGAACCAGGTAGCGCAACCAGCGGCTCGCCGAAAGGTCCTGGAAGTGGAAGACATCCGCACCTGCTTTCACACGCGGGAAGGCACGGTTTACGCGGTAAACGGCGTCGGTTTCGAACTCGAGGAAGGCGAATTGCTGGGGGTCGTCGGCGAGAGCGGCTGCGGCAAGAGCGTAACCATGCTGTCCATGCTGAAGCTGCTGCCGATGCCGCCGGCGGAAGTCGTCTCGGGCCGGGCACTACTCGACGGCCGGGACCTGATGGCGCTCGACCTGGAGGAGTTGCGCGACGTTCGGGGCGCCGAGGTCGGTTTTATCTTCCAGGACCCGATGACCTCACTGAACCCCGTGCTGACGATCGGCTACCAACTGACGGAGCCGTTGCGCAGGCATCTCGGCATGAGCAGATCGGAGGCCCGCCAGCGCGCGGTGGAACTGCTCGAGAACGTCGGGATTCCGGCGGCGGAATCCCGGCTTTCCGCTTTTCCGCACCAGTTCTCCGGCGGCATGCGGCAGCGCGTCATGATCGCCATCGCACTGGCATGCAATCCAAAGGTTCTGATCGCGGACGAACCCACGACCGCGCTCGACGTGACCATCCAGGCGCAGATTCTCGATTTGGTCAAGGAACTCCGGCGCCGGTTCGGCATCGCCATCATCTGGATCACGCATGACCTCGGGGTCCTGGCCGGGCTCGCGGACCGCGTCGTGGTCATGTACGCCGGACAGATCGTGGAGCACGCTGGCGTCAGGGCCCTCTACGGCCGTCCCCAGCACCCCTATACGCGAGGCCTTCTGGGCACCCTGCCCCGGACCGACGGCACCCGCTCCGACCGCCTTGCCACCATTCCAGGCCAGCCGCCGCACCTGGCAGAACCCATCCGGGGATGTCCGTTTGTGTCCCGCTGCCCACATGCCTTCGACACGTGCCGGCGCGAGAACCCGCCCCTGATCCCGGTCGGCGACGGCCACAATGTCGCCTGCTGGTACGACGTCGATGCCGGAGCCGCCCGTGCCCGATAACGCGCCGCTGCTGGAAGTCGAAGGCCTGACCATGCACTTTCCGATCATGGCCGGTGTTTTCCGGCGCCAGGTCGGCACCGTGCGAGCGGTGGATGGCATCGACTTCAATATCCGCGAGGGGGAAACCCTCGGACTCGTCGGTGAGAGCGGCTGCGGCAAGTCCACAGTAGCGCGCGCCATCCTGCGACTGTACGAGCCGACGGCGGGACAGGTGCGTTTTCGGGGAGAGGACATCGCGCGCCTCGACGGCGAGCCGCTGCGCCAGATGCGGCGGCGGATGCAGATGGTGTTCCAGGATCCCCAGGCGAGCCTGAATCCCCGCATGACCGTGGGCAGCATCGTCGGCGAGCCGCTGCTCGAACATGGTCTCGGCAAGGAGCCAGCCATCGCGCCCCGGGTAGATGCACTGCTCGAGTCGGTTGGCCTTGAGCCAGGTTTCGCCAACCGTTACCCGCACGAGTTCTCCGGCGGGCAGCGGCAACGGATCGGCGTAGCCCGGGCGCTCGCGCTCGAACCGGAGTTCGTCATCTGCGACGAGCCGATCGCGGCGCTCGACGTCTCGATACAGGCCCAGGTGGTCAACCTGCTGGAAGAACTGCAGGGGCGCCTCGGCCTCACCTATCTCTTCATCTCCCATGACCTTGGCATGGTCCGTCATATCGCCGATCGCGTTGCCGTGATGTATCTCGGCAAGATCGTCGAACTTGGTTCCAGCGAGGGCCTCTATCACGAGCCGCTGCATCCGTACACGCGGGCCCTGATGTCGGCCGCCCCGGTACACGACCCGGAGCTCGAGGCCGAGCGCGAGCGCATCATCCTGCGCGGCGACGTGCCGAGCCCTTCCGATCCGCCGCCGGGGTGCCCGTTCCACACCCGATGCCCTTTGGCTCAGCCCGAGTGTTCAACGCGCGCGCCCGAGTGGCGAGAACTGCGCCCCGACCATCGGGTCGCCTGCCACCTGGCCGAGTAACCTGGAATCCGCATGAGACAGCACACCCAACCAAAGGCACCACCATGAAGCTACGCCACAGCACGCCCCTCATCGCAATGATCCTGTTCATGGCCGCCTGCGCGCCCGACGATGCCGAAACGGTCCCGGAGGATACCGTCGAGAACCGTCATCTCAATATCCTCTACTGGCAGGCGGCGTCGATAGTGAATCCCTATCTTTCCGGCGGCACCAAGGACATCGAAGCCGCGTCCCTGGTGGTCGAGCCCCTCGCCCACTACGACGACAACGCGGGAATGGTGCCCATCCTGGCCGCCGAAATACCGACCGTTGAGAACGGCGGCGTGGCGGAAGATCTGCGCAGCATCACCTGGAAGCTGAAACCCGGCATCGTGTGGTCGGACGGCACGCCGTTGACCGCGCACGACGTGGCGTTCTCCGGCGCGTACTGCCTTGACGAACAGGCCGGTTGCGCCGCGCTGGCCTCGTTCACCGACGTCGCCGCGGTGAAGGCCGTGGACGATCACACCGTGAGGATCACGTTCGACGTCGCCAAGCCCTGGCCTTACGGCCCTTTCGTGGGCTCACTTACTCCCGTTATCCAGCGCGAACAGTTCCAGGACTGCCTCGGAGCCAGGGCGCAGGAGTGCACGGCACAGAACTTCGGCCCCATCGGCACGGGGCCGTTCAAGGTCGATGACTTTCGCGCCAACGATGTCATCAACTATTCCGCCAACGAGCGCTTCCGGGAACCCGGCAAGCCGTGGTTCAGGACGGTCACGCTCAAGGGCGGCGGCGACGCCGCCTCCGCGGCGCGGGCGGTGCTGGAAACCGGGGAATACGACTACGCCTGGAACCTGCAGGTCGAACCCGAGGTGCTGGCGCAAATGGTCGCCGCGGGCAAGGGCCAGGTCCTCATGGGATTCGGCAGCCAGGTGGAGCGCTTGATGGTGAACCAGACCAATGACGACTCGAATCTTGGAGAACGCCGCTCGCTCTACCTCGACGGCGCCAACCCGCACCCGTTTCTCTCGGACCCGGCGGTGCGTCACGCGCTCTCGCTCGCCATCGACCGGGAGGTGCTGGTAGAGGCCGGCTACGGTGACGCCGGCCGGCCGACGTGCAATGTCGTGCCGGCACCGTCTCGGTACGCTTCCGTTGCCAACGAGGCCTGCAAGACGCCCGATCCTGCCGAGGCGAATCGCATCCTGGACGAAGCTGGCTGGGTCTCGGGCACGGACGGCGTGCGCGCCAAAGACGGCACTCGGCTATCGATTCTCTACCAGACCTCCACCAACTCGGTGCGCCAAGCCACCCAGGCACTGGTCAAGCAGATGTGGGACGCGATCGGCGTCGAAACCGAGTTGCGCAATATCGACGGAGCCGTGTTCTTCGGCGCTGACCCCGCGAGCCCCGACACCTTCCAGAAGTTCTTCGCCGACGTGCAGATGTACACCAACAACTTTCAGGGGACGGACCCCGAGGTGTACATGGCTGGCTGGGTGTGCGACCAGGATCCCGGACCGCACAACCAGTGGCTGGGCACGAACATTCCGCGCGGCTGTTCGGCCGAGTACGACGACCTGGTCGAACAGCTTTCGACCACGCCCCCCGGGGACGACCGCGCCCGCATCGCAAAGCGCCTGAACGACATCATCGTGCAGAACCACTACATGATTCCCCTCATCTGGCGCGCCGCGGTGTCCGCGCGGTCGAATTCCCTCATGGGCGTGCGGATGAATCCGTGGGATTCCGAACTCTGGAACATCGCGGACTGGCATCGGTGAAATGATTCGCTACATCACGCGCCGCCTGATGTTCGCGGTGCCGACGCTGATCGCGATCAGCTTCGCGATCTTCGCGCTCCTCGATCTCGCGCCGAACGATCCCACCGGCCAGTTGCCGCTCACCATTCCCCCCGAGGTCCGGGCGCAGATCCGCGAGTCGCTGGGGCTGGACCAGCCGTTCCACGTGCGTTACGCGAAATGGATGGAGCAGTTCTTCGTCAATGAGCCGCTGAATCTCATCGAGGAAGCCTTCGATGTCGAGATCGGCGATTCGAGCGCGCGGCCACGGATTCGGTCCTGGGCCACGCGCAGCCCCGTGGTGGACATCATCGCGGAGCGGATGCCCCAGACGCTGTGGGTCGTGGGCCTGTCCTACGTCGTTGGCATTCTCATCGCGGTGCCCATCGGCGTGATATCAGCTTATCGGCAGTATTCGTGGTTCGACCAGATCGGCACCTTTGTCTCCATGGTCGGCTTCTCGGTGCCCACCTTCTTCACCGGCCTGCTGGCGATCATTCTCTTCAGCGTCATGCTGCAGTGGTTGCCATCGATCTACGACACCACCCACGAGGTCACGGATCTCACGAGCTTCTGGGTGCAGGTCAAGCAGATGCTCATGCCGGTGATGGTGCTGGCGCTGTACAACGCCGCCCAGCTCAGCCGTTTCATGCGCTCGGCGATGCTCGACAACCTGAACCTCGACTACGTACGGACCGCACGCTCAAAAGGCCTCCGGGAACGCGCCGTACTGCTCATTCATGTGCTGCGCAACAGCATGATCCCAGTGGTGACGATGATCGCCCTCGGCGTGCCGACCATCTTCAGCGGCGCAATCATCACCGAGCAGATATTCCGCGTGAACGGACTGGGACAGCTCCTCATCGTCGCGATCCAGGGCGCGGACATTCCCCTCGTACAGACGCTGACGTTCCTGTTCGCCGTGCTGATCGTGCTGTTCAACCTCATCGCCGACGTCCTGTACGGGATCCTCGATCCCCGAATCCGCTACGACTAGCGCCATGCCGACAGAGTTACCCGACAACCCCCGCACGCATCGCTCTCTCTGGGTCGATGTCTGGCTCACGTTCCGGCAGCACACCGGCGCGCTGATCGGCGTCGGGGTCTTCTCGACCATCGTCCTCGCGGTGTTCCTCGGCCCCTTCGTCCACGATGTCGACCCGCAGTACCTCGACCTCCAGGCGCGTAACCAGGGAGTTTCCCTCAGCCACCCGCTGGGTACGGACAACCTGGGCCGCGACACGCTAGCCCAGGTCTTCGCTGGCGGACGCATCTCGCTGGCCGTCGGCTTTGCAGCGATGTTCCTGTCGCTGGTCCTCGGCACCGCGGTGGGCACCCTGGCGGGCTATTTCAGGCGCCTGGACGGGCCCCTGATGCGGTTTACCGACCTGTTTCTCGCGCTGCCGCTCCTGCCGCTCCTCCTCGTCATCATCATGTTGTTCCGCGACACCCTGCGCAACGCCTTCGGGCCGGAGACCGGCATCTTCCTCCTCATCGTGTTCGTCATCGGCATCACGAGCTGGATGCAGACCGCGCGTATCGTGCGCGGCGAAGTGCTCGCCATCAAGGAGCGCGAGTTCATCACCGCCGCCCGCAGCATCGGCACGCGCGAGCGGCGCATCGTCAGCCGGCACATCCTGCCGAATGCGCTGAGCCCCATCATGGTGTCCGCGACCCTCGGCATCGCCAACGCCATCATCACGGAGTCCGCGCTGTCGTTCCTCGGACTCGGGTTTCCGCCCGACTTCCCCACCTGGGGCCGCCTGCTCTTCGACGGCGCCAACTTCATCACCATCACCCCGGCGCGGGTGCTGTGGCCGGGACTCGCGATCTCGCTGACCGTCCTGAGCGTCAACTACATCGGCGACGGCTTGCGGGACGCCCTCGACCCCAGACTGCGGGACACCTGAGGGGACTCAACAGTTCGCTTATCATGCCGGGAACTGCCGGGACGAAGGACGACATGGAGAACATCGGTCTCCTCGACGAAATGCGGCGGATGCTCGAAGAGGCCCGACGCGCTGTGGTGTTCACGGGCGCAGGGATCAGCACCGAGTCAGGCATACCCGACTTCCGCAGCCCCGGCACGGGTCTCTGGAACAGGATCAAACCCATCGAGTTCAGCCAGTTCATGGGCTCGGACGAAGTGCGCCAGGAGTCCTGGCGCCGCCGGTTCAGCGGGGCCCGTGAGATGGAGTCCGCGAAGCCCAACAAGGGCCACCAGGCGGTCGCGAAACTCGTCGAGGAAGGCAAGGTCATCGGCGTCATCACCCAGAACGTGGATAACCTCTTCCAGGACGCCGGCATCCCGGAAGAGCAGGTGGTGGAATTGCACGGAAACGCCAGCTACGCCGCGTGCCTCACCTGCGGCTGGCGCTACGAGATGGAGGCGCTGAAGGCCCAGTTCAGTGAGCGGGGACGAATAGATCCCTGCAAGGTCTGCGGCGGCATCATCAAGAGTGCGACCATCTCGTTCGGCCAGGCAATGCCGGAAGACGCCATGCGCCGCGCGCGTGAGTACACCGAGTCATGCGATCTGATGCTGGCCACGGGCTCGACGCTCATCGTCTATCCGGCGGCGGGGTTTCCCGAATACGCCAAGCAACTCGGCGCGCGGCTCGTGATACTCAACCGGGAGGCCACACCACTCGACGGTATTGCCGACCTCGTCGTCCATGACGAGATCGGCCGGGCGTTGTCCTACGTAGTCGGGATCAACTGATGCGGCGTCAACCCCGCCGACTCACTCGGTGACGTCCGGCTCCAGCGGTTTCTCCAGCTCGCGCCAGTCGATATCGCCGTCGGTCGCCAGGTTCTCGAAGTCCATCACGCCCATTTCCTCGAACTTCGGGCGGATGCGATCGGTCAGGAGGCCGATGCGCTTGAGGTTGGGTATCACCCGCTCGTAAAGACGCGTCTGGAAGTCGGCGTTGATGCCACGCTCGACCAGCACCCGTTTTGCCTCGTCGGCGTCCCATCCGAAGTAGCGGAAGACATCGGTGGCGATCAACCGGTCGCGGCTGACGACGCAGGCCTCGTACGCGAACCGCGC
This sequence comes from Gammaproteobacteria bacterium, assembly GCA_028821515.1. Classification (GTDB taxonomy): domain Bacteria; phylum Pseudomonadota; class Gammaproteobacteria; order Pseudomonadales; family Azotimanducaceae; genus VXNE01. The sequence continues at coordinate 8,881 of JAPPGA010000006.1, read as the reverse complement.
CCGATCCTCGCGTTCCTCTTCCGACAGCGTCTGAATGTACTCTTCGAGGTAGTTGACGCCAAAGGTCACATGACGCGCCTCATCGCGGATGACGAGGTACAGCAGTTCCTTCAGCACGGGGTCGCTGGTGTCGTTTCTCGCGGTATGAAACGCGGCCAGCGCCAGTCCTTCGAGGATGATCTGCATGCCGATGAACTTCAGGTCCCAGCGTTCGTCCGTGAGAATCTTGTCCAGCAGGTCTTTCAGGCCCCGGGTGACCGGATACCGGAATCCCACCTTGGTCTTCAGGAACCGATTGAACACCTCGACATGGCGGGCCTCGTCAAACGTCTGTGACGCCGCGTAGAGCTTCGCGTTGAAGGTCGGCGCGCTGGACGCGAGCTGCGACGCGACGAGCAGCGCGCCCTGCTCGCCGTGCAGGAACTGCGACAGGGACCAGCACTGGTTCTGGAAGAAGTACTCGCACCTGCGCTCGACGGACATCGCATCCCACGGCGGATAGCCGTTCCAGGGATTGTCTTCCAGCCACGACTCGATCTGCTCTTCGCCCCATGGCTTTGCGTCCTGCCAATCGGGGGTCTGGTCCCAGTGAACGTCGAGGCTCGCGTTCCAGTTGAGGCGTTTGCCGAGCTCGTAGAGTTTGCGTATGCGATCTTCAGCGACGCGATAGTCCCAGTTGTAGCTGCATGTCAGTGGTGTCTTGAATATCTCTGCGACATGCTCGACCTCCGCCGGGCTCATCGTCTCTGTCCCGTCGTCCGCCGTCGATGCGACGCTGTCGGCACCGTTTTGCGCCACCCGGTTCTCGCGCCTGAACCGGGTAATCGAGCGGGGCGCGTCCTCTACACGGTTGATCAACATTCCTTCATATCCGTTATCTCGTGGCGATGCGCACAGTAGCATAGTTGCAGGCGCCGTTGCGCCCACATATCGACCCCTCGGGCGGGATTTCGTTCCCCCGGAGAGTGCAATTTCGGAGGGCTCAGATGCACCACGTGGCCGAGACCGTTTCGAGACTCATGCCCGCCTGGCGCGAGGACCGCATCGAGCGCATTACTTACCTCGCAGGCGGCTACGCCAACGACAACTACCGGTTCGAATACGAAGGCCAGGCGTTCGTTGTCCGTGTCGTCAACGGCCCCGCAGTACCGCGTGACGCCGAGATGCGTTACCTGCAATTGCAGATCGCACCGCGGGTGGTCGCCGCGGACCGTCTCAGGGGAGACCTGATCACTCGCTGGATCGACGGCACGTTGCTGGCCGAAAAGCCCGCCGAACCCCTGGAGGCGGCGATGTACCTAAAGGAACTGCATGCGAAGGTTCCGCTTGGCATCCGCCGATATGACCCGCTCCGGACCATTCGCGGCTACACGCGCGATGCACCGGTCTCCGGCATCGCCGCCATCGCCCTGAACCGGCTCGATTGGCGGGTCGGAGCGACCGCAGGTTGCCACAACGACCTCAACCCCTGGAACGTGATGCGTTGCGGGGAATCCTGGCGGACGCTCGACTGGGAGTTTGCAGGAGACAACGACCCGCTGTTCGACGTCGTGGGCCTCGCCTACGGCATGTCGTACAACGACGATGCCCTCGACGCGCTGGTCGCGGGTTACTATCGGGACCGACCCGGAGACCAGCGCCTGCTGGACATGCGCATCCTGTACCTGGTCCGGGAACACGCCTGGGCGGTGCGGCAGGTGCGCCTGGGCAATACCCACGATGGCGTGGCGGCACAGGTAGTCACAACCGAGCAGGAACTCGAGCGCCTGCTGGAAAGCCACCGTCCATAGCCGAGAACTCAGGCAACCGGCAAAGCGATGCCCAGGCGTTTCAACGCGGCATGCGCTGACCGCAGCCGCGCACCCTCCGTGCCGCCCACGACGCCGAACGCCGCCCCGCGTTCCCCGAGGACTCTCCGGTAAACACCGAAAAGCCGTTCGCGGTCGAATTGCGCTTCGCGCAGCGGATCGGGTTCCCAGGGCAGGTCCGGGCGCGCGAGCAGATAGACCCGGGCGGGTTGCCTGCGTAGCGCGGCCTCGACCCAGTCCGGCACCCGCCCGAATCGCTCCTGCCACCAGATCCGGATCACAAGCATATCTGTGTCCAGTACCAGCACCGATGGTTCTCCGTCCAGCGCCCTTTCTTCGAGGGCCAGCTGGCCCCTGGCTATCGCCTCGAGATCGGTTTCGTCATAGTCCGGCCGGCCGGTGAGGTACCCGCGGGCGTATTCCTCCACCCAGGATGCACCGAACCGCTCGGCCAGCGCGCGCGCCAGGGTCGTCTTGCCGCAGCTTTCCGGACCGACGATGGAGATGATCTGCGTCATTGTCCGAGTGTAGATCAGGGATGAAGTTGGCGCAGTCCTCCGTCTGCAGCGCCAACGACTTGGTAAAATCCCGTCCGGGCCGCATCTGGATGCTGCATGACCAAGACCATCGCCATCGTCGAGGACGATCCCGACCAGCGTGCCAACTACGCGGACGCGATCACCGCGAAGGGCTACGAAGTCACCGAGTACGACAGCCGCGGGACAGCTTTGGCCGGATTCGAGCAGCGGCTTCCCGACCTCGTGATTCTCGACATCGTGCTCGGCAACGAAGTCGACGCCGGCTTCCAGCTTTGCCGTGACCTGCTTGCGCGCGCGCCGTCGCTGCCGGTCATCTTCCTCACAGAACGAATCGACGAGATCGACAAGATCTCGGGCTTGCGGCTCGGCGCCTGGGATTACCTCCCGAAGCCCATATCCCTCGACTACCTTGCCGAGCGCATTTCCTCGCTCCTGCGCATCGACGAGGTTCGGACGACGAACCAGGCGAACAGTTCGGACCGAAGCCGGCAAGTGGGGGAACTCGACCTCAACCAGGAAGCCCTGCTCGTCTCCTGGAAGGGGCAGCGCATAAACCTCTCGGGGACGGAATTCCGCATGCTGGCGATGCTGGTTCGCCGGCCGGGCCACGCCGTCAGCTACGAAACGCTTATGGATGCCACCATGCAGAGCTTCGTGACCAACAACACCATCAACACCCACATGCGGAACATCCGCAGGAAATTCCGGGAAGTCGATCCGCAGTTCGCCTGCATCAAGAGCGAGTATGGCTTCGGCTATCGCTGGTCGGTGACATGAAGATCGGCTCCAGGATCCGGGGTCCGCGCCTGCGCACCAAGCTGCTGCTGCTGGCCCTCGGCGTGCTGGCGCTGCCCTACCTGTCCTACCTGCAACTGGCCGAGATGGAACGGCTCCTGATGGAAGGCCAGTCCCACGCCCAGTTGCTCACCGCAGAGGGCATCTCCACCCTGTTCAATGATCGGGAGGATCTCTTCAACGATCTTCCCGTCAGCCTCGAAGACTACGAATCGCTCTTTGCGCATCCCATCGAAGACCCCGTGCGGCTTGACGGAAGAGTCGACGATTGGGGCGAAGTAGCAACGCGGATGGAGCGGTTCGGTGCGGAGGACGGGCGAGACCGGGACGGGAGTTTCAGTCTCGTGCTCGGCGAAAGCGGTGGTTTTCTCTACGGCTTCATGAAGATCCTCGACGACACGAGATGGTACCGGGAACCCTCCCTGCTTCGGCTCGACAACGCCGACCATGTGCGGCTCAGTTTCATCCGCACCGACGGAGAAGAGGGACGTGCCCTGATCACCCTTTCCCGCCCGGGCGTCACCACGGCGTATCGGATGCAGGAGGACTGGCGCTACGCGGAAGGCGCGCCCGCAAAGCAGATTCAGGGTCACCTGGTGGAGACCGACCAGGGATACGACGTCGAGTTTCGGCTACCGCTGTCGCTACTCGGATCGCGCCGGTACTTCGGCGTCGCATTCGCGGACGTGGACACGCCGGCTCGCGAGGTGCGCGCCATAACCCAGACGCTTCCGACCGCCGACAAGGAGGGGTTCAACCTGGTGATCCTGCGTTCGCCCGAATTGCTGAAGGTCATCGAGGGACTCGGCTATTCCGGCTCCCGCATCCTCGTCATCGACCCCCAGCGGAGGGTGCGCGCCGAGACCGGCGCACAGCTCATTGCCAGCAACCCACCGCGCGAAGCCGACTGGGTCTACCGGATCGGCCAGTGGATTCGCAGGGTCTCATCGACGGTCCCGGATGCGGGAACCATCGACGAAATCATCGACAATTCACTTGCGGGCGGGCCAATCGCACTGCCACGTACGCTGGAAAACGGCGTCGAAGTCATCACTGCGGCGAATCCAATCGTCTCGAAGGACGGCATCCTCGGCACCGTGCTGGTCGAGCAGAACATGGACGAGATCCTCGCCTTCCAGTACGAAGCGATCGAACGCGTGATGCTCGTCTCCGCGTTGATCCTGCTGTTCGTGTTCCTGGCGCTGTTCGCCTTTTCTGCCCGGCTTGCGTGGCGCATACGGAACCTGCGCCGCGAAGCGGCGGCGGCGATCGATGAGTACGGCCGCCTCCGAACACTGTCGCTGAAGGCGGAACAGGGCGCGGGCGACGAGATCGGAGACCTTTCGCGCAGCGTGTCCAACGTCCTTACCCGCCTGCACCAGCACAACACGTTCCTCGAGAACATGCCGCGCACGCTCCGCCACGAGATCAACAATCCGCTGAACACCCTCAGCACTTCGCTGCAACACCTGGAACACGAGAGTCCTTCCGCTGCGGGGAAGTACCTGGCCAGCGCCAAACGCGGGGTCATGCTGATCGGCTCTATCGTGCAGAACCTTGCCGACGCCGCGAACCTCGAGGAGTCCCTGCAGGCGGAGGAACTCGAAGTCATAGACATGCAGCAGTTCCTCGAACGCTACTTCGCCAACCTGACGACGACCCAGAAACACCGGGAAATCGTATTCCGGGGCACCTCCCATCCCGTGCTCGCCCGGATCGCCGACTTCAGGGTCGAACAGCTCCTGGACAAGATCATCGACAACGCCATCGACTTCCACCATCCCGGGAGCCCCATCAAGGTCCAGTTGGACGACTACGGAGATTCGCTGCAGATCACCGTGGCCAATCGGGGGCCGGTGCTGCCCCTGATCGACGGCGAGGCGTTATTCGAGTCCATGGTCAGTCACCGGGGACCGCAGAGCCGGCTGCATTTCGGCCTGGGCCTTTATGTCGTTCGCGTGATCGCCGAATACCACGGCGGAAGCGTGCGCGCCGCCAACCTTGCCGATGGCTCCGGCGTCGCCATCATGGTGCGCCTGCCGCGCCTTTCATCCGTCGCCGCGAACGAGGAACTGCAGGCCGCACGCTCCAGCTAGCGGCCGACCCGTCTCTCATCGCGAGTTCCCGTTAGAACCATCCCTATGGTTTTGGTAGTCGGCACAAATACAAGTCATAACTGCCGCCTGATATTCGTAGTAGCGTTTCTCCCCACTTTTGGGGAAGTGATCCAATGGCGAAATCCATCCTGTGGGTAGCAACTGTCGTCGTCATTCTCTCCAGCCCGGCGCATGCACAAACTCCACGAATCTCGAACAATGCCAGCGGGTTCGCTTGCTATAGCGTTTCCGACCTCATGGCGGTGCATTCGGCGCTGGGCTTCTACGACTTCGCCAGGGTTGAGCAGCTCCAGGAGCAGAAGAAGTGCTTCTTCATGCAGAAGGCCTGGAAGGCCCGCATCGAGGAAGAACAGGTCATACGCGGCACTGATGTGAAGATGGTCAGGGTCCGCCTGGTAACGGATGCAGACATTCGTTTCGCCTGGACTCTGCTCAAGAATTTCGACTTCGCAGGAGACTAGGCCCGGCTACGAGGCTGAGTGCTCCTAGCCAGTGCCAGCATCCCCCGACAGCTCCTTGACGATTTCGCCCACCACGTGCTTGGCGTCGCCGAACAGCATCCACGTCTTGTCGTCGAAGTAGAGCGCGTTCTCGATACCGGCGAAACCGGGGTTCATGGAGCGCTTGATGGCAAATATCGTTCGCGCCTTGCGCGCCTCGATGATCGGCATTCCGTAGATCGGGCTTGAGTCGTCCAGGGCGGCGGCAGGATTCACGACGTCGTTCGCGCCGATCACCAGGGCGACATCGCACTGGGGCATGTCCCGGTTGACGTCGTCCATTTCCACCAGGTCGCCGTAGGGCACGTCGGCCTCCGCAAGCAGCACGTTCATGTGGCCGGGCATCCGTCCCGCGACCGGGTGAATGGCAAAGCGCACGGTGACGCCCCGTTTCTTCAGGTGGTCGTAGAGTTCCCGGACACGGTGCTGCGCCTGGGCGACCGCCATGCCGTAGCCCGGGATGATCACGACGTTGGTGGACTGCTCCATGATCAGCGCCGCGCTTTGCGGCGTATCCGCCTTGTACTCGCCCTGCTCGCCTCCCTCCTGGGCCGCGGTCTGCCCGGCTGAACCAAAGGCTCCGAACAGCACGTTCAGATACGACCGGTTCATCGCCTTGCACATGATGATCGACAGGATCAGGCCGCTCGCTCCGTCCAGCGCGCCGGCGGTGATGAGCAGGTTGTTCTCCAGCACGAAACCCATCGCCACGGCGGCGAGACCGGCATAGGAGTTGAGGATGGCGATGACAGTTGGCATGTCGGCGCCGCCGATGGGCACGATGAGGAGAATGCCGAACATGAGGGCGATAACGATGACAACCGGGAACAGGAAGGCGGCCTCCGGCGTGGCCGGGTTGAGCGCAAGCCACGTGCCGATGCCGACCGCGACGAGCAGCAATGCGATATTGAACACGTTCTGCAGCGGATACGTGACCGGCCTTTGCGGTATCCACCTGAGTTCCTGCAGCTTGCCGGCGGCGAAGAGGCTGCCGGTGAACGTGATGCATCCCAGGATGACCTCCGCGATAATCGCGACCATGCGGAAGGTGGTGAGTTCTTCCGGTCCTTCGGAGAGCCAGAGGTAGTACTTGCCCGTGCCGACAAGCGCGGCCGCTAGGCCGCCAAACGCGTGCGACAGGGCCGTCCGCTGCGGCGCCGCCGTGAGCGCGACGCGTGACAGCGGGTAGCCGACCGCTATCCCCAGCACGACAGCGAGCACCATCCAGCCGTGGTTGACCACGAACGGCTGCGCCCAGGTGGCCGCCACCCCCAGGAACATGGCCGCGGCACCCGCCGCCACGCCCCTGCGAGCCGTCTTCGGATCGTTCATCCAATGCAGCGAGAAGATGAACAGCGCGGTCGCCACGAGGTAGAAGAGTTCTACGTATCCCGGGCTCATTCGGATCGGTCCCGCTTGAACATCTTCAGCATGCGGTCGGTGATCAGGAACCCGCTGACGATGTTGGTGACGGAAGCGAACAGCGCGATGCCACCGAGCAGCCGGATCTCGGGTGGATAGTCCGGCCCGGCAATGAGGATGGCACCCACCACGGCGACCGCCGAGATCGCGTTCGTCAGGGACATCAACGGCGTATGCAGCAGTCGCGACACGCGCCGGATCACGCCGAGCCCGATGAACGTGGAGAGCAGGAAGACGAACACCATGGGCCAGTAGTCGGTCTCTCCTGCCGCGTGTCCTGACGCCTCTGCCACGGTCACAGGGTCGGATCGTGCGACGAGGGCAAGGCCCAGTACGCCTACGGCTATGGAAAGGATGGTGATGACGCGCTGCGGCAGGTAACGACGGCGTTTCATGCCCTGGCGCCCTTCAGCATCGCATCGATCACATCGCGGGTGCCCTGGTGCACGATCTCGCGGTTAGTCGCGATCAGGCAGCCAGCCTGAATTTCGTCTTCGGTGTCCAACTCGAAGGTGCCTTCGGTCGAGAACGTCTCGATGAAATGCGTCAGGTTGCGCGAGAACAGCAGGCTCGCATGCTCGGGCATGGTCGCCGGCAGGTTCAGCGGGGCGATGACCCGCACGCCGTCCACGTCTACGCTCTCTCCCGGCACCGATACCTCGCAGTTACCCCCGCCCTCAGCCGCGAGATCCACGATGATCGACCCCGGGCGCATCGACCGGATCATCTCCTCCGTGACGATCTTCGGCGCGAAGACACCCCCGATCAGCGCCGTCGTGATCACCACATCGGACCTCGTGATTTCATCGACCAGCATTTCACGCTGGCGCTCCCGGTCTGCGGCACTGAGCTCCTTCGCGTAGCCTCCGCCGGCGGAGGCATCTCCCTCCAGCTCGATGCCGACGTACCTGGCCCCTACGCTCTCGATCTGCTCCTTCACCTCGGGCCGCACGTCGGTTGCCGTGACCGTTGCACCCAGACGCTTGGCCGTCGCGAGCGCCTGGAGGCCGGCGACCGCGGCACCGATGACGAATACCCGGGCCGGGAAGACCGTGCCCGCCGCCGAACTCAACATGGGGAGGTACCGGGGTAATTCCGCGGCGGCGAGCAACACGCCCTTGTATCCGCTGATACTGCTCATGGACGACAGCGTGTCCATCGCCTGGGCGCGCGTCGTTCGCGGGATCGCATCGGTGGAGAAAGCGATGGCGCCGGTTTTCGCGAGTGCCTCCATTTCCCGTGGATGCCGCAAGGGCATGAGTGATCCCACGACGATCGTGGATGGCTGGATCCAGTCCACTTCGGAGCGACCATCCAGATTCGACGGGGGATTGACTCTCAGGAGGATGTCAGCGGACTGAACCAGGGCGCGGGGATCGGTTTCGATCTCCGCATCCACCGCCTGATAGGCCTCATCAGCGTATCCTGCGGCTGCGCCGGCGCCCGATTCAATGCCGATATCGAACCCGCCCCGGACCAGCTTTTCGCACGACTCCGGAACCAGGGCAACACGACGCTCCTGCGGGTGGCATTCCCGCACTACGGCGATCTTCACTCGCTCCCCTCTTGAATGGCGCCTCTGATCGAGACGCCCTATTCACCCTAACGGAACCTGGGGGATTCAACAAACAGTTTGGCGTCGGGATGTTGTCAACAAATAGAAGTGTCCGGTTTTAGAACAAATAAACTGTCCGGTCTGT
>JAPPGA010000046.1 GCA_028821515.1 Gammaproteobacteria bacterium | reverse complement strand
AGGGGACACTTTAACTTTGCACAAAGGGGACATTACGGCTTTGCGCTAACAATCAATTCGCTGACGTTGACAGCCAGCATGAGCGGGCGCAAAATTGCGCCCCTTTGTCCGGGCGTTTCCGGAGGGGTTCCCGAGTGGCCAAAGGGATCAGACTGTAAATCTGACGGCTAAGCCTTCGTAGGTTCGAATCCTACCCCCTCCACCACCTGCGGAGGGTTCGTGGGAATCGCGCGATGTTCGCGGGTATAGTTCAGTGGTAGAACCTCAGCCTTCCAAGCTGATGGCGCGGGTTCAATTCCCGCTACCCGCTCCACCACGAGGGAACACGTTCTCAAGGAAACCGAGCAGGACCGGTATCGAAACAGAGCAAGGGATTGATTGCTCACATAGCTCAGTCGGCAGAGCGCGTCCTTGGTAAGGACGAGGTCATCGGTTCAAGTCCGATTGTGAGCACCAACGCAAGACGGTGATTCCTGACGGAATTCGTCGTCGTCAATGCGGCAGGCAGGAAATAGCGGCAGTCGGCGCTGGGAACCCGCTGGGAACCCGCAACGAAAACACAAGCAGGGTATCGACAAGGGTCTTAAGAGGAATAACCAAAGTGGCCAAAGAGAGATTCGAACGCACCAAACCCCATGTGAACGTCGGCACGATCGGTCATGTCGACCATGGCAAAACTACGCTGACGGCGGCCATGACCAAGGTCTGCGCGGCGGCACGTGGCGGCGATATCAAGGAATTTGACCAGATCGACAATGCACCCGAAGAGCGGGCGCGGGGGATCACGATCGCCACGGCACACGTGGAATACGAATCGGAAGCGCGGCACTACGCGCACGTGGACTGCCCGGGTCATGCTGACTACGTCAAGAACATGATCACCGGGGCGGCGCAGATGGACGGCGCGATTCTTGTCGTGTCGGCTGCGGATGGACCGATGCCCCAGACGCGGGAACACATCCTGCTTTCGCGCCAGGTGGGCGTCCCGAAGATCGTCGTGTACATGAACAAGGCGGACATGGTGGACGACGAGGAACTCCTCGAACTCGTGGAGATGGAGGTCCGGGAACTGCTCGACGACTACGATTTTCCTGGAGATGACACGCCGATCATCATCGGCAGTGCCTTAAAGGCGCTGGAGGGAGAGACGTCGGAAATGGGCACTGGCAGCGTGGTGCAGCTGCTGGACGCGCTGGACGACTACATTCCGCAGCCGGAACGCGCCATCGATCAGCCGTTTCTGATGCCCATCGAGGACGTGTTTTCGATTTCCGGCCGGGGCACGGTGGTGACGGGTCGCGTGGAGCGCGGCGTCGTCAAGATGGGCGAAGAGGTGGAAATCGTCGGTATTCGGGAGACCTCGCGAACCACCTGTACGGGCGTTGAGATGTTCCGCAAGCTGCTGGACGAGGGGCGCGCGGGCGAAAACATCGGCGTGCTGCTTCGGGGCACCAGGCGCGACGACGTGGAGCGGGGCCAGGTGCTGTCGCGGCCTGGCTCGATCACGCCGCATACGCGATTCAAGGCGGAGGTGTACGTATTGAGCCGCGACGAGGGGGGACGGCATACACCGTTCTTCCAGGGTTATCGTCCCCAGTTCTATTTCCGGACTACGGACGTCACCGGATCGGTGGAATTGCCCTCGGATGTAGAGATGGTGATGCCGGGCGACAACGTGAACATGGACGTGACGCTGATCAGTCCGATCGCGATGGACGAAGGTTTGCGGTTCGCGATCCGGGAAGGCGGACGCACCGTGGGCGCCGGCGTCGTGACCGAGATTGCGGAGTGACGGTACCCGCCATTTGGTAGCGCAGGTAGTACAGGCCAGTAGCTCAATTGGCAGAGCAGCGGTCTCCAAAACCGCAGGTTGGGGGTTCGATTCCCTCCTGGCCTGCCAGACGCGAACAAGAACAGACACAACAAAAAGAACAGCAATTTGGAGCGAGGGCAGCGCGAGCTGCGCGAGCACCGCTTATCGGCGATTGTGGGGTATCAACTACGGCGAACTGAACATGCCAAGGCAAACGACGCGTGAAATCAGGTCCGACGACCAGCCTCACCCGATAGTGGACCGGCTGAAGTGGCTTGTCGTGGCCGTGATGGTCGGGGCGGGCGTCTTCGGCAACTGGTACTTCGGGGACCAGCAGCTCTTGAACCGCGTGCTTGCCCTCGTGGCTCTCGCGGTGGTGGCCGTTTTCGTCATCTTGCAGACGGACCGCGGCCGCGCCATGTGGAACCTGGCGAAGGAAGCGCGCACGGAGATACGGCGCGTCGTCTGGCCGACCCGCCAGGAGACGGCCCAGACCACCTTCATGGTCGTGCTCCTGGTGCTGCTGTTCGCCCTGGTGTTGTGGGGTCTCGACTCGTTTTTGAGTTGGGTGGTCTCGTCGGTCATCGGATAGTCGAATGTCGAAACGATGGTATGTGGTCCACGCTTACTCGGGATTCGAGAAGAGAGTGCAGCGCACATTGCAGGAACGGGTCGAACTGTCCGACTTCGCCGATTGTTTCGGCGAAATCATGGTCCCGACGGAGGAAGTGGTCGAAATGCGCGCGGGCCAGAAGCGTCGCAGCGAGCGCAAGTTCTTTCCCGGCTACGTATTGGTGCAGATGGAACTCAACGACGAGACATGGCACCTGGTGAAGGAAACGCCGCGCGTGATGGGCTTTATTGGCGGCAAGGCCGACCGCCCGGCGCCATTGACGGAAGCCGAGGCCGCGGGGATTCTCGCCCGGGTCCGGGACGGCAGCGACAAGGTCACGCCGAAGACCCTGTTCGAGCCCGGCGAAATGGTTCGCGTCGTGGATGGGCCGTTCAAGGAATTCAGCGGGGTCGTCGAGGAAGTGAACTACGAAAAGAGCCGACTGAACGTGGCGGTGACCATTTTCGGACGTTCGACTCCCGTCGAACTCGACTTTTCCCAGGTGGAAAAGGGCTGATGGCGAGCGGGGCAGGCGCGCATAGCCGACGACGGCAGATTTGGGAATAGAGAACCGTGGCAAAGAAAGTACAGGCCTTCATCAAACTCCAGGTGCCGGCGGGACAGGCGAACCCCAGTCCGCCCGTCGGTCCCGCGCTCGGCCAACACGGCGTGACCATCATGGACTTCTGCAAGGCCTTCAACGCCCACACCCAGAACGAAGAGCCGGGTATGCCGATACCGGTCGTGATCACGGTTTACGCCGACCGCAGTTTCACGTTCATCACAAAGACCCCGCCGGCGTCCGTCCTGTTGCGCAGGGCCGCGCGCATCGACAAGGGGAGTCCGACGCCCAACACCGAGAAGGTAGCGAAGGTCACGCGCGCGCAGCTCGAGGAGATCGCGCGGATCAAGGATCCGGACCTGACGGCGGCGGACATGGACGCCGCGGTCCGCACCATCGCCGGCAGCGCCCGCAGCGCGGGTATAGAAGTCGAAGGAGTTGTCTAAATGGCCCGGTCACAGAAAAGGCTGAGTAAACGCATGCGCCTGATCAGGGAAAAAGTCGATCGAAAGCACGCATATCCCATCGCGGAGGCAATGGATCTGCTCGGAGAGATGGCAAATGCCAAGTTCAAGGAGTCCGTCGACGTGTCTGTGAACCTCGGCGTCGATCCCCGCAAGTCCGACCAGGTTGTGCGCGGCGCGACGACTTTGCCCCATGGCACGGGCAAGGAGGTGCGGGTGGCCGTATTCGCCCAGGGTGAGAACGCAGAGAAAGCGAAACAGGCGGGTGCCGACATGGTGGGCCTTGAGGATCTCGCCGAGCAGGTCAAGGGTGGCGAGTTGAATTTCGATGTTGCCATCGCGGCGCCGGACGCCATGCGTGTCGTCGGCCCGCTCGGGCGAATACTGGGTCCCCGCGGACTGATGCCAAATCCCAGGACCGGCACCGTCACTGCGGACGTGGAGACCGCAGTGAAGAACGCGAAGGCGGGTCAGGTCCAGTTTCGGACGGACCGGGCAGGAATCATTCATGGTTGCGTGGGCAAGGTGGATTTCAATCCGCAGCAGATAAAAGAGAACGTGGAAGCGCTGCTCTCGGATCTGCAAAAGGCGAAGCCCGGTTCGGCCAAGGGGCAGTACGTCAGGAGAGTGACCTTGTCCACGACGATGGGTCCCGGCATCGCCATCGATCAAGCTTCCCTGGAGGTGTGACGGCATGCCGTTCCCGCTCGCACGCAAGCAGGAGATCGTTGCCGAGGTGAAGGCCGAGGTCAGGGAAGCCGTGTCCGCGGCGACTGCGGACTATCGCGGTCTGACCGTGGCGGAAATGACGACCATGCGCGCGGACGCACGGTCGAGCGGCGTGTACCTGCGGGTGATCCGAAACACCCTGGCGCGGCGTGCCGTTGAAGGTACGGCGCATGAATGCATGAAGGACACGTTTTCGGGCCCGACCCTGATCGCGCTTTCACGGGAGGACCCCGGCGCCGCAGCACGGTTGCTGAAGAAGTACGTCGATGAGTTCAGGACACTTGAAGTGACCGCGCTCAGCGTCGACGGAGCATTGCTCGAAGCGGGACAGTTGAACCGCATTGCGTCACTGCCGACGCTGGATGAAGCCCGGGCGCAACTGTTGCGCGTGCTTCTGGCGCCGGTGGATGCGTTGGCGCGGGCGTTGAACGAAGTACCTGGCAGCCTGGTGCGCGCCGTGGCTGCGGTTCGAGATGCGAGGCAGGCAGGGAATTCGGAACAGGAACAGGAACAGTAGCGCTTGGCGCGAGGGCGGCGGGAGCGAAGATTCGTGGCCGCCGAAGAGTTTGAAGATCGATAGGTGGCAGCGCGGTTAGCGCCGCTAAAGGGAGAAAAGCCAATGGCAATATCAAAAGACGAGTTACTGGATGCGATTTCGGAGCTGAGCGTGCTTGAAGTCGTCGATCTGGTTTCCGCGATGGAGGAGAAGTTCGGCGTTTCCGCTGCCGCCCCGGTGGCGGTCGCCGCGGTACCGACGAACGGTGCCGGAGAAGCGTCGGCCGAAGAGGAACAGACGGAATTCGATGTCGTCCTCGCCGGTATAGGCGAAAAGAAGGTCAACGTGATCAAGGCGGTTCGGGCGATAACCGGGCTTGGCCTGAAGGAAGCCAAGGCGCTGGTGGACGAAGCACCGAACCCTGTCAAGGAAGGCGTGGGCAAAGACGAGGCGGATGAGATCAAGACCAAGCTTGAAGAGGCAGGCGCAACCGTAGAAGTCAAGTGACGCAGCAGCAATGTCGGCGCTTCGGTCGTGAAGCCGGGTTCTCGTACGTAGGGTACCCGGCCGGCTGAAGACTTCTTGGTATACACATCACAACAGGAAAGACCAGTGTTCGCTTGCGTTCGCGCGAGCCAACGCTGGTCTTTTGCCTAAATAACGGGAGACCCGAATGACCTATAGGTTCACCGACAAAAAGCGGATCCGTAAGGATTTCGGCAAGTTGCCAGAGATCATGGAACTGCCCTACCTCCTGTCGACACAACTGGAGTCGTACAGCAAGTTCCTTCAGCGTGACGTCTCTGCGCGCCAACGCCAGGATGTGGGGCTGCACGCGGCGTTCCGATCCGTATTCCCCATAGTCAGCTATTCCGGGAATGCGGCGTTGGAGTACGTCGACTATCGGCTTGGAGAGCCCGTCTTCGATGTCAAGGAGAGCGTCTTGCGCGCCACGACCTTCGCGGCGCCATTGCGCGTCAAGGTCCAGTTGATCATCTACGACCGCGAATCCTCGAACAAGGCGGTAAAAGACGTCAAGGAGCAGGAAGTCTACATGGGCGAAGTTCCGCTCATGACCGACAACGGCACGTTCATAGTGAACGGCACCGAACGCGTGGTGGTCTCGCAACTGCATCGCTCGCCTGGCGTCTTCTTCGATCACGACCGAGGCAAGACCCACTCCTCGGGGAAACTGCTGTACAACGCCCGGGTGATTCCGTACCGCGGTTCCTGGCTCGACTTCGAGTTCGATCCGAAAGACCTGGTCTTCGTGCGTATCGACCGCCGGAGAAAACTGCCGGCGACGGTCATGCTGCGCGCGCTTGGATATTCGTCCGAAGAAATCCTGACGAAGTTCTTCGACATGAATGTCTTTCACTTCAAGAAGGATGGCTACTCGGTGGATCTCGTGCCGGAACGGATGCGGGGGGAGGTTGCCAGCTTTGACATGACGGACCGGTCGGGCAACGTCATCGTCGAATCGGGCCGGCGCATAACTGCGCGCCATGTCCGCCTGCTCGAGAGGTCGGGACTTCGCCGACTCGATGTTCCAAGAGAGTACCTGGTCGGCCGAGTTCTGGCGCGGGATGTGATCGATCCGGAAACCGGAGAAATCGTCGTCCCATGCAACACGGTGATCGATGACGACATGATGGATGAATTCGGGGAGAAGAAGGTCAAGTCCGTCGAAACGATCTATACGAACGATCTCGACTGCGGGCCGTATATCTCCGATACGCTCGCCAGCGATCCTACGCGGACGCAGCTCGACGCCCTGGTCGAGATCTATCGCATGATGCGTCCGGGTGAGCCGCCTACGAAGGAAGCGGCCGAGAACCTGTTCAGGAACCTCTTCTTTTCCGAAGAACGGTACGACCTGTCCGCCGTGGGGCGGATGAAGTTCAACCGCCGCCTTGGCCGGGACGTGATCGGCGGGTCCGGAACGCTGTCGAACGACGACATCGTCGAGGTGTTGCGCACGCTGATCGATATTCGAAACGGCAAGGGCTCTGTGGACGACATCGACCATTTGGGGAACCGGCGCGTCCGATCCGTTGGGGAGATGGCCGAAAACGCGTTCCGCATCGGCCTGATTCGCGTCGAGAGAGCGGTGAAGGAACGCCTGTCGCTGGCCGAGTCGGAAGGCCTGATGCCGCAGGACATGATCAACGCGAAACCTGTCGCGGCCTCCATCAAGGAGTTTTTCGGATCCAGTCAGCTCTCGCAGTTCATGGACCAGCAGAATCCGCTGTCCGAGGTCACGCACAAGCGGAAGGTCTCGGCATTGGGGCCGGGCGGCCTGACGCGTGAGCGTGCCGGATTCGAGGTGCGCGACGTGCATCCGACCCACTACGGCCGGGTCTGCCCCATCGAAACGCCGGAGGGGCCGAATATCGGCCTGATCAACAGCCTGGCGACGTATGCGCGGACCAACGAATATGGCTTCCTGGAGACGCCGTACCGCAGGGTTGTCGACGGCAAGGTGACCGACGAGATCGAATACCTCTCGGCGATCGACGAGGCGGAATACGTCATCGCTCAAGCCAACTCCCAAGTAGAAAACGACGAACTCGTGGAAGACCTGGTTGATGTTCGGCACCAGAACGAGTTCACCAAGACCATGCCGGGGAACGTCGACTACATGGACGTATCTCCCAAGCAGGTCGTTTCCGTGGCAGCGGCATTGATTCCGTTTCTCGAGCACGACGATGCCAACAGGGCGTTGATGGGTTCGAACATGCAGCGCCAGGCGGTGCCGACGATTCGCACCGAAACGCCGCTTGTCGGCACGGGCATGGAGCGTCACGTGGCACGGGACTCGGGTGTGTGTGTCATTGCGGAACGCGGCGGCACGGTGGACAGCGTGGATGCGGCGCGCATCATCATTCGGGTTGCCGATGAGGAAACCCTCGCTGGCGAAGCGGGTGTGGATATCTACAACCTCACCAAGTTCACGCGATCGAACCAGAACACCTGCATCAATCAGCGGCCCCTGGTCAAGAAGGGCGACCGCATAGCGCAGGGTGACATCCTTGCCGACGGACCCTCCATCGACATGGGTGAACTGGCCCTTGGCCAGAACATGCGTATCGCGTTCATGCCATGGAACGGCTACAACTTCGAGGACTCGATACTCATTTCCGAGCGCGTGGTGCAGGAGGACCGATTCACCAGCGTGCATATTCAGGAGCTGTCCTGCATTGCCCGGGATACGAAGCTCGGACCGGAAGAGATCACCGCCGACATTCCGAACGTCGGCGAATCGGCCCTCGGCAAGCTCGACGAGTCGGGCATCGTCTACATCGGTGCCGAAGTTGTCGCCGGCGACGTGCTGGTGGGCAAGGTGACGCCGAAAGGCGAGACGCAACTGACGCCCGAAGAGAAGCTCCTGCGAGCCATCTTCGGCGAGAAGGCATCGGACGTGAAGGACACTTCGCTGCGGGTGCCTACCGGGGTCAAGGGCACCATCATTGATGTCCGCGTCCTGACGCGCGACGGCGTCGAGAAAGACAAGCGGGCGATTGACCTCGAACGGGAGGAACTCGTCCAGATCAGGAAGGACCTCGACGACGAATACCGTATTGTCGAGACGGCGACCTACGGGCGTCTGGAGAGTGCCCTGGCCGGCAAGAAGGTGGCGAGTGCCCCGGGATTGTCGCGGGGAGGTACCGTCGATGCGGAATACCTGGCCACGCTGCCGAAAGACGACTGGTTCAAGATTCGCATGTCGGTCGATGCCCTGAACAATCAACTGGACAAGGCGGAACGCCAACTCAAGGCCCGCAAGGCTGCGCTTGATGCCCGCTTCGAGGACAAGATGGCGAAGCTCAAGTCGGGTGACGAAATGGCGCCCGGCGTGCTTAAGATCGTCAAGGTGTACCTGGCCATCAAGCGGCACATACAGCCCGGCGACAAGATGGCGGGAAGACACGGCAACAAGGGTGTGATTTCCGCGATCATGCCCATCGAGGACATGCCGTTCGACGAAAACGGAGAACCGGTCGACATTGTCCTCAATCCGCTCGGCGTGCCGAAGCGGATGAACGTTGGCCAAGTGCTCGAAACGCACCTGGGATGGGCTGCCAAGGGTATCGGCGAACGGATAGGACAACTGCTCGAAGCGCGCGACGCCAATGGAGGCGCACCGGCGCGAATCCGGGAATACCTCGACGAGGTCTACAACGGGTTCGAGGGACGCAAGGAGGAATTCGATCAACTCAACGACGACGAAATCCTTGAGCTTGCGGGGAACCTGACCGGCGGGTTGCCAATCGCCACCCCGGTTTTCGATGGCGCGAAGGAGGAAGTCATCAAGAAGATGCTGGAACTCTCGGGCCTGCCGGCCAGCGGTCAGACCACGCTCTACGATGGACGCACCGGCGACAAGTTCGATTCACCCGTGACTATCGGCTACATGTACATGATGAAGCTGAATCACCTGGTGGACGACAAGATGCACGCGCGCTCCACCGGTTCTTACAGCCTCGTCACCCAGCAGCCGCTAGGCGGCAAGGCGCAGTTCGGCGGCCAGCGGTTCGGGGAAATGGAGGTCTGGGCGCTCGAAGCCTACGGCGCAGCGTATACGCTGCAGGAGATGCTGACGGTGAAGTCGGACGACGTGGCCGGCCGAACCAAGATGTACAAGAACATCGTCGGCAATGATTTCAGTATGGAACCCGGCATGCCGGAGTCCTTCAACGTGTTGGTCAAGGAGATCAGATCCTTGGGCATCTACGTCGAGTTGGAAAGCGAATAGCGGGAGGCATGCGATGAGAGATCTACTGAATATGTTGAAGCAGCAAAGCGGACTCGAAGAGTTCGATGCGCTGCGAATCGGACTGGCATCGCCGGAGATGATCAAGTCATGGTCTTTCGGTGAGGTGAAGAAGCCCGAAACCATCAACTACCGGACGTTCAAACCGGAACGCGACGGTCTGTTCTGTGCCCGCATATTCGGTCCGGTCCGGGACTACGAATGCCTCTGCGGCAAGTACAAGCGACTGAAGCATCGGGGTGTAATCTGCGAGAAGTGCGGTGTCGAAGTCACGCTGGCAAAGGTGCGCCGGGAGCGCATGGGCCACGTGGACCTTGCAAGCCCCGTAGCCCATATCTGGTTCCTGAAGTCCCTGCCGTCGCGTATCGGTCTGCTGCTCGACATGACCCTGCGGGATATCGAGCGTGTGCTCTATTTCGAATCGCACGTCGTCATCGATCCGGGGCTGACCGATCTCGAGGTGGGCCAGTTGCTGACGGACGACGAGTATTTCGCCAAGCTCGAAGAGCATGGTGACGAATTCGTTGCCAAGATGGGCGCGGAAGCGGTGCAGGATCTGCTGTCGGACCTCGACCTGGACGCGGAGATCGCGCGACTCCGGGAAGAGATTCCGGCCACCAACTCCGAGACGAAAATCAAGAAGCTGTCGAAGCGCCTGAAACTGATGGAGGCGTTCGTCAACTCCGGCAACCTGCCGCAGTGGATGATCATGAACGTCCTGCCGGTGTTGCCGCCGGATCTGCGGCCGCTAGTGCCGCTTGAGGGTGGGCGCTTTGCGACGTCCGACCTGAACGACCTCTATCGTCGGGTCATCAATCGCAACAACCGCCTGAAGCGGCTGCTGGATCTCAACGCGCCGGACATCATCGTGCGCAACGAGAAACGCATGCTGCAGGAATCCGTGGACGCGCTGCTCGACAACGGCCGCCGCGGCCGCGCGATCACCGGTTCCAACCGGCGTCCGCTCAAGTCACTGGCGGACATGATCAAGGGCAAGCAGGGGCGTTTTCGCCAGAACCTGCTCGGCAAGCGCGTCGACTATTCCGGCCGCTCGGTCATCGTCGTCGGCCCGACGCTGCGGCTTCACGAATGCGGGTTGCCGAAGAAGATGGCGCTGGAACTGTTCCGGCCGTTCATATTCGGCAAGCTCGAAGAGCGCGGCCTTGCGACGACCATCAAGGCCGCGAAGAAGATGGTCGAGCGCGAAACGCCGGAAGTCTGGGACATCCTCGCGGAAGTGATCCGCGAGCACCCGGTGCTCCTGAACCGGGCGCCGACCCTGCATCGCCTGGGTATCCAGGCATTCGAGCCGGTGCTGATCGAAGGCAAGGCGATCCAGCTTCATCCGCTGGTCTGCGCGGCGTACAACGCCGACTTCGACGGCGACCAGATGGCGGTGCACGTGCCGCTGACGCTCGAGGCGCAACTCGAGTCCCGCGCGCTCATGATGTCGACCAACAACATCCTTTCGCCGGCAAGCGGCGAACCCATCATCGTGCCTGCGCAGGATGTCGTACTCGGGCTCTACTACATGACCCGGGAACGCATCAATGCCATAGGCGAGGGCATGACCTTCGCCGACATTGAAGAGGTCCATCGCGCGTACGAGACGGGCATCGTCGAACTGCATGCGAAGATCAAGGTGCGTATCGAGGACACGGACGGCGCCAGCATGGTCGAGACGACCACGGGCCGGGCGCTCCTCTACGAGATCGTCCCGCCGGAGCTGCCTTTCGGACTGGTCAACCAGCCGATGGGACGGAAAGCGATTTCCAACCTCATCAACGCCTGCTATCGCAACGTGGGACTGAAGGAAACGGTGATGTTCGCCGACCAGTTGATGTACCGGGGCTTCCACGAATCCACCGTGGCCGGCGCGTCGATCGGCGTGGACGACTTCGTGATCCCGGACGACAAGGCCTCGATCATCGAGAGTGCGGAATCGGAGGTCAAGGAGATCGAATCGCAATTCGCCTCGGGACTCGTGACCCAGGGCGAGAAGTACAACAAGGTCGTCGACATCTGGTCGCGTGCGAATGAAGTCGTCGCGCGATCGATGATGGCCGGCATTTCGGAAGAGACGGTAACCAACCGTGAAGGGGAATCCGAACGGCAGGATTCGTTCAATTCCGTGTTCATGTATTCGGATTCGGGAGCGCGGGGATCCCCGGCCCAGATTCGGCAGCTCGCCGGAATGCGGGGCCTGATGCAGCGCCCGGATGGAAGCATCATCGAGACGCCGATCACGGCGAACTTCCGTGAGGGGTTGACGGTTAACGAGTACTTCATCTCCACGCACGGCGCCCGCAAGGGCCTGGCCGACACGGCGCTGAAGACCGCCAACTCGGGTTACCTGACGCGACGCCTCGTGGATGTCGCGCAGGATCTCGTGGTGACGGAACACGATTGCGGTACCGATGATGGCCTGTTGATCAGCGCCATGATCGAGGGCGGCGACGTGGTGGAACCACTCGCGGCGCGCGTTCTTGGACGTGTTGTCGCGCGGGACACCTTGGATCCCTCGACCGGAGAGGTCCTGGTACCGGCCGGCGTGATGATGGACGAAGCATGGGTGGACCGGCTCGAGGCCCTGGGCGTCGATGAGCTCTACGTGCGCTCGCCGATCACCTGCAAGACCCGCTACGGCGTCTGTGCCAAGTGCTACGGCCGGGACCTCGCCCGAGGTCACGAAGTCAATGTCGGCGAGGCGGTCGGGGTCATAGCGGCCCAATCGATCGGCGAGCCGGGGACGCAGTTGACCATGCGCACCTTCCACGTGGGCGGCGCGGCGTCGCGCGCCACGGCCAGCGACAACATCCAGGCCAAGCACGGCGGCACGGTTCGCCTGCACAACCTGAAGACGGTCGAGCGCGAAACCGGGGAACTCGTGGCAGTGTCACGTTCCGGCGAGATCGCCATCGCGGATACGCGCGGGCGCGAACGGGAGCGCTACAAGCTGCCGTACGGGGCGGTCATCCTCGTGAACGAAGCCGTCAACGTCGATGCGGGCCAGTTGATCGCGCGTTGGGACCCGCACATGCACCCGGTCGTCACCGAGGTTGCGGGCAAGGTCGTCTTCCAGGACATGGAGGAAGGCGTGACGATCGACCGGCAGACGGACGAACTGACGGGTCTCATCAACATCAGCGTGCTCGATCCGAGGGATCGTCCGAGTGCGGGCAAGGACCTGCGGCCGATGGTCAGGCTGGTCGACGACGAGGGCGAGGACGTGAACCTCGCCGGGACGGATGTGCCAGCGCACTACCTGCTGCCGAGCGGCGCGATCCTGCATCTCGAAGACGGCGCGCAGGTCGGCGTCGGAGATGTCATCGCGCGGATTCCGCAGGAAGGTTCTCGGGGTGGAGACATCACCGGTGGTCTGCCCCGGGTCGCGGATCTGTTTGAAGCGCGCAAGCCCAAGGAACCCGCCATCCTTGCGGAAGGTGTCGGGACCGTGAGCTTCGGCAAGGAGACGAAGGGCAAACGGCGACTCGTCATCACTTCGGCCGACGGCGAAGCGGTAGAGACGTTGATTCCCAAGTGGCGGCAGATTTCGGTGTTCGACGGCGAACACGTGGAGCGGGGTGAGGTCGTATCCGAAGGTCCTCCGAGCTCACACGACATTCTCCGGCTGAAGGGCGTCGCGGAGCTTGCGAAGTACATCATCAACGAGATCCAGGAGGTCTATCGGCTGCAGGGCGTCACGATCAACGACAAGCACATCGAGGTGATCGTGCGCCAGATGCTGCGCAAGGCTGAAGTGATCGATCCTGGCGACTCGCAGTTCGTCCGTGGCGAACAGGTCGAGTACGTGACGGCGATGGAGGAAAACGAGAGGCTGGAAGCGGAAGACAAGACGCCGATCAGGTTCGAACGCATCCTGCTCGGTATAACCAAGGCGTCCCTGGCGACGGAATCCTTCATTTCGGCCGCGTCGTTCCAGGAGACCACGCGGGTGCTGACGGAAGCCGCCGTGACCGGCAAGCGGGACAACCTGCGAGGGCTGAAGGAAAACGTCGTCGTCGGCCGGTTGATCCCGGCTGGCACGGGCCTGAGCTACCACGCGGACCGCAAGCGTCGCCGCGAAGAGGAGGCACTGGCGGAGAGCATCACGCCGGACGAAATCGAACAGGCTTTGTCCGAAGCGCTGTCCGCGTCGGACTCCGACTAGCGGGCCTTCAACGCCACCGGCGCGGGTTGACGCCAAAACCGCCGACCCGCGCCGATACGCGTTCGAATTTCTCTCGATCTGCGCCACGCCAGCGCAGTTCGTCGAGGGATTCGGTCATGGGCACATCCGTGACCAGCACGGCCAGTTTGCGGTAGAGCGCCGCCTCGTCTCGCATCGCCGTGAGTGTCGCGGCAAGCCTTGCCACTCCTCGTATCTCTTTCGGCCAGGCTTCAGGGTCGTCAGGGATCGCATCTACCGTGCGATAGTGACCGAGGAGCACGGACGCGGTCTTTCGCCCGAAACCGGGAATGCCCGGAATGCCGTCCGCAGTATCGCCGACGAGCGCCAGCCAATCGGGAACGCTCTCGGGGTCGACGCCGTTGCGCTCCCGCACGCCTTGCGCGTCGATGACGCGCCGCCGAACCGTATCGAACTGCACGACGCCATGCGCATCGTCGACACATTGCCCGAGGTCCTTGTCCGGTGACAGGATGCACACTTGGTCGACCTCGTCCCGCCATCGGGCGGCGCCCGTCGCAAGCGCGTCGTCCGCCTCGTATTCGTCCATCGACCAGACGACGATGCCGAGTGCTTCCACCGCTTCCTCGACCAGGTCGAACTGCGAAGTCACCGCGTCATCCAGGCCGTCTCCCGACTTGTATCCGGAGAAAAGCCGATTGCGAAAGGAATCGACCGGATTGTCGAACGCCACTGCCAGGTGGGTCACCTCGTCGTACGGATCCTCCAGCAGCCTGAGCAACGTCGAGACGACGCCCACGGTCCCCTTGACGTCACGGCCGGAGGGCGACAGGCGGGGCGGCCTCCTCGCGTAGTGGGCTCGGAACAACTCGAACGTTCCATCGATCAGGTGAAGCCGCATGATCGACCCGATTCCGGTTTATGTAAGGCTGCCCGGAGATCCGCACTCGAAGTACGCGTTGGAGACAACGGTGGTTTCGCCCACACGCGCCTCGAACAGCGCACGGCCGTTGCCTTCGTTCCAGGTCCGGACCTGCAGGGTGTCGCCCAGGAAAACAGGAGCCGAGAAGCGCACCTTGATCTTTCGAAAGCATGCCGCGTCGCCCTGGCAGAGCGCATCGAGCAGGACGTGCGCGCAGTGGCCGAAAGTACACAGGCCATGCAGGATGGGCCGGTCGAATCCTCCGAAACGCGCCGCTTCGGGATCGATGTGTAGCGGGTTGTAGTCGCCGGACAGCCGGTAGATGTGGGCCTGGTTGTCAGCGATGTGCGCTTCGCGGACGACGTCGGGGTCCCTGTCGGGGAGGCTGATCCTCTCGGAATAGGTGCGGCCGGCCCCCTCGAAGGGTTCTATGTCGCCGAGTTGCTCCACGCCTCGGCGGAACGAGCCGTTCACCATGCGCACGCACAGGTTGCCGTCGGCGTCGGTCACCTCGCTTTCGAATTCCACGAAGCCATTGCCCCTGCCGCGGGGGTGGGCGCCTATGACGCGGGATCGCACGCTGACCTCGCCCTCGAGGGGCAACGGATGCAGCATCTCGAGATAGCGTTCCGCATCGATGTTGAGCGGCCCGGGCGAGTTGGGTATCAGGTTCCGATCAAGGGGAGCGCCTGCGCCGCCCCAACGAATGGGGAACGTCGGAAACACACTGAACTCCGGGTGCCGCTCGTATACGAAACGAAGATCCCGCGTACCTATTCCGGCCGCATAGAGCAGGACATCGCGCTGATCGTAGGCGATCTTTACGGGCGCTCCCCAAGGACCCGGCTCGTCGTTGGGAAGAGCGCCCCTGGCGTCGTAGGTGGCCATGACTAGTCCGCAGTGAGCACCAGGGTACCGGTCGTTGACAACGTACCGCCGGTACCGTTCACGACGCATGTCCTGGCGCTTGTCTGCTTGCCCTCGATGCCGTTAACCCCGTCCTCCGCGGTCCCGGACAGTTGCCGATAGGCCTCGACGAGCAACTGCATGCCGTACATGCCGGAGTGGTTGAACGACAGGCCGCCACCGTTGGTGTTGATTGGCAGGCGGCCGCCGGGTGCGGCGTGGCCTTCCTTCCACAGCGTATGGCCCTTGCCCCGGGGGGCGAGGCCGAGCATCTCGGCGGTAATGGCCGCCGTGATGGTGAAGGAGTCGTAGATCATCGCCATTTCCATGTCGTCGGGTCCGAGACCCGCCATTTCGTAGGCCGTGGCGGAAGACCGCGATGCGGAGGTGGCCGTGAAGTCCTCCATTTCCAGCATGTTGGAATGGCCCATGGACTCTCCGGCACCCGCGATCCACACGGGGTTTGTGCGCAGACTTCGGGCGATTTCCGGCCGCGCAACGAGGACGGCGCCACCATGGTCGGTCACCAGGCAGCAGTGGTATAGCGTCAGCGGCCAGGCGATCAACCGGGCATTCATGACGTCCTCGACGGTGATGGGACCACCGTACGGATTGGTCTCCTTGGAGAACATCACGGCGCGCGGATTCAGCATGGCCCATTGGCGGGTCACCACCGAGACGTGGGCGAAGTCCTCCGGCGTAGTGCCGAAGCTGTGCATGTGCCGGCGCATGGCGTGGGCATAGTTCGATGGTGCGCCGAAGACGCCGTAGGACATGGTCATCTCGGCGGCCGGATCGATCTCGCCCGGCACATTGCGACCACCCCCGCCGCCGGCGCCGCGATAGGACCATCCCGCCTGGCCGTGACTGACCAGGGCGACATCGATGATGCCCGCATGGATGGCGGACAGGGCATGATGCACGAGAATCTGAAACGAACATCCACCCACGGACGTCGTGTCGATGTAGCGCGGCTTCAGTCCCAGGTGTTCCGCCAGTTGCGAAGACCATCCGGCAGAGAACACGCCCTGGATGTCGGATATGGGAATCCCCGTCAGGTCGGTGACGTTCTTTATGGCCTCGATATGGTGCTGTAGCGACGTGACCTTGAGTCCACGCTCGCTGGGATACCCGATGTCGTTTGATTCGGCCGCGCCGACGATGGCTGCGGCGTTGCTGAGATTTGCGGCCATACCTAACCCTCCGCCACGCGCCAGAACGGGATGTGCGTTTCTTCGTCGGCGGCCTCGAACTCGACTGTCACCTTGGCACCGATCTTGATCGATTCGGGATTGTTCGGATCGACGCCGCGCAGGACGGTCAACATCCGGTCGCCCTCGGCCAGATCGATGTATGCCGTGACGTAAGGCACCTCCTTCGCCCAGCCGCCGAAGGCGCGGTGCTGCACGGCGTAGGTGTAAATGTGTCCTTCGCCGCTCGCTTCAATCCATTCGATATCGGTGGAATGGCAGAACGGACAGATGTGCCTCGGATACCAGTGAACGCGGTTGCAGTTCCTGCACCTGGGGAGCATCAGCTTGCCCTCTTTCGCGCCATCCCAGAACGGCTGGGTGTGTTGTCCGTGCGGAGGTATCGGTTTGTCGTAGGCCAATTAATCGGTCCGGTTCGGGTAACGGAAGCTAAACATAGCATGCCGGACCCGTCTCGGGACCCGTTCGGGAACCCGTTGGGGGACCCGTCCGGCTCACTGATCTTCCAGCGCCAGCAGCTCCGTGCCTTCGTCCACCCGCTCCCCGGCCGAGACGTTGATGGTCGCGACCTTACCGTCTCCGGGGGCGACGATGGTGTGCTCCATCTTCATGGCCTCCAGCACCATCAGGGTCTGGCCCGCCTTGACGAGGTCGCCTTCTGAAACGGCGACAGCGGTGATCGCGCCGGGCATGGGCGCGGCGACATTCCCCTGCGGGTTGGCAATGCTTCGGAAGTCGCTGACGGCCAGGCGCTGTTGCTCGATGCGCTCGGTGGCGCCATCGCTAACGACGAACACGTTGTCGCCGATGGGATAAACGGAGGCTCTCGCCGGTTCGCCGTCGATGCGCGCTTCGATTCGATTGCCGCGCAACGCGATCCCGCACACATCGTGTGCCCCGTCCAAACCTTCGATCCGGCAGGAACTGCCTGTCTTCGTAACACGGACTTCCAGGTTCTCGCGGTTGCGCCGCAGGCGCAGCCGCTGGGCATGGGGCAGGTTGAGCTGAAATCCGTCCGCCGCAGCCCAGGGGGAAGCGTCCCCAGGTACAACCACCAGCGAAGCGACGGCCAGCAGAAGCGGTACGGGACTGTCTGGAGGCGCCATCGATGTCGCGGCGTCCTCAGCCAGCGCGGTGGTGTAGGTACCGCGCCCGAACTCCGCATGGGCGAGGATGTTGGCGAGGTAGCCCACGTTGTGCTCCACCCCCACGATCTCCGTTTGCCGCAACGCCCGTCTCAGGGCCGCGATGGCGGCGGGACGGTCGGGGGCATGAGCGATGACCTTCGCCATCATCGGATCGTAGTGCACCGGGACGTCCGAGCCGGTCTCGACACCGGCATCCACGCGTACGCCGTTGGGCCAGTTGACGCGGTGCAGCTTGCCGGAGGACGGCAGGAAGTTCCGCTTCGGGTTCTCGGCGTAGACGCGGACCTCGATCGCATGGCCATCGATCTCGAGGTCCTCTTGTGCGAAGGGGATGGGTTCTCCCGCGGCGATGCGCAGTTGCAGTTCTACCAGGTCGAGGCCAAGAACCGCCTCGGTTACCGGATGCTCGACCTGCAGGCGCGTGTTCATCTCCATGAAATAGAAGTCGTCGTCTTCGGTGATGAACTCTACGGTTCCCGCGCCGACGTAGTCGATGGCGCGCGCCGCGCGCACCGCCGCCTCGCCCATGGTGGTCCGCAAGGCAGCACTCACTGTCGGGCCGGGGGCTTCCTCCACGACTTTCTGGTGACGTCGCTGCATGGAGCAGTCCCGCTCGAACAGGTACACCATGTTGCCGTGAGTGTCTCCGAGCACCTGCACTTCTATGTGCTTCGGCTTAAGGATCAGGCGTTCGAGCAGGACGCGGTCATCGCCGAAAGCGGCCGTGGCTTCGCGCCGGGCGCCGTCGAGTGCCGCAGCGAAGTTCTCGGCATCGTCGACCCGCCGCATTCCGCGTCCGCCGCCACCTGCCGAAGCCTTGATCAATAGCGGGAAGCCGATCTCCCGCGCCTTGGCGGCGAGGACATCGGGGTCCTGGTCGTCTCCGAGATAGCCGGGAACCACCGGTGTGCCAGCGTCGGCTACCAGGTGCTTCGCTTCGATCTTCGAACCCATGGCGCGAATCGCTGCGGCCGAGGGACCGACGAAAATGCATCCCGCTGCGGCGCAGGCGCCGGCGAATTCAGCGTTCTCCGACAGGAAGCCGTAGCCGGGGTGCACGGCATCCGCGCCGGTCTCGGCGATGGCGGCCATCACCGCCCCGATGTTGAGATAGCTTTCCGCAGCGACCGGCGGGCCGATCCGCACCGCCCGGTCGGCCTGGCGAGCATGCAGCGCATCGGCATCCGCGTCGGAATAGACGGCGACGGTCTCGATCCCGAGCCGGCGCGCGGTGTCCATGACACGGCAGGCGATCTCGCCCCGATTCGCGACAAGCAACGTCCGGATCATGGCGCTACATCCTGAATACGCCGAAGCGTCCGGGCTGAACCTCGAGTTCCCTGGTCGCGACGGTCAGGGCAAGCCCCAGGACGCGT
The DNA here is from genome assembly GCA_028821515.1 of Gammaproteobacteria bacterium. GTDB lineage: Bacteria > Pseudomonadota > Gammaproteobacteria > Pseudomonadales > Azotimanducaceae > VXNE01. Next base: position 12,162 of record JAPPGA010000046.1, on the reverse strand, counting down.
CGCGTATCGACGGGATCGATCACGCCGTCGTCCCAGAGTCTGGCGCTGGCGAAATAGGGGTGCCCCTCGTGCTCGTACTGTTCGCGGATGCTGGCCATGAACGCGTCCCGTTCCGGCGCCGGCCAGTCGTTGCCCCGGGCAGCCATTGAGTCGCCCTGAACGGTCGCCAGCACGTGGGCCGCCTGTTCTCCGCCCATGACGGAGATGCGTGCGTTGGGCCAGGTCCACAGCATGCGGCCACCGTAGGCGCGGCCGCACATCGCGTAGTTTCCGGCGCCGAAGGATCCGCCGATCATCACGGTGAACTTGGGCACCTGGGCGCACGCCACGGCCGTGACCATCTTTGCGCCATCCTTCGCGATCCCCTCGTTCTCGTACCTCCTCCCCACCATGAAGCCGGTGATGTTCTGCAGGAACACGAGCGGCACGCCGCGCCGGTCTGCCAGTTGGATGAAGTGGGTGGCCTTCAGGGCGGACTCCGAGAACAGGATGCCGTTGTTGGCGAGGATGGCGACGGGAATGCCGCAGATGTGGGCGAAACCGCAGACGATGGTCTCTCCGTACAGGGCCTTGAATTCGTGAAAGTCGGAAGCGTCGACAATGCGGGCAATCACTTCCCGCACGTCGTACGGGGTGCGGCCGTCGGCAGGCAGGACGCCGTAGATGTCCTCGGCGGGGTAAGCGGGCTCCCGGGATTCTGCGGCATCCACGGTGGCCCGGTAATGCAGGTGGCTGGACGCCACTGTTTCCCGCGCGAGCGCGAGTGCGTGTTCGTCGTTGGCGGCCAGCAGGTCCGCGACGCCGGAGACGCGCGTATGTACGTCGCCCCCTCCGAGGCTTTCGGCGTCGACCTCTTCGCCCGTGGCCGCCTTGACCAGGGGTGGACCGCCGAGAAAGATGGTTCCCTGGTTCTGCACGATGATGGCTACGTCGCACATCGCCGGCACATAGGCGCCGCCCGCCGTGCATGACCCCATGACGACGGCGATTTGGGGGATGCCCGCCGCGGACAGGTTCGCCTGGTTGTAGAAGATGCGGCCGAAATGTTCCCGGTCCGGAAAGACGTCCGCCTGCAGCGGGAGGAATGCGCCGCCGGAATCCACGAGGTATACGCACGGCAGGTGGTTTTCGAGGGCGATTTCCTGTGCCCGAAGGTGCTTCTTCACCGTGATGGGGTAGTACGTGCCGCCCTTTACGGTCGCGTCGTTGGCGACCACGACGCACTCCTTGCCTTCGACGCGGCCGATGCCGGTGATGATGCCCCCTGCGGGGATGTCGTCGTCGTAGAGTCCGTGGCCCCCCAGTTGCCCGATCTCAAGGAACGGCGATCCCCGGTCCAGGAGCCCTTCCACGCGATCCCGCGGCAGCAGCTTGCCGCGGCCGACATGGCGATTCCTCGAGCGCTCGTTGCCGCCGAGGGCGATCTGCCCCGCCACCTCGCGCAATGCCTTGCTCAAGGCGCGGTTGTGTTCGGCGTTTTCCTTGAAGGATTGCTCGGCCGTGTCGATATTCGATCGCAGGATCGCCATGCGATTGGCTCGCTTTCCGTAATGCCCCACAGCCGGTGCCTTTGGCTCCGCCTGTGGCCCGGCCCCGCTCGCCTCCCATGGCTAAAACGCCCCGGTTCGCTGCCGCTCCCCGGATGCATTTGTTCCATGCGAGGTGGGAGTTATGCGAGTCTCGCAAGACCGGCCCGACAAGGCAATGTCCCCGCCCGTCGAGGTGTCCGTTCATGACTGCGGATGGCGTATGATCTGGGCATGGAATCGGCCCAGGTCAAGAACCAGTTTCTGCTGGCGATGCCGAACCTTCTCCTCGCGGGAGATTACTTCCGTGACACGATCACCTACGTCTGCGACCACAACGACAAGGGTGCCATGGGCATCGTCGTGAACCGGCCGCTGGAGCTGACGGTGGCGGACATCCTGCAACAGCTTGAGTTGCCGAATCCCGCAGACGTGGAAGCCGTGGTCCTGGAGGGTGGGCCCGTGCAGCGCAATGCCGCGATCATCCTGCACAGCGACGACGTTCGGATCGAAAAAAGCGTTACCGTTGGCGATGGACTGGCCCTCACCGCCGAAGTCGAGATGCTCGAGGCCATCGGCCGCGGTCAGGGGCCGAGCCAGTACGTGGTAGCGCTCGGATACGCCGGATGGGGTTCCGGCCAACTCGAAGGCGAATTGGCCGCCAATACCTGGCTGACCTGTCGCGGATCGAAGTCCCTGATCTTCGAGGTGCCGTTCGAAGAACGACTGGGGACGGCTGCCAGGACCTTAGGAATAGACTTTTCCCTCATGTCGGGACAGTCGGGCAACGCCTGAAGCGCCAGTTACCCGCGTGCCGCCGCTTCGCGCAGTCTTTCGGGCGTCATTGGCAAGTCTCTCACCCGAATTCCGGTGGCGGCGAATACGGCGTTGGCGAGGGCCGCTGACGCCGGTCCCACGGTGGCCTCCCCGGCGCCGAGCGGATCGAGCCTTGGGTAGTCCAGGATGACGGTCTCCATGCGCGGGACTTCGCTGAAGCGCAGGATGGGGTAGCTCGACCAGTCGACGCTGGTGACGCCGTCGGCATCGAAGGTCACCGCTTCCTTCAGGCACCAGGACAGCGCCTGTACCGTGCCGCCTTCAAGCTGGTTGACCAGCCCGTCGGGGTCCACCGTGCGGCCGGCGTCGGCGGCGGTCCACACGCGCTGGACCTTGATCGATGCATCGTCGGAGACTGCGACTTCGATGACCATGGCGACGCAGCTTTGCTGGTTCTTGTAGCGTGCGACCGCCATGCCACGCGGACCCTGCAGCCCGCCCGACAGTTCGAGGGCGGCATCGACCAGGCGAGTGGCACGTGCATCGTGGGCCAGGTGCCGCCGCCGAAACTCCACCGGGTCGACATCAGCCGCGAAGGCGAGTTCGTCCATGAAGGACTCGATGGCGAACACGTTCATCTGCGCGCCCAGGCTACGCAACGAGGAGGTTCGCAAAGGCGAGTCCGCGACCGGGTGGCTCACCACCTCCTGTCGCGGGAACCGGTACAGGGGTTCTGCGTTGCGGTCCATCCCGCCCGCCGTGGCCGACCCGGTGACGGCCAGGCTGGAGTTGAACGGCTTTTCCAAGTGCCATGCCGCCAGAAGGTCCACGCCGGGACTTGCGGGGGACGGCCTGCCGCCATGGGGAAAGCTCCAGACGTCATGACGCCAGTCCAGCACTTGACCCGACTCGCCGATGTTCGCCGCCAGGTCGATGCGCATCGCGGGACCGTAGGGTTCGAACGCATGTTCGTCCTCGCGTCGCCATTGCACGAGGATCGCGCGTCCGGGCAACTTTCTCGCAACGAGGGCCGCATCGAGCGCGGCGTCGTCGGCACCGTTGTGCCCATAACATCCCGCGCCGTCGACATGGGCGACAGTGATGTCCTCGGGCGGCATGTCAAGCACGCGGGCGAGCACCCCGCGCAATGGCTCAATGCCCTGGCTGGCGCAGCGAACATGCAATCGTCCATTGTCGAACCTGGCCCACGCGGCGGATGGGGCGAGGGATCCGTGCATCAGGAATGGCCGCGAATAGGTGCCCCGCACGGGCAGATTCGATCTCGGCGAAGGGGTGTCAACGGCGTGTCGGACCAAGTGTTCGCTTAAGTTCCCGTCCGTGATGATCCCCCGTACCTGATGCCAGACGGCCCGGTCGCGCACCCTGGCAGCGAGCACTGTTGCCGCATGTTCGTCGGGGTGTGCCACGGCAACGAAACTGCCGTCCACCACCAGTTCTGCCGGGGGAGAAAGGTCTTTATCGAGACGTTCCAGCCGGTGATTCAACGATGGCGGCCGCACCACGCGGGCGTGAAGGTCGGCTCGAAGGTCCTGCACAAACACATGGCTGCCGCGCGCCTTGGCGTCGATATCGAGACGTTGATGGTGTCCCCTACCAACCAGGCGGTAGTGCGCCGGGTCCTTTTCCGGCGTTACTTCGACGATATCGAAGTCGAATCGCCCGGCATGCGCACGCCAGTAGTCCATTGGCTGATTGATGCCAGGCGCGGTGATCTGGCCGTCGGTCACTGTCATGGTGTCGACCGGAACACCGAGCTCCTGCCCCGCTGCCGACAGCATGAGGCGGCGTGCCCAAGCCGCAGCCTGGCGCAGTGCGGCGCCGCTGGTCTCGAGCGACATGGAGCCCGCCGTGATGCCTTCGTTCGGCGTTGCGCCGGTTTCCGCCGAGACCATGCGCACGCGCCCGACATCGACGTCGAGTTCTTCCGCCACGATGAGACGCAACGCCGTCAGGATTCCCTGCCCCAGTTCGACTTTGCCGGTCATGGCAAGAATCCGGCCGGGCGCGATGGCGATCCAGCGGTCCAGCGCCGGTTCGGCCTCGAGCGTCGGAGGCAGTTTCCTATCGGTGTTGATCGGTGACTTCCAGCGCAACGGTTTCGGCTGGCTGTGGGGGATCGCTCCCAACGCGCGCAAAACCCGGGGGTGTGAGCCGCAGCGGCAGAGTTGATCGTCGAGAGCGGTTTCGATCTCCTGGCGGGACGGTTGCGGGTTGCGGCGAAACAGCGCTTCGGCGGCGACGACGATCCCGGGCAGGCAGTAACCGCATTGCGTCGCATTGGCGGCGATCAACGCCTGGCGCACGGGTGAGTCGATGCCAGCTGCCGTTTCGAGATGTCGGCCCCGCACCTCACCCACTGGTCTCGTGCAGCTATAGATTGGATCACCGTCGGCCAGGATGCGGCATGCCCCGCACTGCTCCGCCGTGCATCCGAGCTTTGGTCCGGCAATGCCGAGGCTGCGGAGCACATACAACAGCGGCACATCCGGGTTCGCTTCCACCTGGCGCTGTTCGCAGTTGAGAGTGAAGTCGATCAACGGCATCAGTCAGTGGTCTTCGGCATCGTTACATCGGCGACGTCGATGCGCAGGTCGGCGAGTCTCTCAGCCACTTCCGGGGCCATGTCATCCTGCAAGCGTCCATCGAGGTGTTCAGCCAGGAACCGCTCGATCTCGGCGAACATTGCGAGCCGATTCTCCCGCCCCCTGAAGCCGTGTCCTTCGTCTGGCGCGAGCAGGTACCGCACGGGCCGTTTGAGGTCGCGCAGTGCCACGACGATCTGTTCCGACTCCGCCTCCTTGACGCGGGGATCGTTTGCGCCCTGGATGATGAGGAGCGGCGCCTCGATGTTCTCGGCGTGGAAGAATGGCGACTGCGACGTGAGCCGCGCCCGATCCTCCGCATCGTCGGGATCGCCTACTCGCCGCATGAATACCTGCTTTATTGGACCCCAATACGGCGGAATGGAATTCAGCAGGGTGATGATGTTGGACGGTCCGACGATGGACACGCCGGCGGCGTAGAGGTGCGGCGTGAATGTGACGCCCGCCAGTGTCGCGTAGCCGCCGTAGGAGCCGCCCATGATCGCCACCTTATGGGGATCGGAAATGCCTTCGTCGATGAGGTGCCGTACGCCGTCGGTGATGTCGTGCTGCATGATGCCGGTTCCCCATTCGCCGTTGCCCGCGTTGAGGAACCGCTTGCCGTAACCTGCCGAGCCGCGGAAGTTCGGCATCATGACCGCGTAGCCGCGGTTGGCGAGAAACTGTGCGACGGAGTCGTAACCCCAGGAGTCTCGGCCCCACGGACCGCCGTGCGGGACGATCACCGTTGGCAGCTTCTCGGCGGCGACACCCTTGGGTGTCACAAGGTATCCCGGGATCTCGCGGCCGTCCCGGGCCTTGTAGCGAATCGGTCGCATCTTCGCGAGTTGATCGCCGGGAAGTTCCGGACGCGAGTCGTAGAGTTTCTCCAGTGCCCTGTCGTCCCGGCGGTAGAGGTAGACGGTCCCCGGATTCACATCGCTCGCGACCGAGACGATCAAAAGTCTGCCGTCCTCGGTGGCCGAACCGTAGCCGATTTCCCCGTCCGGCAGACGCTCGCGCAGCCACGCGAGTTCGCGCTCCATGCGCTCGGTGCGCGGATAGATGCGGACGCGGTCGCCGACATACCTCGTGGCGACCAGTTCCTCGGTCTCATCGGAGAACCAGGTGCCGGCGAGGTCTACTTCGGTCTCCGGGTCGGAATGGACCAGTTCCGCCCGGCCCGTGGCGACATCGACGAGCAACAGCCCGATAAGGTCCACGCCCTTGTTGCTGCGGACGTAGACTCGCTTGCCGTCCTTGTGGAACCGGCTCGCCGCGCAGGTTTCCTCCCAGCCGCATTCGTACAGCACCCGACCGAGCGCACCGTCTTCGACGACGATGATGTCGGTGCCGCCGTCTGGTCGCTGTCGCATTGCGAGCCGCACGACGCCCGCCAGATCGGTCACCCACTGGCTGACATTAGCGTCGTTTCTTATCAGAAGCTCACGTGTTCCGGAATCTATGTCGAGGCGGTAGACATCGTGCAGCGCCGGGTCGCGATCATTGATGCCGACGATGATCTGCGCGGGGGTGGCCTCGGGAACGGCATAGATGACGGCGCGGATGCCTTCCATCGGAGTGACGTCCCGGGCTGGCGGAACGCCCGTCGACTCCTCGGCGTCGGCGGCTGGATCGACCGCGAAGACGTGGTAGTCCTCGGTCCCTCCCTCGTCCTGCACGAACAGCACGTAGCGACTGTCCTCGGTCCAGAAATGACCGCCCAGCGGCCGCCTGGTGTCGGCGGTCAACGGTCGTGCCGAGTCGAACGGTGCCTCGACAGCCTTCACCCAGACGTTCATGACACCCAAGTACGGCTTGCGGAACGAAATCCATTTGCCGTCGGGGGACAACTGCGCGCCGGAGACTTGGGGGTCGCCGAAAAAGATGTCGCGGTCGATCAGGGGCGGCATCCTGTCGAGCCGATCCGCAGCTGGATTCTCGGCGCCCGCGACCGTGGCGGCAAGCGAAAGGCCCAGCAACAGAACGCTGGTGTGGGCGGTTCGAGCCAGGCTGCGCGGCCAGGCGATGCAGTAGTGGTCGATCATGGTGGTCTCCGCGTTGGGGCTTTGTGTGTCAAGTCAGCAAGAGATGTGCCAGGTGCTGATTATGGTTGGCAATCTCTTGGTTTCGCCAGCATCTGGCGTGGCGAACACCGCCGGTGGGACCATTTGGTTACCGGCCATGAACTGGTCCATTCAGCCAGCATTTCGGGTATCCGGCAACCCGGTGGCCAGGCGTGTCACCTGCATGGCCCGGATGTGGCGATCCGCAGCGCGTATGATCGGCGGATCAAGCCGTGCGGACACTGCGATGCTCAACTGGATGCGTGAAATCGTATGCCACACCTGGCGTTCGATTTCGGCCTGAAATACATCGGCGTTGCCGTTGCCGAGCCGCGTCACGGCACCGCCACGGCGCTGTCCACGGTAAGGGCCCGCGACGGGATTCCCGTATGGGATCCACTGGACGCCTTGGTGCGTCAATGGGAGCCGGAAGGACTCATCGTCGGACTCCCGCTCAACATGGATGACAGCGAGAGCGACATGTCGAACGCCGCTCGACGGTTCGGGGTCAGGCTGGAGCGCCGATACGGTATCGATGTCGAATTCGTCGACGAACGACTGTCAACCTTTGAGGCGGTCCAGCGCGGCGGCAGCCACGATACCGCCGCGCTGATCATTGCCGAGACCTGGCTGAACTCACAGGCGACCTGACCGGGTCACGTCTGGCTTGGCGCAACCGGGATGCCTCATCCTCAAGGTCTAACTTATGCTGTGACCTTCCGCTGGCTGAACTTGGAATCCCAATGCTGAAATACGTCTACCCCCGCATCTGGCCCATCGCCTTCCTGGTCTTCGGCCTCCTCGCCGCGACGGGGACGCACATCCACTACAGCGTTGGCCCCCTCAACATTGCGTCACATAACCTGATGTGGTTCATGATGGCGCTGGCGCACGCAGACGTATTCTGGCGTCCCAGGGAGGCATTTCCCCGTCCCGACCAGCACCACTGATCGGGAGCCGCAATGGACTGGTCAGCCCGCCGCGATGTCGAAGCCGGCGTCCTGAATCGCCGCTTCCAGCCCGGGACGGTCGATCCTGGACGAGTCGAAGTCGATCGCGACCATTCCCGAGTCCAGATCCGCCCGGGCCGCACCGACGCCTGGCCGGTTCATAAGAGCCCTTTGCACGCTTGTGACGCAGCCATCGCACTCCATGCCTTCGATCTTGATTTGCAGGTGTTCCATCCTTAGGTGCCTCTCGAAAGTGACGGCTGCCAGCGGCGCAACCATAGCGAATTGCCGACCACGCTGACGCTGCTCAGCGCCATCGCGGCGGCCGCGATCGTGGGGCTCAAAAGCCCGAGCGCCGCCAACGGAATGCAGACCACATTGTAGGCGAAGGCCCAGAACAGGTTCTGCTTGATCTTGCGGAACGTCGCGCGGCTTGCGGAAATTGCCCCGGCGACCATGCGCGGATCCGACCTCATGAGGGTCACCCCGGCGGTTTCCATGGCGATATCGGTGCCCGCGCCCAGGGCGAATCCCACGTTCGCCGACGCCAGTGCGGGCGCGTCGTTGATGCCGTCTCCAACCATACCGACAATCCGGCCGCCAGCCGTCATTTCCTCGACCATCCGTGCCTTGTCGTCCGGCCGCACGCCGCCCTCGGAATCCTTGATCCCGACTGATTCGGCCACGCGCCGAACCACGGCTTCGGAGTCGCCGGAAAGCACGGTTGCGCGCACGCCGATGTCGCGTAGCGCATCGATCGCGGCAGGGGCGGTATCTCTGACGGGGTCGTTGATGCCGATGAGACCGAGCAGGTTGTCGGACTCGGCGACGAAAACGACCGTCGTACCTTCATGCTCCCAGTCCCGCGCACGGGCACGGAAAGCGTCGTCAATGGGTGCATGCTCTGCGACGAATTCCGCATTGCCGAGGCAAATGCGGTTTCCGTTCACGATGCCGCGCGCGCCGGAACCGGGCACGGCTTCGAACTCGCCCAACGAGAACAGCGTCAGGCCAACCTCGTTCGCGTGTTCCGTAACTGCGCGGGCCAGCGGGTGCTCGCTGCCCTGCTGAACGGAAGCGGCGACGGTCAACAGGTACTGGTCGTCGCGTGCCGCCGCAAATGTTCGCGCGACGCGCGGTCGGCCCTCGGTCAGCGTACCGGTCTTGTCAAATATAACCGTGTCGATGTGATGTGCCTGTTCGAGAGCGTCCACATCCTTGATCAGGATGCCGGCGCGAGCGGCCGCCCCGGTGCCGGTCATGATCGCCGTGGGGGTCGCGAGGCCGAGGGCGCAGGGACAGGCGATGACGAGCACGGACACCGCTGCTATCAGCGACGGCTCCACCTCGCCTGACACGGCGATCCACGCAACGAAGGTGATGGCGGCGACGCCCATGACAGCCGGAACGAAAACCGCGCTGATCCTGTCCACGAGGCGTTGCACGGCTGCCTTGCCTGCCTGGGCGTTTTCCACCAGGCGCACGATCCGAGAGAGCGTCGAATCCTCGCCGACGGTGGTCGCCCGTACCTTAAGCAGGCCTGCGCCGTTGATGGCTCCGCCGGTGACAGCGTCTCCCGGCGTCTTTGCCGCGGGGACGCTTTCGCCCGTGACCAGGGACTCATCGACATCGCTTGCGCCATCCACGACCTCGCCGTCCACCGGAATCCGCTCTCCGGGGCGTACGACGACCAGGTTGCCGCTGACCACCCGGGTGATGCCTGTCTCCACGATGGTCCCGTCCGCCTGTTCGACGCGCGCAATCGGAGGCCGCAACTCCATCAATGCGCGAATCGCGCGCGTCGTGCCGCGTTTCGCCCTGTTTTCCAGGTATTTGCCAAGCAACACCAGGGTGATGATGACTGCCGACGCCTCGAAATAGAGTTGACCGTCCGCTTCCTCGCCGAGAGTCTGGAGCAGGTACCAGCTGAATCCATATGCGGCGGTGGTGCCGAGAGCGACGAGCACATCCATGTTCGCGGATCCGCCGCGCAGGGCATTGAACGCGCCCCGGTAGAAACGGAAGCCGATGACAAACTGTATGGGAGTCGCGATCAGCACCTCGAACGCGGGCATGACGTGCAGGTCCTCGTAGCCGAGCACACCGAACAACATGCCGAGGACGAGTGGCGTGGTGAGCGCCGCAGACAGGATGACGATGCGCCGTTCATTGACCGCCTTGGCATCGTCGAGCTGTGCCTGCCGAGAGGGCTCCGATGGGTCGAAGTTCGCAGAGTATCCAGCGCGTTCGAGGGCCGAGGCGACCGCTTCTGAACGCACCTGTCCGCGGACGACGTTGATGCTCGCGCGTTCAGCCACGAGATTCACACTGGCTTCTAGCACACCGGGAATGCGTCCCAACGCTCTTTCCACCCGCGTCACGCAGGCGGCGCAGGTCATGCCTTCCACGGCAAACGCCAGGGTTTCCCGCCCGACGGAGAAACCCGCACCGCTTACCGCGTCCGAGAGCGCCCCGATGCCTGTCGCGCCGGTATCGACCACGACAGACGCCCGTTCGAGAGCCAGGTTCACGCTGACTTCGCGTACGCCGGGTGCTCTTGAGAGCGCTTTCTCAAGACGGGTCACGCAGGCGGCGCAGGTCATCCCCTCGATATCGAGTTCGAGCCTGTCGCCACCGCGATTTGCCACGACATCGGTCATGCCGCGTTCCGTTCTGTCAGCTGTTCAGGAGCAGCGCGAACATGCCCAGCCACACCAGGAGCAGGAAGTGCCAGTACATTGCGCAAAGGTCCACGCTCACTCGCGCATCGCCCGGGTCGGCGTCTCGGTACATTCGCCGCGCGGCGCGCCACCAGGCGATCAATCCGCCGAGAAGATGCGCGCCATGAACCCCGGTGAGAACGAAAAAGAACCCGTTGGCGGGATTCGTCTGGGCGTAGTAGCCGAGGTCGACGACATCGCGCCAGACGATCAATTGGCCAACGAGGAACACCACGGTCAATGCGCCAGCCACGAGGAAGGCGGTTCGACCGCGCGCCACGTCGCTTCGGGCCACGGCTGACCGTGCCCACTCGAAGGCGATGCTGGCGATGATGAGTACGCCGGAGTTGAACCAGAGCAACCCCGGCTCCGGCATCGCGACCCAGTCCGTGGAGAATTCGAGGCGCATGTGATACGCGGCAATGAACAGGGAGAACAGGATCCCGACCACCGCCAGAAAGATCACCAGTGCGACCTTCCGGTTGTGGACCGCGAACCCGCCGGTGCGCAGTTGCGCCACACCGGAGCGGTCCGGCAGCCAGGGTTTCTCTGTCAACTTGGCGAAAAGGCCCACCTTGGGATGCCTCGCATGCATGAAGGTTGGGGGGATTGTACTCTCCGTACCCACCGGGTTGCTCGACAGGTTGTTTCGGGAATGGACGCGAAGGACATGCCGCCCTTTCCCGTTCCTCCTCTCACCCTTGCAGTCAGCGAATGCCTGACCGGCGCTCCTGTCCGGTACGACGGACGCCACAAGCGGGAGGCGATGCCCCACGCGGCGCTCGACGACCTGTACGAGTTTCTGCCCATCTGCCCGGAAGTGGGCATCGGACTTGGCGTGCCGCGCGACCCGATTCGTCTTGAGGGAGATCCCGGCTCACCCCGGGCGAGGATCGTCGGAGAGGAAGCAACCATCTCCCGGCCGCGCGCCGACGTGACGGAGGCGTTGCGCGCGTTCGCAGATCGCCAGTTGCGTGTCCTCGATGATGTCGACGGCTATGTCTTTATGCAGGACTCGCCGAGCTGCGGACTGTCTGGCGTCAGTGTGTTCGGAAGTGATGCTCCGGATACGGGTCGCGGCGTGTACGCGGCTCGGGTTTCGGACAGACGGCCCGTACTCCCCGTGATCGAGGGTGCGGCGCTATTCGATCCAACGGGCTGCGCCAGCTTCGTGATGCGCACGTTCGTGTACGCGCATTGGCGGCGAACGAGCGTCGCGGGCATGACCGCGGCAAGACTTGTTGGCTTCCATACCGCGTACAAGTACCTGGTGATGGCACACGACGTACAGGCCTACCAGCGGCTCGGACATCTCGTATCGGACCTGTCCGGCAATCTGGACGACGTGGCCGGGCGCTACGTCAGGGCGTTGCTTGAGGCGGTGTCACGTCCCGCTTCCCGCGCCGGACACGCCAACGCCATGGCGCATCTGCAAGGCTACGTGTCACGCGGCGTCGGCGCCACGGGCAGACTTGTCCCACGTGAAGTGAGCCTGAAGGGAGAGCGTCGATCCCACGAGA
>JAPPGA010000036.1 GCA_028821515.1 Gammaproteobacteria bacterium | reverse complement strand
ATAACGGATTAACAAGGTTCTCGCCCTCTTCTTCATGAAATATCCGGGCTAGCCCGCAGTCGTTCCGGTCGGCGGCCGCAGGGTCGTCAGCACGTTGGTGGCGGCGCCGATCATCGACGAGACGTCGCTCAGGTTCGCGGGCACGATCAGAGTATTGCCTTCCTTGGCCAGGTTGCCGAAGCGCTCCAGGTAGTCCTCCGCGACGCGGAGCTGCATGGCCTTGTCGCCGCCTTCGCTGGCCAGCGCATCGGCAACTTTCCGCAACCCCTCGGCGGTGGCCTCCGCGATCGCAAGAATGGCTGCGGCCTCCCCCTGCGCCTCGTTGATCTGCTGCTCCTTGACCGCTTCCGACTCCTTGATGACGCGCTGTTTCTCGCCCTCGGCCTCGTTGATCTTCGCATCCCGGTCGCCTTCGGACTGCAGTACCGTCGCGCGTTTCTCCCGCTCGGCGCGCATCTGCTTCTCCATGGCGGATACCACGTCCCTGGGCGGATTGATGTTCTTGATCTCGTAGCGGAGGACCTTGACGCCCCAGGAGTCCGACGCCTTGTCAAGCTCCTCGACGACACGCAGGTTGATGTGGCTGCGTTCTTCGAACGTCTTGTCCAGTTCAATCTGGCCGATTTCGCTACGCAACGTCGTCTGCGCGAGTTGCGCGATCGCGAACAGGTAGTCCCCGATGCCGTATGACGCGTTGCGCGCATCCATGACCTGCAGGTAGAGGACGCCATCGACGCCAACCTGCACGTTGTCCGACGTGATGCAGATCTGCTCTTCCACATCGATCGCCTGTTCCTTGAGCGTGTGCTTGTACGCCACCCGGTCGAGAAACGGGATCAGGACGTGGAATCCCGCCGTCAATGTCCGCGAGAACTTGCCGAGGTTCTCTACCACGTAAGCCCCCTGCTGGGGCACGATCACCGCCGTCTTGATGACGACAATGATGGCCAATACCGCCACCACGATGGCGACGATCAATCCTGAATCAAAAAATCCCATGATTTCCTCAAATTCCTAGAGCCATGAAACCCGCCGGCCCGTTGGGCGCGCCGTGTTTCAGCCCCGCCCAGGCCCATCGTCTCGCCCATCCCACCCGTCCCGGATGCTGCGCCTTGATCGGCACTGACGTGCCGTTCTACGGCGCACCCCCTAGCCGTCGGACGGATCCGCAGACATCGCCACGATATTCACCGCTGCGCCACTCAAGCCCACTATCCTAGCCTGTGTACCAGCGCCTATCGCTACCGTCCCCACGTTGGTGGCGGACCATTCGCTGCCCCTCATGGCTACGCGGGTTCTGCCGCCGGCCGGCACGTCTTCCGCGACTTCGACCACCTCGCCTACCGTCGAGTTGTCGAATCCCTGCGCACCGCCACGCAGCCGGTCGTAGAGCTTGCGCCGAAAGAACACCATCGATGCCACGGCAAGAACACCGTAGAGGACCCATTGGCCCCAGACCGGGAAGGTCGGGTCGCCCAGTACCGCGATGCCGACCAGGACGGCTGCAGCGCCCAGGAACACGAGGTAGAACGCCGCGTCGATGGCTGCCAATTCCAGCACCATCAACACGATCCCAGCTATCAACCACGCCCACCAAGGCATCACGAATCCACCGCCCAACGATATTCAGATCAGCTTGCCTCACCGTGGCAGCCATGACAAGCCAACAGCCATCTCCCGCCGAAGAACGACGCGACCCGGGACATTTCACCTCCAGCGTTGAAACAAAGGTTGCCAGTGAAGAGCAGCGACCCTACAATCGCGCGCCTTCGAATTCGTGGCCAACCCCATGACCCGAATGCAAACAGTATGTTCGACCGCGACGTTCGCCCTCGACGCCACTTCGAGCGCGGAGGTACGTGGTCAATGGCAGGCGCATTTCGGTTCACCGAAAGGAGACGATAGCGGGTAGGTACCTGATCCTTCCCACCGTTCCAGGGAAACCCCGATGCGTCTCCAGCCATCGGGGTTTTTTGTTGATTGACGGCGCGAAAGCGCGCCTTGAGGAGAGAAAGCAGGATGTCGACGCCGACGCGACGACAATTGGAGAAGAACTATCAGCGGGTTCTGGCATTGGCGTTCTTCCAGGTTTTCCTGGTCCTGATGCCGGTCATCGTGCTTTTCTTCGAGAGCCGGGGCCTGACCCTGCCCGAGGTCTTCCTGCTGCAGGCGTGGTTTGCGGCCGTGGTGCTGGTCATGGAGGCGCCATCTGGCTACCTGGCCGACCTGCTCGGGCGCAAGCGCGTCATCGTCACCGGCACGTTCTTTCTCGGTGTCGGCCAAAGCGTCCTGCTGTTCGCGGAAGGCTTCTGGCAGCTTGCGCTGTTCGAGAGCTGCCTGGGCCTTGGCCTGAGCCTGATGTCCGGCGCTGATCTCGCTCTGCTGTATGACACGGAACTTGCCCTGAAGGGGCACGCGCATGGCAGCCGCAAGGCGGTGCGGCGGCTCTTCACCACGCGCAACGTGTCCGAAGCACTGGCCGCGGCAACCTGTAGCGTGCTCCTCATCTGGTCGATGGAGGCCGCGGTCTACGTGCAGGTGGCCGGCGGATGGATCGCGTTCCTGCTCGCTTTCGGCCTGGTCGAGCCGCCGGGAAACAGGATGTCCAGGGATAGTCACGTCGGGAACATCGGATCGGTACTCCGCCACCTGCTGTTGAACGGTGCGGTGCTGCGCCTGACGTTCCTCGCAATGTCGGTGTGGGCGCTGACCACCATGTTCGCGGTATGGCTTCTGCAAAAACACTGGCAGCAACTGGGCATCGGCATCGTTCACTACGGCTATCTCTGGGCTGCACTGACGTTCGTATCGGCCGCTGCGGGCCGCTACGCGCTGAGTCTCGAGGACCGGTTCGGCAGCACGGCGATGCTGGTCATCGTGGGCATCGGACCCGTGTTGGGTTACCTGGGGCTCGGCACGCTTGGCGCCGTCGGCGGCGTGCTCGTCAGCGTGGTGTTCTTCGCATGCCGGGGCTTCGGTCACGTGGTCCTGAGCGACGCACTGAACAAGCGCGTACCGAGCGAGTTCCGGGCGACGGCGAACTCGTTCGCGAGCCTGGGCTTTCGCGCCGCTTTCGCGCTGACGGCACCGCTGGTCGCGGCTGCGCTCGATCTCTGGGGTATGGAGACGACATTCCTGATCCTGGGCGGGATGAGTCTCGTCATATTCGGGACCCTTGTGGTGCCCCTGATCGGTGCCGCGCGCCGCGCGCAGGGAGGCAACCGGATCGCGGAAGCCTGAGCTACTGATCCCCTTCGACCACCTCGATGTCGAACGCAGCGGACATCAGCGCCCGCGTATAGGCTGTCCTGGGGGCCGTGAAGACTTCCTTCGCGGCTCCCTGTTCCACGATCACGCCGTCCTTCATCACGATGATCTCATCGGCGAGTGCCCTGACCACCTTGAGGTCATGGCTGATGAATATGTAGGCGATCGAATGGCGGCGCTGCAGATCGCGCAGAAGGTCCACGATCTGCGCCTGGACGGACATGTCCAGCGACGATGTCGGCTCGTCCAGAACGATCAGGTTCGGCTGCAGGACGATGGCGCGGGCGATGGCGATGCGCTGCCGCTGGCCGCCGGAGAACTCGTGCGGGTAGCGATCCTGCATGGAAGGGTCTATGCCCACTTCGTGCAGCGCGCCTGCGACGATTTCCCGCCTTTCTGGAACGGAAAGCTCCGGCCGGTGCACGCGCAGTCCGGCGCCGATGATCTGGTCCAC
Source organism: Gammaproteobacteria bacterium (assembly GCA_028821515.1). Classification (GTDB taxonomy): domain Bacteria; phylum Pseudomonadota; class Gammaproteobacteria; order Pseudomonadales; family Azotimanducaceae; genus VXNE01. Next base: position 27,999 of record JAPPGA010000036.1, on the reverse strand, counting down.
CGAGAGCCTTGGCGACAGGCTTCCGTAGGGATCCTGGAAGACGACCTGCATCTGTTTGCGCAACGGGCGCAGCGCCTTGGACTTCAGCCCCTGGATGCCCTGCCCGGCGAGTTCGATTTCGCCCGTGCTCTTGATCAGCCGCAGCATGGCGAGCGCCAGCGTCGTCTTGCCGGAGCCGGACTCGCCGACAACACCCAAGGTATGGCCAGCGCGAATCGTGACGGAGACCTCGTCCACCGCCTTCAGCACACGCCGGCGCGCGAACATTCCCTTCGCCAGGTTGAAATGCACGCTGACATCCTGACCGTGCATCACAACGGGCGCATTCGGGTCCGAAGGCGTCGCCTCCCCCTTCGGTTCCGCCTCGAGCAGGTGCCGGGTATAGGGGTGCCGCGGGGCGTCGAAGATTCGTCTCGCAGGACCCTGCTCCACCAGTTCGCCGTCCGTCATGACACAGATGCGATCCGCCATCTTGCGCACGATGCCCAGGTCGTGGGTGATGAGCAGCAGCGACATGTTCAGTTGGCTCTTCAGGTCGTCGAGCAGCGCGAGTATCTGTGCCTGCACCGTCACATCCAGCGCCGTCGTGGGTTCGTCGGCGATCAGCAGATCCGGCTCGTTGGCAAGGGCCATGGCGATCATGACGCGTTGCCGCTGGCCTCCGGACAGCTCGTGCGGGTAAGCACGCAGGCGTTCCTCGGCGCGCTGCAGCCCGACCAGGTTCAGCAGTTCCAGCGCCCGCTCCCTCGCAGCCTTCCTGTCCATCGCCCGGTGCACGAACAGGATCTCACCGATCTGCTTTTCGATGTGGTGCAGCGGATTGAGCGACGTCATCGGTTCCTGGAAGACCATGCCCACGCGGTCGCCGCGGATCTTCAGCATCTCCCCCTCGTCGGCGCCGATCACCTCCTGGCCATCAACCTTGACCGAGCCGCGCGGGTGGCTGGCCTGTGGATAGGGCAGCAATTGCATGACGGACAGGGCGGTGACCGACTTGCCGGAACCCGACTCGCCGACGAGCGCCACCGCTTCGCCGCGGTCAATATGGAAGTTGATCCCCCTGACGACCTCTTCACCGCGAAACGCCACGGCGAGATCGTTAACCTCCAGGATACGTTCGCTCATCTGACTGACCGCCGCGGATCGAACGCATCGCGTACGCCTTCGCCGACGAACACGAACAGGGTCAGCATGATGGACAGGGTGAAGAATCCCGCCAGCCCGAGCCACGGCGCCTGGAGGTTCGCCTTGCCCTGTGCGAGCAATTCACCGAGAGACGGATATCCGGCAGGCAGGCCGAAGCCGAGGAAATCGAGCGACGTCAACGTGACTACCGATCCGCTCAGCAGGAACGGCAGGTAGGTGAGCGTCGCCACCATCGCGTTCGGCAGCAGGTGCTTGGTCATGATGACGAAGTTGGACTCGCCAAGCGCCCTTGCGGCTCGAACGTAGTCGAAATTGCGCGTGCGCAGGGATTCCGCGCGGACCACCGCGACCAGGGCCATCCAGTTGAACAGCAGGAGCAGAAGCAGCAACGCGACGGGGTTCGGTTCGATGAGACTCGAGAGGATAATGATGAGGAACAACTGGGGCAGCCCCGCCCAGACCTCCACGACCCGCTGGCCGAACAGGTCGATCCCGCCCCCGAAAAAACCCTGGGTGGCGCCCACGGAGATGCCGACCAGGGAACTGAAGAAGGTCAGGGCCAGCCCGAACAGGACGGAGAGCCGGAATCCATAGATGATGCGCGCGGCGACATCCCGGCCGATGTCGTCGGTACCAAGCCAATGCCGCGTCGAAGGCGCTTCCGGCACGGCGCCTTCGGTGTACAGGTCGATGGTTTCGTAGCTGTACCTGATGGGCGGGAACAGCCACCAGCCATCGCCGTCCTCGATCAGGTCCTGGACGAAGGGTTCGAGGTACTCCGCTTCCGTCTCGAACACGCCGCCGAATTCCGTCTCCGGGTATGTGAACAGGACCGGGAAGTAGAGTTCGCCCTTGTAGCCCACCACCAGCGGCGCATCGTTGGCGATGAACTCGGCGAACATGCTGAGCACCACCATGGTGGAGATGATCCACAGGCTCCAGTAGCCGCGCTTGTTGGCCTTGAAGTTCTCCCACCGGCGCCGCGTTAGCGGGGACATCCGGAATCGGCCGGATGCGGTGTCCGACTCGATGAATCCGTCCGTCTCCGGTGTCGCCAGGCGTGTCGCCACTTACGTTTCCCTGGTCTCGAAATCGATGCGGGGATCGACGAACGTGTAGGTGATGTCGCCCACCAGCGTCATCACGAGGCCGATGAAGGTGAAACAGAACAGCGTCCCGAACATGATGGGATAGTCGCGCGTCAGCGTAGCTTCGTAGCCAAGCAGGCCGAGGCCGTCCAGCGAGAAAATCACTTCGATCAATAGCGCGCTGGTGAAGAGGATGCCGATGAACGCCGCGGGGAAACCCGCGATCACGATGAGCATCGCATTCCGGAAGACGTGGCCGTAGAGCACGCGCTTCTGGTTCAGGCCCTTGGCCCGCGCTGTCAGGACGAACTGCTTCGACAGCTCTTCCAGAAAGCAGTTCTTGGTCAGCATCGTCAGCATGGCGAAGCCGCCGATGGTCAGCGCGGCGACCGGCAATGCCAGGTGCCAGAAGTAGTCTCCGATCTTCCCGAGGAAGGACAGGTCATCGAAGTTGGTGGATGTCAGCCCCTTGAGAGGAAACCAGTCGAGATAGGAGCCGCCGGCGAAGAGCACTATCAGGAACACGGCGAAGAGGAAGCCCGGTATCGCGTAGCCGACGAAAATCACGCCGCTTGTCCAGGCGTCGAAACGCGTCCCGTCGCGGACCGCCTTGGCGACACCCAGCGGTATCGAGATCGTGTAGATGAGAATCAGCGACCAGAAACCGAGGGACAGCGACACCGGCAGCCGTTCGACTACGAGGTCCACCACCGGCCGGTTCTGGTAGTAGCTCTCGCCGAATTCGAGGGTCAGGTAGTCCTTGACCATCTTGAAATAGCGTTCGTGGATCGGCTTGTCGAAGCCGTACAGCTTCTCTATCTCGGCGATCAGCTCCGGGTCCAGTCCCTGGGCGCCAGCGTACTGGGTCGTCGCCTCGAGATTGTCGAGTTGCGGTTGCGCGTCGACAGCGCCAGCGATACGGGCGGTGGCGTCGACGTTCTGTCCGGTGAGGTTCGCGATCATCTGGTCGACGGGACCGCCCGGAGCGAGCTGCACGATGAAAAAGTTGATCGTGATGATCCCGATCAACGTCGGAAAGATCAGCAACAGTCGCCTTGCAATGTAACGAAGCACGCGCGCCCTCCCCCGGGGCTTCCAGAATCATCTGCCGTTCGAGGACCCAAGTGCGATCCTCCGAACGCGCGAGACTAGCACGCGCGCGCGGGAAGGCGGTATCTACAAGCCGTCCTTACTGGAGTCCGCCGGACTCCAGTTCGATCAGGGTCACTTCGTGCGCCGGAACCGGTCGCGTCACTATGCACTTGAGCGGAAGCCAGTTCGTGGGGGATTCTTCACTGGCACGTGAGCGCGCCGTCGGGAAGGAAAAAGCAGGTAGCGTATAGGAATCCGCCTCGTCGACATCAACCGTGTAGCCCAAATCTGCCATGGACTGAATGGTTACGAGGCTCATGGCATTGGCGTCCCTGGACCCGAGGATTCGGTATCCGTTCATCAATTCCCTTCTGCCGAATACCGAATCTCGCCAATGACCGTCGGCTGTACCTGGTCCGCCAGTATTCTCCACGGGGACCTTTTCGCCCGTGTAGTCTGTGCCGCCGACCGCGTCAAACGCCGCGATCGCATTCGCGCCGCTGAAATGCGTATCCGGCACGGGGGAAACAGGCTCGCCGTCCGAATCGAAAGAAGGATTCTTCCGAAGACCCAGACTGCCCCAAATCGTCCCGAATCCCAAGGCATGCGCAACCTCGTGCAATACGATCCCGCGCAGATCCACGGTCGTTAGTCTCTCAGTGTCGTCCGCGTCCAGCGTTACGCGCGATACGGCCGGCAATTTCGATGTGGTGCGTACGAAAAAGGGGCCTGCGATTGCCAGCGTGCCGCCCGGACCGTCGATACTGGCGAGTCGTGCATAGATCCTGAGATCGTCGATAACACCAAAGATCTTGTCCGTGCTTCCATTGTCAAAGAGGTCATCGACCGTCCTAATAGAGCGTATGTACACCGCTGCGGTATCAGCTCGAATGACGCTCTCCCATCGTGCGACTGCGGCTCGAAATGCACTATCGACCAAGCTGCTGCTGTCGCCAACCGGTATGATCTCAATGTTGAAGGCACCCGGATCTATGGAGTCCAGCCGCCACTGCTCGCTGCTGCTCTGTCCTCCACCGCAGGTGCGACGCAGAGTGCCGGAAGTCTCAGACCTGAACGTGAGACGGATCGTACAGCTACCACCGAAAGTCGCCGTATCGTCATAAGTCTGCGTCAAGGTCCCGGTGTTCGATCCCGTACTCTCATATGTGTAGGCTCCGGGATGCTCGTTCCTTTCCCTGATCCGACCCGCGGATACGAACAGGATGAAAGTGCTTTCGGTCGACAGGAAACTCCCAACGAAGAGCGCGTCGAAAGCGCTCTGACTCGCTGGAGCGTATGCCGGTGTGCCGCCTCCACCAGTTCGTGCCTGGGCGGTTTCGGACCACACTCCCGTGCCTTCCCCGTTCAGCGCCCTGACGCGTACCTCGTACCGCGTCTGACGTGCCAATCCAGTGATCGATGCGTTCGTCCTCGTCCCTTCGTGCTCCGCACTCAGGTATGCCCCGGTGCCATGCTCCCGGTACTCCAGGTCGTATCCGGAAATCACCGGACCCGTGTTGGACGGCGCAACCCAGGTGACACGCAGACCTGTCGAACCCAGCGCGGTCACCGTCGGCCGATCCGGTTTGCCTGGCGGCTCGTCCACGTCCAGCAACGCGATCCGAACCAGAATCCGGCCCGTTCCGACGCGCACGTTCGACGCCTCAACCTCAACCTCGTAGCCCGGGCGTTCTTCGTAGTTGTAGTCGACCCCCTGGCGCGTGAGCAGTTGACCGCTGGATGCGTCGATTTCGAAGGAATCGACGTCCTCTCCCCCAAGGCTGTAGCGAATCGCGCCGCTGCGCACTCTCGCCGTGACCGGATCGCCCACAGGCTCCCCCGCCGGCGTGTTCTCATTCAACTCCCGGTCCGCGTTCTCGCCTTCCAGGAACCTCGGTGGCGCCACCAGTGTCTTGCCCGACACCGACGCGGACCAATCCCCCTCGCCCACGTCGTTTCGAGCGCGCACTCGAACCGTGTATTCGGTGACCTCGGCAAGGCCGGTGATGGTCGCTTCGGTGCCGGTACCGTCGTGCGCCCAATGGACAAACCTTCCTTCGTCAGACGCACGGTACTGCACGTCATAACCCACGATCTCGAACACTGCGCTCTCCGGCGCCATCCACGATACCGTCAGCCGGTCGTACGAAATGTCGGCCATCGTCGGCAACGCGGGCTGATCCGGTACCTGGCGCCACCAGCGGGCGCGAATGAGCCAGCGCAGCAAGCCATCATCGAGTTCCGTGGACACAACTGCTTCGTCCGACTCCGCCGCATTGCTCGATTGAATTCCTGCTGCGGCGAGGAAAGAAAGAGCGACGACAAACGATGCGGCAAGTGTCCTATTCACGGCATGTAAAGCCCAACGGCTGACCTCCACGCCCGAGAGCCGGCGCCCGCGGGATTCCAGACCGCGTCCGGCTGACGAAGAGACTGTGATGCGCAAAAGTGGCCTCCTACGGGGGTTGCGTCCGAGCCGCTTCGCCAACTACCCGAGAACCCTTCGACGGAGATTTCCTTTACCTCGAGGACGGTGTAGGCGCCATCGTAGAGCATCCTGTCCCGCCTGTTTGCGGCCGATCCCAGGCGCAGCAGGATGTTTCTCGCTCCGGCCCGATCAAATTCCAGCACGAGAACACCCGGGGCTTCCGCGGCATCGCTCTCAGTGTCACCGACCCGGTGGGCACCGACCGAACCAAGGCGGACGTCCGAAGTACCGTATAGTGGAGTCGACGCGTTCCCGAGTGATTCGAACCCTGCCACCTGCGGATAGAGCACGAGATTGCCTCGGACGGACGCGACAGGATCACCCGGCCGCACCAACGTCAATCTGTAGCTCCCGGCATGCGCAGCCAAAGTTGCTTCGGGACCCAGTCGACCCGACGTTGGAACACAGGATGGGAACACGGTTTCGACGGCTTCGTCCGGGACGGACTGTGCCGAACCCGAACAGCCAACCGCCAGGGCCAGTCCCGCCAATCCTGTCTTCGTGGCGTTCAAATCCGCGTCCGATGCCTACGGTAACCGTAGCGAGAACATCACACCGAAACCGCCGCTTTTCAAGCGCGGCCGGACGTCAGGTCCGTTGACCGGCAGAGAGGTATCCTAGACCGGGATTGTCGCATTGCGCGCGAATGAGACCGCTGCGGTGGGTCTGCTGAGATTCCTGAAGGCACTGCTGTTCAACCACGTACTCATAGGGTCTATCTCGATCCTCACGTTCTGCGCTGCGCTTGCACTCGCCGGCGCCATGCTCTCCTGGTTGGTCTACCGCGATCAGTACGGCATCAGCCTGGCGGATTTCTTCAGACTGATGTTCTAACGGGGTGCGCCGTAGAGCGGCACGCAAGTGCCGATCAAGGCGCAGTATCCGGGACGGTGGGATGGGCGGAACCGTGGGCCTGAGTGGGCGTGAAACACGTCGCGCCCGAAGGGCCGGCGGGTCTCATGGCCAGGGATCGGCACACGCTATGCGTCGGAATCCGGTCGAGATGGCAAACAATTCTAAACGCCGAGCCTTGCTGGAGGCGACTCGATGCTCAACTCATCACACTCGGGAATTCCACCCTGACCGTCGATGCGCATCGAGGTGTCCTATGGCAAGAGTCTGTACCGCTCTTGCGCTATCTCGCACACAAAATCGGGCAGTTGTCCCGCTTCATATGAGCCCGGACATTCCTAAAATCGCCCCTGGTGAGCCAAACACGTGCTGAAATCGAACATGCGGCCGGCGGTCGAGCAAGTTGCCTTCCAACGACGCGTGGGGTTCGCCCTCGCAGAGATTTCTGCGGAGCCTTGGGGGAACGACTTACTGCCGATCAAACCGTATCCCATTCAGACATCCGCACAGCCTCCCCAATCCCCTCAGGCCAGCACCGTCTTCGCCGCTCGTCCCGGTTCCTCGCGCGCCAGCTTCGGCAGCAGGTAACCCGGCAGTCTCTCGGCCATGGCGTCGTGAATCTGCCTCGCGCGCACCTCGGTCACGTGGAACCCGTGGGTGCCGATAACGGCATCGGGCATGTGCAGGTAGTAAGGCAGGACCCCCTGCGCGAAGAGTCTCTCCGAGAGCGCGCAGAGGGCCGGTGCCGCATCGTTGACACCGCGCAGCAGCACGGTCTGGTTGAGCAGAGTGATTCCTGGAGCCCCTCGCAGGCAAGCGAACGCCCGGGCCGTGTCCGAATCCAGTTCCTGAGGATGGTTCGCATGTACGACCACGACGACACGCAGCCGTGTCGATGCAAGGATGTCGAGAAGGTCCCGAGTGATGCGCGACGGCAGGACGATGGGCAGGCGCGTGTGGATACGCAGCCGTTCGATGTGCAGTATCGAATCCAGACACCGGATCAACCTACCGAGCGAGGCGTCGGTCATCACCAGCGGATCGCCGCCCGACAGTATGACTTCGGCGATCTCGTCATCCTCTCGCAGCACCGCAAGTGCCGCTTCCCGCCGACCGGGACTGTGATCCTCATAGGGGAAGTGCTTGCGAAAGCAGTAGCGGCAGTGCACAGCGCACGCTGGCGTCGCGATCAGCAGCGCGCGGCCCCGGTATTTCTGGATCAACGCCGGGGCGCGGGCGTAGTCGTTCTCCCGAAGCGGGTCCACGCTGAGTCGCGTGCCATCCGGCAATACAGACACAGGTTCCTTTTCCGCCGCAGCCGGCAACACCTGCCGCAACAGCGGATCGTCGGGATCGTTCCGCCGCATGCGGGCGACAAACGGCCTGGGGACGCGCAGCGGGAACCCCGCAATCGCCCCTTCATCGCAGTCCTCAAGCGGCAATCGCAGCACGCGACCGAGTTCCGCCACGGAAGTCACCGCGTCCTTCAATTCACTACGCCAGACGTGTGGCTGCCAAGGTTCGGGATCTGTGAAGACCATTTTTGGAGGAACTGGCCAATGGCGACGAGAGATTCTAAACCCCGGGGGGAACCCGTAGCCGATCTTCGCGACGAACACATGGCGACTTCAGGTTTTTCCATGTCCGTATTGCACTTTGAGAGATTTCTCACAAGTCCTCCCTCAGCCAACTTCCAGTTCCTCATTCCATGGTCCGAAATCTGACACTCTTCTTCGCGGGGACATTTGTTCTGACAACCACGTTCGACCTCTGGACGACCTGGGTAGGCGTGCATCAATATGGCTATACCGAAACCAACCCGCTCACCGATACGAGTTCTATCCGAGCGATGGCCAATCCCGAGATCGTAACCGCGTTCATCGGGATGGCCATGGTCGCAGCAGGAGCACGCTATTCGAAGACGCTGCGTCCGCTCCCAGATGAGAAGTTCACCTCGTATTACAAGAGATTCTTGTCCATCAATCTCTTCGATCTTGTCGTTCTTTTTCCCATTCTCCTCGCCGTTGTGCGGGTCGTGCCGGTCCTCAGCAATACATCCCTAATCCTGTTTGACTTTGGTCTCTTTGGAGTCGATACGCCATGGGTAGATCTAGTTGTCATGATCGTCTTCTTCATGATATTCACACGGCCTACGACATATTTTATATACCTGATATGTCGCGCCTCGAAACCCTAGCCACTCGACACCATTTGATCCAAATGTGGCAATGGGCAATATATGCAGGAAACTTGAGAAATATCGTACGCAAGACCACGCTTCCATCGCTCTCTGCCCACGATCGCGATGCGGTAAGGTCACCCTCATCCATCACCAAAAGGAGCATGCAATGAGGGAACTAACAAGAGTTGAAGCCGATCAAACCGCTGGCGGAGCGTTGGGGGTTGTCTTTCTGGTAGCTGTGGGCGGGGGTATCGTCGTCAGTTACGCCTACGAAAAGCTGGGAGGTCTCGAGGGGATCAAGCGGGGCATCAAGCGTGTTGCCGACACCATCACAGGATCAGAGCGGGAACCGGAGTGACACCATACCGCAAATCGGAGCATCGTAATGGACGCTGGTGTACTGGCGGCCTCCTATGGGCACTGAGTCCGAGAAGGAAACCCACTGGCGTCCTGTTCCTACAGACTGCGGTGGTCCAGGACGGTCTGAGTCGAGAGTGAACCAGGTCGTCTAGCAAACGGCGTGACCGCCCACGAATCGTCAGTCGTGGTCGGTCTCGCGACCAATCTCGTTACCCTCGAATTCCCCTCTCCGATCAGCAAGTCATGCTTCCTGATTCCTCAATCGCACGAAATCTCGCGCTCTTCTTCGGCGTGACATTCGCGCTGACAACCACGTTCGACATCTGGACCACCTGGGTGGGCGTCCATCAATTCGGCTACACCGAACTGAACCCGTTCACCGATACGAGTTCCATTCAGGCCATGGCGACACCGGAGGTCATCACGCTATTCATCGGAATGGCAACGGTAGCCACGGCAGCACATTTCTCCAAGACTCTGCGCCCGCTCCCCGACGAGAGATTCCGGTCCTTTTACAAGAGGTTCTTTTCGGCCGAGAAGCCATTGAAATTTCTGATCTGCCTCCCAATCTTACTTGCCGTCGCCCGAAGCGTGGCTGTTCTCAACAACACATCTCTCATTCTCTACGACCAGGGCCTCTATGGAGTTACTACACCGTGGCTGAACATGTCCGTACGGGCTATCGCCTACATACTCTTGATGCATCCCACGATGTATTTCATATATGTCATATGTTTCCGATCGAAACGTTAACACACGTCAACATGTCGAAAACCAAAGTGATTCAAGAGGCGGCGCCGGCATGAACTTTGCACCGATCCAAAATCTGATCCACCGATCCGGCAGGTCCAACGGCCTGCAAATGGCAAATGTCCGCGTACCGATTGGGAAACGTCACACGCAATTTGCTGAAATCACCCATTGGCCCACTTCATTGGCGTCATTTAGGCTGTCTTCAATGATTTTTGACGAAAGGAGCACCCAATGAGAGAGTTAACGATGGTTGAAACCGACCAAACGGCCGGCGGATTTTGGCCGATCCTTGTGGCCTTGGTAGGGTCGTATGTCGGCCAGTTGATGGTCGAAGGGCTGGGCGGGGCCGATGGAATCGACCAGAAATTGTCGAACTTGGCTGATCGTGTGGTCGAAGCAGCCCGAGAGCCCAACGACCCCGGCAAACATCCGCTGTACTAACCCACAAAAGGATGCGAATGATCTCTTGTCCGGTCGTTTGAGGAGATTCCCAAGACGGTCGGACGAGGTTTAGCGTTCCCCAACCCCACGATGTCCGGCGATCCAAGTCCATTTGAGTTGGGCGCCGGTCATCGCGGACCGGATATTCTTGCCCCACCACATTCGAAAGCGCATGCGACGGCATGCAATAGCCCACCTCGATCGAACCCACGGTCAGATTTGACACGCGTCGCACGCGACTGCAAGTTGCCTTCCAACGTGCGGGGGTACGCCCTCGCAGACATTTCAACGCAGGGCCGTGGGGGAACGACTATGGCAACCGACACGCTGATTCTGACCGAACGCCGGGGCAAGAAGGACGGCATCCTCTGGCTGACGCTCAACCGTCCGGAAAAACTGAATGCCCTGACCTTTCCGTTGCTGCGAGAGTTGCGCGAGATTTTGGTCGACGCCCGCTTCGACCGAACCGTGCGCTGCATTGTCATCACGGGCGCCGGCAGGGGGTTCTGCTCCGGCATGGACATGAGCGGCGCCGCAAATCCGGATCGGGAGGCGCCACCGGCCGACGCCGGGATCGACGCGGAGGGCTACCGCCTGAACTTCCGCCACGAAACCGAGACGTATATCGCGCTCAAGCGCGTCGAGGTGCCGATCATCGCCATGATCAACGGGCCCGCTGTCGGCGCCGGACTCGACCTGGTGAGTCACTGCGACCTTGCCGTCGGCTCCACCGCCGCCCGCTACCAGGTGGCCTATGTCAAGCGGGGCGTATTCGCCGACCTCGGCGGTTTCTGGTCATTGCCGAAGATCCTGGGGTGGCGCAAGGCGATGGAACTCATGATGACGGGAAGGTTCATGAGCGCCGAGGAAGCGCACGAGGCAGGTTTGACCAATTACCTGGTGGAACCCGACGCGTTGGAGTCACGGACCATGGCACTGGCGCTCGAGGTGGAGGCGGGACCTCCTATCGCGCAGAAACTCGGAAAGACCCTGGCATTGCGCACGGCGAACCTCGACTTCGACAGCGCCATGCAATGGTCTGAATCCGCCCTCCCGATAGCTGGCCTGTCACGGGACTCCACCGAAGGCATGAAGGCCTTCAGGGAAAAGCGGGAGACGGACTTCCGCGGTTACTAGGTCTGGGAAGGCCTCGGCACAAACAACGGTTCTTCTTCGGTCGATTCCGCGTCTCGCGCGTCTGATTTCGGGGCGCGCCAGGCGGTCATCTCCCCAGCCGTGCGCCAACCCTCGTGGTCCCGGTCCAGCAGTACGTAGAATGCGCGCTCTTCGCTCGCAAATACTTCGACGCACACGAGCGCATCTTCGCTGCGATACCCGGCGCGCGATATTGAAATCACCGGTGCGCTGAACTCAGTGCGCAGGTTCCACGGCGACGCGTCCGGATCATCGACGAATCGCACCCGGTCGGAATAAGGGGAAAAATCAAAACCCTCATCGTGGCGGTTGGCGGCCAAGAACTGTTCGAACAGCGCCACGGGAACCGCTTCCTTCATGACGCCACCCGACCGGCAATCCGAAGGTCGGCTGATGACAACGACGTCGCCCATCGGCAATACGACGGCCGCGAAGAGGCTCGCCATGACGCCAGCCTCCCTCGGTGGATCGAGAGGAGGCGGTCGCATCAGGTAGATGCCGCCCGCGAAAACGAGGACCAGGGCCGCGCCGGCGGCGATTCTGAACTTCATGAACGACGCACGGCGCGACGACCCCGTTTACACGCGGTGCCTCAGTCCCTTTCCTCGTTGGCCGGTTAGCGGCTACGCCGGCTCAGGGTAGATGATCTCGCCTCCGCGCACGGTGCAGACCTTCTGACGCACGGCGTCACCGCCGCCGCCGATCCACCTAGAGTAGAAGCCGGGAACCGTCGCGTTCTCAGGTATCAGCTTCGACCATGGATCCTCCGGTCGGATGTAGACCGTAACCATGCCGGGCTCCCAGGCAAGTTCCCTGGACGGTGCGCCTCCGCCCCTGCCGGTGCCCCGAAGCAGGACCGAGCCACCCTGAATCCAGTGCCACGATATCGAACTGCCGCCTTCGACCCTTCCGAGGGCTCGCAGGGCGCCTTCGTCGTCCACGGGGCCCGGTGCGAAATCGAGGGAATAGCGAACGCTGCCCTCGTACCTGGCCTCGGCCCTGCGCGGCGTGAAGGTGATCTGATCGGCCACGTACTTGGGCCAGCCCCAGACGACCCCTTCGCGGGTGTGGTACAGGGTTGGCACCGGGGCGCTCAACAAGAGCCAGGACTCGATGCCGTCGGGGCACAGTGCCTTGACCGTAATCCGGCCTTCCTGGAAGCGCGTGAGGTCGCTTGCCTCCCTGTTCATGTCAAGGAGCGTTGTGCCGACCATCGGTACTTCCGGCACTTGCAGAGGCGGCGGCAGGAATGAGCGGTAGACGTCCATGTCCGCCGGTTCGTGGGCAGCGAAGATGCCCTGCGTCCCGGCGCCCATCTCGATCAGCTTCTCGAGTTGCTCGGCATTGGCCGGCGGTATATCCGGATTTCCGGGTCCTCGCCCCAGGTTGACCATTTCCCTCGCGTAAGGGTCCTCCGCAAAGCGGGCGACCGCGTCCATCAACGCGTTGGAGCGGCGCTGGCGAATCGCCGATAGCTTCCTGTCCAATTCAGCATCGCCTTTCCCGAACTCCTGGTTGTCCATGGGGGTTCTTTCGGGCAATTCTGAAGCTGGTCCCGCGTATTCCTCCGGAATGAAGACGCTCTTGACCATGGTTTGTCCTCCCAGTGATTTGAACCGGCTTTTATATCACGACCCTTAAGGACGCAGAGGCGTACTGCGCGACCACTCCCTCCTCCAACAGCCTGCCAATGGTTTCGCTGGCAAGGCCGAGTTCTTCGAGGAGCATCACGCTGTGCTCCCCGGCGAGACAGGCGCCTGGATAGCGCCCACCCCGTTCGAAGCGCACCAGCGGTCCCTGGCGCTTGTATTCGCCCCACTGCGCGTGATCCGCGGTCACGAGCAGTTCCTCGACCCGCGCGTGTGGATCCCGCAACAGGAATTCCGCGGGCCAGTGCGCGTCCGCGCGCACGCACGCGATTCCATCGCCATTGAGGCGCGCCTCCCAGGCGTCCGCATCGTCGGTCTGGAACATGGCCTCAAGACCCGCGTCGTCGTTCGCACCCAGGCGTGCCTTGGCACCGTCGTCCTCCGCGTAAAGAAAAACCCACCCGGACCGGCATTCATACAGGCGGCACCAGGGCGAGAGGCCGAGACTGCCCTTGTCCACCGATCGCCGCTCCGGTTTGCCGGGGTAGCAGACGAAGTCGTCCCAGTTCGCATACGCGTTGGCGCCAAACATGTCGACGAATATACGCTGTCCCTTGCCGGTCAGGTCTCGCGCAAGGAGGCCGAGCACCGCGGCGGTCGCCACCACCATCGACGTGTTCGGATCGGGATTGGCGTCGTTGGCGCGAAACAGTGCGCGGGTGACTTCCCGCAATTCGTCGAGCGCAAGTGGCGCGTCCGTCGGCAAGCCCCCCATCTGCCAGGCGACTCCACCGAGCGCTGCGCCCGGTATGGGATGCGTGGAAGGGCGCCTGGCACCCGGTCCCTTGCGCCCGTATCCGTTTGACGCCAGGTAGACGAGGTCCGGCTTGACCCGGGCGAGGGTGTCGTAGTCCAGGCCCAGCCTCTCGGGAACCCCCGGACGGTAGTTGTGCACCAGGATGTCGGCCTTCTCCACGAGTCTCAGGGCGATGTCCCGTGCCTTCGGCGATTTCAGATCGAGACAGATGCTTTCCTTGCCCGTGTTGCACCGCGCCGCACCCGCGCCCACCATCATTTCCCGGAACGGGTCACCGCCTGGGGGCTCGAACTTGATCACCCGGGCACCCATATCCGCCAATGTCGACGTGGCGAGCGGTACCGCGATGATGGTTGCGGCTTCGATCACAGTCACGCCTTCGAGAGGACGCTTGGGTACGGGTGCCACATTCGGCCCGCGACCACCGCTATTGGAATTGCCGCCACCCTTACCATCGCGGGAGATGCCGAACAGTTCGCAGGCTCGACCGAAATCAATCCGCCGCGGGAGTTTGCCGATCATGGCCGGCGTCTCCGTCAGTTCTGCAATGGGTCCGAGTTGCGCAACCCCGTCGACGGTGACCACGTGGCCGTTGTCAACGATATCCGGATCGTCCATCGCCGCCTGGGTGGTCTGGTAGGGATGCGCCGCCACCCCGCCGTGGCGAACGAACTTCTCCATCCACTTATCAAGACTCGCGGACTCCATGGTCTTGAGCATCAGGTTGCGGAATATCTCGATATCCCCGGATCCCTCGTCCGGCGAGCGGCCATCGAGACCCGCGACGGCAAGGAAGTTCTGGTGAAGGTGTGGCAGCAGGTTGCCGAACTGGATCCATCGGCCGTCCTTCGTGCGGGCGCTGTGATAGTAGAGGCGCGGCATGACGGTCACCGGGTCCGTTGCCGCTTCCGGCGTCGGCAGAATACCGCGTTCCCGCAGGTGCGCCGTCTGCACGCCACTCACGTCCTGGGGCAGCAAGCCGCGCATCAGCGACGTGTCGAAGGCGAAACCACGCCCCGACTGCCGACGGCCGTAAAGACTCGAGAGCACCGCCATGGCTACGGCTTGCGATGCCGCGTGCGTCGCCACCTGTACTGCCGCGTAGCACGGCCCGCGACGGCGGGCGACCCCTTCGAGGCTCATCATGCGGCCGAACTTCGCCGCCACGACCGCCTCCACGGCAGCGTAGTCCCGGTAAGGCCCGTCTTCGCCAAATCCCGAAACGACGCCGTACACGAGATCGCTCCGCGTCTCCGACAGGCTGTCGAAATCGAGACCGAGCGCATGTCGACGCTCCCGCCCGAACGTCGTTACGATGGCATCCGCGCCGTCGATAATGAGCGAACGCAGATCGCCGAGCGCTCGCGGATCATCCAAGTCGACTTCAAGCGTGGACTTCCCGCGCATCCAGGTTCTGGAAGACGGCATGTCACGGAACGGGTCCCCGCCGGGTGGTTCCACCTTGATGACCTCGGCGCCGAAATCAGCAAGCACCATGGTCGCGAGCCCCGTGACCGGGCCAAGCCCCAGGTCCACGACGGCAATGCCCTGCAATGGTCCGCTCACTTCCGCGTCCGACGCCCCAACTTTCCGGGGGATGGTAGCGCAATGCCGGACACCCACAATGGAGTGGCACATACGCGCTCGCCAAAACCATGCAGCGAACCGGTTTGGCGGCGACGGAAAAATCCATTAGGTTTCGCCTCGACTAAAGGACCCGGGATCGCTTGATGTCGTCAACAGATGAGTTCCTCGCCAATAACGCCCGCTATGCCGACGCTTTCGAAAAAGGCGACCTGCCGGTACCGCCGGCGAAAGGCGCCGTGATCGTCGCCTGCATGGACGCGCGCATCGATCCCGCGCGGGTGCTGGGCCTCACGGAGGGCGATGCGCATGTCATACGCAACGCCGGCGGCGTCGTCACCGACGACGTCCTTCGATCTATCGTCATATCGCAGCGGTTGCTGGGAACCGAGGAGATCATCCTCATCCACCACACGGACTGCGGCATGGTCACGTTCCGGGACGATGACCTAAAGGATGAGATCGAAAGCGATACCGGTATTCGCCCCAGCTTCGCCTTCGAAGCCTTCCGCGATGTGGAGGAGGACGTGCGCCAGAGCATCCGGCGCATCCGGGCCAACCCGTTCGTTCCGGTGAAAGACAAGATTCGCGGCTTCGTCTACGACGTGAAGACCGGTCGGCTGAACGAAGTCGAGTAGCGGCACCAGGGACGCCCAGGACCCTTCCCTATTCGGCACGCTCCATCGCGTACCGCCTCAGCACCAGGTACAGGGCCGCGGCCAGTCCGGCCGTCGAGAAGATCATGCACATGACCATGATCTGGTAGCGCGCAGCCACGAGCGGGTCCACGCCCGACAGGACCTGTCCAGTCATCATGCCTGGCAGGGCAACGAGGCCTACCGCCAGCAAGGTGTTCACCTGCGGGATGAGTGCGGCCGTCATCGCCGCCTGTCTCGCAGCGGGATACTCGACGCCGCGGCCGCGTTCCGTCTGGTAACGCTCCCCCGCTATGCTGATCGTGTTCATGCTGTTCGCGAACACCATCCCCGCCAGCGGAACGACGAACCGCGGCTCGTACCACTTCGGAAGATCGAGAATGACCTGCGTCACGAGTACAAGGACGGCGACGCCCGTGACGCCTAAGCCAACCAGGACGGCCGCATACGGCATCACCCCGCGGTCCGACAGCGGCCGGAGCGCAATCCATGCGGACATGGCGATCATGAAGGCCACGACAGCCACGACGATCCACGGCTCCTCGGCCTCGAAAATCAGGGTCAGCACGTAGCCGATAAGAAGTAGCTGCGCGAGCATGCGCAGGTTCGCGTAGATCGCCTGCCAGGGGTTCAGCGACCATGCGTGCATGATCGCGAGCAGCACCGCTACCGGAGCGAACCCGATCAGGAGATTGACGATCGGAATGATCGTGACGGTGGAATTCATGGCAACCTCCCCTAGTGTCGCCCACCAACGGCGGGAGGCTCCGCTTCACGCTCCCCTCGAGGCGCCCCTCGACGAGGCCGAATCTCGGTCTCAGCTATTGTCGAAGGGCGCTTCGAAATGATCGCCGTTCAGTCGTCGATGCCGCCCACACACATGTACTTGACCTCGAGGAATTCGTCGAGACCGTACTTCGACCCTTCGCGGCCGATACCGGACTCCTTGAAACCGCCGAACGGCGCCACCTCGGTCGAGATGATTCCCACGTTGATTCCGACGATACCGTACTCGAGCGCTTCGCCGACCCGCCAGATTCGGCCGATGTCGCGGCTATAGAAATAGGCCGCCAGACCAAACTCCGTCGCGTTCGCAAGCTGGATGGCTTCTTCCTCGGTCTTGAAGCGGAACACCGGGGCGACGGGACCGAAAGTCTCCTCCCGCGCCACCTTCATTGCCGGTGTCACGCCGGTGATCACGGTCGGCTCGAAAAAGGTGCCGCCGAGTTCATGACGTTGGCCACCCGAAACGACGGTGCCGCCGCCGTTGACCGCATCCTGTATGTGGTCCTCGACCTTCTCGACCGCAGCCATGTCGATCAACGGTCCCTGGTCGGTCTCGCCTGTAAGGCCCGGACCCACCCGGAGATTGCCAGCCGCCGCGGCGAGCTTCTGAGCAAACTCGTCATGCACCCCTTCCTGGACGAGAAAACGGTTCGCGCAGACGCAAGTCTGGCCGGTATTGCGGTACTTGGAAGCCATCGCTCCTTCTACCGCCGCATCCACATCGGCGTCGTCGAAAACGATGAACGGCGAATTGCCGCCAAGTTCCATCGAGACCTTCTTGACCGTCCCGGCGCACTGCTCGAGCAGGATTTTTCCCACCGCCGTGGAGCCCGTGAAGGACAGCTTGCGCACGATGGGGTTCGAGGTCAGTTCCCCGCCTACCGCCGAAGACGGTCCGGTTACCACGTTGAAGACGCCGGCGGGAATCCCCGCGCGGGTTGCGAGTTCGCCGAGCGCGAGCGCCGAGAGTGGCGTCGACGAAGCGGGCCGCGCGACCACGGTGCAGCCTGCGGCCAGCGCGGGGCCAGCCTTGCGCGTGATCATGGCGTTGGGGAAGTTCCAGGGCGTGATGGAGGCCACCACGCCAACGGGTTCCTTCGTGACGACGATCCTGCGATCGGCGAGGTGCGTTGGAATCACGTCCCCGTACGCGCGCTTGGCCTCTTCTGCAAACCATTCGATAAACGAAGCGCCAAAGACAATCTCGCCTCGCGACTCCGCCATCGGCTTGCCCTGCTCCGCAGTCATGATGACCGCCAGGTCCTCCTGGTGCTCCAGCATCAGGTCGTACCAGCGCCGCAATATGCTCGCGCGTTCCTTGCCGGTCAGCGCGCGCCATGCCGGATACGCGGCGTTGGCCGCTTCCACGGCCCGCCGGGTCTCGGCCGCACCGAACGACGGCACCACGCCGATGGGCTGCCCGGTGGCCGGGTCGGTGACATCGAACGTCGCCCCGGAGTCGGCGTCGACCCATTCGCCATCTACGTAGCACTGCTGCCGGAACAGGGCGGGATCGCTCAGGCGAACGCCGCTGATGATTTCAGCCAATGAAGTAGCCATTTGAATGTCCTCCCGGTTCTTTGACTTCCGATTCTAGCGCGGACCCGCAGATTCCTGCGCGTCAACACGTAGCTGGGGTTATGAGGCCCGGGTCGAAAGGAGAGTCGCGCTCAGGCGGCCCGATGACGGTTTCCGCGCGCTCGAAGTCCGTCAATGTCCATTTCGCGCAAGCCCAGCTCGACCCTGAGCGTATGCGCCTTGCCCGCAAGGCCCTGCAGATCCTCGGGTCTGTGGGCGTCCGAATTGACGATCACAGGCGCATCGCACTCGGCGGCGAGTTCCCAGAAAGGCCGCCAGGGGTATAGCGGGAACGGATTGTCCGGCGACTTGCGCGCCTGCTTGCGCATGCCCAGCGCGTTGATTTCCATGCCGACGTCGTACTCGCGAGCCGCGTTCAGGATGTCCCGGGAACAGGCGTCGGTATCGCGATCCCAGACCGCATAACAGTTCCCGAACAGGTCAGGATGCGCGATGAAATCGAACAGGCCCGTCGACATCATGTCGATCACGTAGTCCGCATAGGCGCGCAGACTCGCGGAGTCGCGCGTACCGCCATAGGTTCCGACCCATTCGCCGCGCAACGGAAAAAAGTGCGCGGCGCCAACCAGGTAGTCGAATCCCTTCTCGTCCAGCAACTCATCCTGGTAGAAAGAGTGGAATTCGGTGAGGTACTCACACTCCATGCCTTTCACGACGTTCAGCGCCGGGTAGTCGATGCGCGCCCGATTCATCGCCTGCACGTAGTCGTCGAGACCACCGTACTCCATCCGTGCGGATAGCCACCGGTCGTCGGGCAAGGCCGAATGATCGGAGAATCCCAGGGTCTCCATACCCAGGGCCAGCGCTTCCTCGCAGTAGTCCGCCACATCGCCTCTTGCGTGCTTGCAGCGAAACGTGTGGGTATGGAAGTTGTGCTTGTGTTCGCTATCCGGAATCAAGGAGGAACCGCCAGCGTCAGTTGCCGAAGTCCCACGTCTCGCCGGCGTGGTAGCGGCGCAGGATGTTCTTGGCGATGAGGATCCTGTGCACCTCGTCCGGTCCGTCGGCGATGCGCAGCGTGCGCGCGCCGGTGTAGAACCCGGCCAGGGGCAGGTCGCCCGATACGCCCTTGGCGCCGAACACCTGGATCGCGCGGTCGACCACGCGGTGGTAGGCCGCGGGCACGAAAATCTTGATGGCCGAGATGTCGGTGCGCGGGTCGACCCCGCTTTCCATCTTGTTGGCGCAGTCCACCACCATCAGGCGCGACGCCTGGATGTCCATGTAGGAGTCCGCGATAAATCCCTGCATGAACTGCTTCTCTTCCAGCTTTTCGCCGCCGTGGACGACGCGCGTGGTGATGCGCTCAACCATGAGGTCGAAGGTGCGCCACATCGACCCGACCGAGTTCATGCAGTGATACACCCGGCCGGCGCCGAGACGGTCCTGGGCCGCCCGGTGGCCCGTTCCGGTGCGCCCGAGCTGGTTCTCCTTCGGAACGCGCACGTTCTCGTACTTGATCTCGCAATGGCTCGACGCCTTGCCCCACACGGGTACGCCGCGAATGACGTTCACGCCCGGCGTGTTCTTGGGAACGATGATCTGCGTCATCTTGTCGTTCACGCCGCCGGGGTCGTCCGGGTCCGCCGTCCGGCACATGACGATGAAGAAGTCCGCGGCGTGACCGTTGGAGGTGAACCACTTGTGCCCATTGATGACCCATTCGTCGCCATCGAGTTCCGCGCGTGTCTGGATCGACCTCGGGTCGGAGCCCGCGTTGTGCGGCTCGGTCATGGAGAATCCCGACTGCATGCGCCCTTCCGTCAACGGAATCAGCCACTTCCTGTGCTGGTCCGGCGAGCCGTACTTGACGAGGATCTTCTGATTTCCCGAGTTCGGCGCGACGACGCCGAACAGCGACGCCGCCCCGGGACTGTACGCGAGCACCTCGTTCATGTACGCGTGCTGCAGGAACGACAGGCCCATGCCGCCGAACTCCGGTGGCAGATGCGGGGCCCAGAGCTTGCGCTCCTTCACCTTGTGCTGGATCTGCCGGCGCAGTTCGACACCCTCCCGGACCGCCTCTTTCGATACCCGCGAGCCATCGAAGGAGTAGCCCCACAGCTTCTCCTCGACCGGCAGGATCTCCTCGTTGACGATTTCCGCCGTGGCGAGCCGGATTTCGTTCACTTCCTCATCGAGGTGCGGAACCGGCTTTACGTTCATGGCCATTTTTTCGGGTCTCGAGCTTGCTTTCGACGCGGGCAATGTACCAGCTTTCACCCGCCACCGCCGGGAGCCGGCGCGTGCGATGTGGCTATAATCGAACAGGTGGACGAACTCACCTATCCCTACGGCGCACACCCTTCTCCCGGACAGACCATCGAGGTCGCCGAGGGTGTACGCTGGCTTACCATGCCCATGGGCGGGTCGCTGAACCACATCAACCTGTACCTGATAGAGGACGACGACGGTTGGTACGTGGTGGACACTGGGCTCGGCAACGAGGAGACCGCCTCGATATGGCGCGACCTTTTCGCGAACGAGCTTGGGCGAAGGCCCGTGAAAGGGGTGATCTGCACCCACATGCATCCGGACCACATCGGTCAGGCAGGCATGATCACGAGCGAGTTCCAGTGCCCGTTCTACATGACACGTGCCGAGTATTACCAGGCCCGGGCGTTCGCCCTCGGCGGCGCCACGAGCCGCCAGTACGGCGCGGACTGGCAGGGCGTGCAGTTCTATCGCCGCTACGGCATGCGCGACGACTACGTCCAGAATCTGGCGTCACCGCGCGGCAACCGGCAAGCACGCCGGTACAGCGCTCCCAACGAGTTCCCCCTGGGGTTTCACCGCCTCGAGGACGGCGACATCCTGACTATCGGCCATCACGACTGGCAGGTCGTCGTTGGCGCCGGCCATTCGCCGGAACACGCCTGTCTGCACTGCAAGAGCCTCGGCGTCCTGATCTCGGGAGACCAGATTCTCCCGGTCATCACGTCGAACGTCAGCGTCCACCCCACGGAACCGGAAGCCAATCCGCTTCACGTGTGGATGGAATCGCACGACAAGTTCCTCGCCACACCGCCGGAAACCCTCGTGCTGCCTGCGCATAACCTGCCGTTCTACGGCGTCCGTGAACGGTTGCGGCAACTGATCAGCCACCACGAAGACCGGCTGCTGGCGGTCGAGGAACACTGTGTGCAGCCGCGACTTGCGGCCGATCTGCTTCCGGTCCTGTTTCGGCGCAAGCTGGACGCGCACCAGACGATGATGGCCCTTGGCGAAGCCATCGCGCACTGCCACCTGCTGATGCATCGCAACCGGCTGCAACGTACCCTGTGCGAAGATGGCCGCTACCGGTTCCTGTCCATCGACCCCGACCTAAAGTGGCGCGCGCATCCCGAACACCACGATGCGCCCGACGACCAGCCGTTACTGGTATAAGTCCCTGACCTCAGAAGAACTCAGAACGATGGCCGCGGCCACCGCCCGGCGACTCCTTCCCTGGGGCGACCGAAGTCAGCCCTTGACCTCCGAAGAGCTCAAGATGATGGTGGCAGCGATCACCGTGCTGCTGCTTCGTTGGGGCATTCGTGACGTGCCGGTAGGAGTACGAAGTGTCTTCGGTATCCTGCTCATGGTGGCTGGCGTATTCGGGTTTCTGCCGATCATCGGTTTCTGGTTGTTCCCCATAGGCGTGGCTTTCGTCGCGCTGGATGTTCCCTGGACCCGCCAGCACATCCACGACTGGATGGAGCGATTAGAGAACCGGATCGAGCAGGCCGGGTAGGTTGACCTTCGGGACCTTCCGCAGCGTCCTTCGTGAGTCCGGCGAGCATATGCTTCTAACCGGACGTTTCTTGGAGTTTTTTCAAGTATTCTGGTAAGTTAGCGCGCTTGCTTCGGGATGCCCACGCACCCTGCGAGGAGCCTTCAGCCGGGGGAGCTTCCCCGACCGCTGACGCGTAAGGAAGTTCGGGCATTTCCCCCGTTGCCGGAGGCGTACTTCCATGAAAGGTTTCGCGACATGACCGACGATGTGGTTCGCGCCATGATCGTGAATGACGATCCGGGGCCTCGGACCGTGGTGCGCTTCGCCGGTGACTCCGGCGACGGCATCCAGGTGCTCGGTGGGGAGTTCGCGAAGGCGGTCGCCCTCGCGCATCACGACCTCGTGACGCTGCCAGACTTTCCCGCCGAGATCCGCGCGCCAGCCGGGTCGACATTCGGTGTTTCCGCCTTTCAGATCCAGTTCGGCGGGGACGGCGTGATCACGCCGGGCGACGAAGTGGACGTCCTGTTCGCCTTCAATCCGGCCGCGCTCAAGACCAATCTGGTCACGCTCAAGCAGGGCGGCCTGATCATCGTCGACACCGATGCGTTTACGGCACGCAACCTCAAGCGGGCCGGCTACGCCGCGAACCCGTTGGAGGATGGCTCCCTCACGGGCTATCGCCTCATGGCCATCGGCATAACGCATCTGACCGCGGAGGCGGTCGCACCTACGGGCGTCGGCAGGAAACAGGCGGGCCGGGCAAAGAACTTCTGGTCCCTGGGATTGAGTTATTGGCTTTTCGGTGGCGACCGGGCTCCGACGATCGCTTGGATCGAAAGCAAGTTCTCCTCGATGCCGGACGTCGTGGCATCGAACGTCGCGGCCCTGAATGCCGGCCACGCCTATGGCGAGACGATGGAACTTGATGCGGGAGACGCCGCTCATGGCAGGGACGCGGAACTGCATCACGGAGTCTTTCGCACCATTACCGGCACCGACGCGATGGGCCTTGGATTGGCGGCGGTCGCCGCGCTTTCGGGGCTGAAGCTCACCTATTGTTCCTACCCGATCACGCCGGCGTCGGCGCTGCTTCACTTTCTCGCGTCGCTCAAGGGCCGAGGCATCGTCACGTTCCAGGCGGAGGACGAGGTGGCTGGGATCACGGCGGCTATCGGGGCTTCCTATGCAGGCGGACTCGGCATCTCGGCGAGTGCCGGGCCAGGGATGGCATTGAAGACGGAAGCGCTGGGGCTCGCGGTCGCCGTAGAGCTGCCGCTCCTCGTCATCGACGTGCAGCGTGCGGGGCCGTCCACGGGCATGCCGACCAAACCGGAGCAGGCCGATCTCAACCTCGCCCTCTTCGGCCGTCACGGCGAAGCGCCACTACCGGTGCTCGCGCCAGCCACGCCATCGGAGTGTTTCCACATCGTGATCGAGGCCGCCCGGATCGCGATGACCTACATGACGCCGGTCATCGTGCTTTCCGATGCCTATATCGCCAATGCCGCACAGCCCTGGGAACTGCCGAACCTGGACACGCTGCACTCCATCGCGCCGACGTTCCGTTCGGATCCCGACGGTTTCGAGCCGTTCACAAGGGATCCCGACACGCTGGCCAGGCCGTGGGCCAGACCCGGGAGTCCCGAACTCGCGCACCGTATCGGCGGCCTGGAGCGGGCCGACGGCAGCGGCAACATCTCATACGACCCCGACAACCATCAGCGCATGACCGAACTGCGCGCCGAGAAGATCGCGCGGGTGGCGAATGCGGGTCTCGACCACGAAATCGACAGCGGCGCCACCAGCGGCGACCTGCTCGTCATCGGTTGGGGATCCACCTTTGGCGCCATCGAAGACGCGGTGAGCCGGTTGCGGCGTGCGGGACACGCGGTCGGCCATCTGCACCTGCGCCAGATCTGGCCGCTGCCTACGAACCTCGGCGCGATCCTTGCCCGTTTCAGAGGCGTGGCTGTCGTCGAAATGAACCAGGGACAGCTCGTGCGCCTCATCAGGAGCGAGTTCCTCGTGGATGCGCGGAGCATCACCCAGACGAGCGGCCAGCCATTCAAGGTCGGGACCGTCGAAACCGCCCTGCGGGGCATTCTCGACGGCCTCGAAGAACCGAAGAGCCAGATCGGATGAACAGGATCATCAACCTCACTCCGAAGGATTTCGAGACCGACCAGGAAGTGCGCTGGTGTCCCGGCTGTGGCGACTACGCCATCCTGAAATCCATGCGCAAGGTCCTGGCTGAAGTCGGCCGGGACCCAGACGAAGTGGTCGTGGTCTCCGGCATCGGTTGCGCGGCGCGCCTGCCCTACTATCTCGAAACCTACGGATTCCACAGCATTCACGGGCGCGCACCTTCGCTCGCGACCGGCATCAAGCTCGCCAACCCAGAGCTGGACGTGTGGGTCGTCGGCGGCGACGGCGACTTTCTCGCCATCGGCGCCAATCACCTGATGCACATCCTGCGGCGCAACGTCGACGTCAACCTGGTGCTTTTCAACAATGCGGTCTACGGGCTGACCAAGGGCCAGTCCTCACCCACATCCGTACCCGGCACGCGCTCACCGTCGACGCCGGACGGGTCGGTCGACCCGGCGGTCAATCCCGCGATGCTGGCGCTCGGCGGCAATGGTGGGTTCGTCGCGCGCACGGCGGACACCCTGCAGGACCACCTGCCCGAGGTGCTGTTGCGAGCGCACGGCTTCAATGGCGCCGCCTTCGTCGAAGTGCTGCAGAACTGCATCGTCTACAACGACAACGCCTTCGGCGATCTGACGAGCAAGAAAAACCGGGCCGAAAACACGGTCATCGTACGGCACGGCGAGCCGATGCTCTTCGGGGCGGACAACGACAGGGGACTCGTATACGAACCGGTTCGGGGAGAGTTCCGCGTCACGGAGAACGCAGCAGAGGCGAGCGCGCATGACGAGACCAACTGGGCTCTCGCGGCTGCGCTCGCGCGCCTCGACGATCCCGCCGCCCCCACGCCCTTGGGCGTCTTCTACTGTGCGCCCAGGGAAGACTACCTGAGCGCGCGCGAGGCTCGGATTCCCTATGCGCCGCTGTCCCTGGGCGACCTGAACGACCTGCTGTACGCCGACAGCTGGCGCGCTTGACTGGGTCAGCGAGGGCCGTTAGAGCGTATCCAGATTGACCGGCATCCCGGTCCGGGAGGACTCGTAGATGCCCATGATGACCTCGATCGTGTTGACGTTGTCCCGGCCGCTGCTGATCGGTTCCGAGCCGGTCCGGCAGCAGTCCACGAAGTGCAGTATCTCGTTGACGAAGCCATTGGCGGTAGCCAGGCCCGTGCCCTCCGTCGACAGGGGCTCAAAGTCCGGTTGGAGCCTCTCTATGAACTCGTTCCGACGCTTGGCGTCTCGTCGCATGAATCGTCGCATCTCCGCTACGTTGGACAGGTATTCCCGCTCCTTTTCCGGCGTCTTCAGGGAGACCATGAGCCTGCCGAAATGGGGCGTCGGCGTCTCGTCACTCTCAACTGCCAGCTCCGCGTACAGGGTCCCCTCGCTGCCCATCAGGCAGTAGGACCTGCCCTCGCGGGAAAGCGACGACTTCGCGAAGGTATGGCCAACAGCGCCGTTCTCGAACTCGAGCGTCGCAGCCACCAGGTCCTCCGCCCCGGGCTGCTTGTCCGGCCCCAGCGTCTTGCAGATGCCGTACACGCGTTTCACGTCCCCAACGTAGTAGCGCAGCAGATCGAAATGATGGACCTGGGTGGTCATCATGACGCCGCCACCGGCGTATTTTGGATCGCGCATCCAGTGCCCGCGCCGGTCCATCCGGCCGTAACCGCCCGAAATCATGTGGGTGCGCACCGCTTCGATCCGGCCCAGCTTTCCGTCCTCGATCAGGCGTTTCGCCGCGGCCGCCGTGCGCATGTAACGCAGGTGCTGGGCCACCATCAAAGTCACCCCCGCCTTGTCGGCTGCCGCGACCATCCCGCGGCAGTCCTGCACCGAGTTCGCCATCGGTTTCTCGACGATCACGTGCTTGCCCGCCTGCGCCGCGGCAATGGCGTGCGGCGCGTGCAGGTCGTGCCGGTGACAGAGGTCCACGGCTTCGATGTCGGCGTCCCGCAGCATCGTGTCCAGATCGGTGTAAACGGCATCGGTGTTCACTCTTGCAGCGTACGCCTGCGCGGCATCCTCGATGATGTCGCACACCGCGGTCACCCGTACCTGATCCGTGTACTCCAGGTAGGCCGGAAGATGCGAACTGGCGATGCCCCCGGCGCCCACAAGGCCAACCCTGAGTGGTTCCGACATGTTTCCGTTCCCCTGTGTGCACAGCATTCGTGAAGCATCGAGAATAACCTATAGTCCCTCGGGGACCCGACGTTGGAGCCGGGACGATGGGAAGGGTTATCGAGTCTTCCTGTCCAAGGATTGCGCTATGCGCATGTTGACAGCTGCTCTTGCACTCGGCGCGGCGCTCGCCGTCGCGGAGCCGGAGTACAGGCACGGCGTCTCGTTCTTCGGCGAGTTCAAGTACCCGCCCGATTTCGAGCACTTCGACTATGTCAATCCCGACGCACCCAAGGGCGGCACGCTCGTGCTGGCGACCGGTGGCAACTGGAACTCCTTCACACCGTACCTGAACAAGGGCATCGCGGTGCCCGGGGTCAACCATTCCATGGGGTCGCAACCCTTCCTCTACGACGGGCTCTTCGTCCCGTCGGACGACGAGCTCGGCACCTTTTACGGCAATCTCGCCGAAGCGGTGATGGTCGCCGACGACTTCAGCCGGGTGCGCGTCCGGCTCCGGTCGGAGGCCCACTGGCACGACGGCGTGCCGATAACGGCACGGGACGTGAAGTTCACTTTCGACCACATTCGCGACAATTCGAGCTTCAACGTCCGGTCGGCTTTCGGGATGGTCGCGTCGGTCGAGGTCCACAGCGATCTCGAACTGACATTCCACCTGGTCGACATCAATGGCCTGAACGCTGCCGTGGTCACGAGCCTCGGCAAGATCGCGATACTGCCGGAGCACTACTGGCGGCTGCACGACAACACCAGGACCACCCAGACCCCGGCGCTCGGCAGCGGACCCTACCGCGTGAAGGAGTTCAAACAGTCGCGTTACACGCTCTACGAACGCGTGCCCGACTACTGGGGCAGGAACCTCGGCGTCAATCGCGGCCGGCACAACTTCGACTACATACGCTACGACTACTATCGGGACGGCACAGTGGCGCGCGAAGCACTCCGCAAGGGACTGGTCGACTACCGCCGGGAAACGGACCCACGATACTGGTACAAGGGCTACGACATTCCCGCGCGGCACCACGGCTGGATCGTGATGCGCCAGCACAACTTCCAGTACTACGTCGGGTTGATGCGGACCCTCATCATCAACGAACGCCGGGAGCATCTGAGGGACCGGCGGGTCCGGGAAGCGCTCACGCTGGCTTTCGATTACGCCTGGTACCGCCGCAACATCTCCCAGGGATTCCACAGCCGTGCCCGAAGCCACTTCGGGCCTCCGAACTTCTCGGCGATCGGCCCGCCCGGCGCCGCCGAACTCGCCCTGCTTGCACCTTTTCGCCACGAATTGCCGCAGCGCCTCTTCACGCAAGCCTTCGAACCCGGACGTTCCGAGGGGACAGGACGGCCGGGTAGGAGGGGTCGTTACCGAGCCCCTCCCCCCACAGAGCCGAGCGT
>JAPPGA010000055.1 GCA_028821515.1 Gammaproteobacteria bacterium | reverse complement strand
ATGCACGTTTCTTGTTCCCTGCGCGTCCGCGTCCCGGACCGCCGGGTTCGGTACTCGCATGGAACAAACGTCTCCGGGAGCGCCAGCGAGCGGGGACGGTTGTTGCATGGGCGACGAGCGGGGCCGGGCCACAGGCGAAGCCGAAGGCGCCGGCTGTGGGGCACTTCCATGGAACAGACGCGTCCCGGGAGCCGTGCGACCGGGAGCGACGGCCGTGGGGCACTTTCGGTTGTTTTTTCGTTGTGTTGTCGGTACGGGGAGGGAGGAGTTCTCAGACCGCTTCGTGCAAGGCCTTGCCGACGGGGGAGAGCGTCTCTATGAGTGCCTCGGCGTATTCCCGGCAGCAGCCACAGCCGGTGCCGACGCCGAGCTTGTCGGCTATGGCGTCGAGACTTGCGTGGCCGTCCTCGACCGCGTCCCTGATCTCGGCGTCCTTGACCGCTTGGCACAGGCATACGTACATCGCGGGCGAATTCTAAATGAGAATGATTAGTAATAGCAAAATGTATATGGCCATTGGTCCGGAACGATCTTTCGGCAGATCGCATCTGATAATAATTTTCATTTATATTTCAAAAAGTTATGTTTGACATGGACCGTGAACAAAGAGATAGTGTGCGGAGCATCAAGCGACAGGCGGGCCAGCTATGAAACCGCAGCACTCAGACATCATCGGACACCTGAACGGCGTGCTGAAGAACGAGTTGACGGCAATCAACCAGTACTTCCTGCATTCGAAAATGCTCACCGACTGGGGCATGGGAGAACTCGGCGAAGCCGAAAAGAAAGAGTCCATCGACGAGATGCATCACGCCGACAGGCTCATCGAGCGGATTCTCTTCCTTGAAGGACTCCCGAACCTGCAGGACCTGGGAAAGCTGCTCGTCGGTACGGATGTCGAGGAGATCCTGAGGTGCGACCTCGAGCTTGAGATGCAGGCGATGCCGGTGCTGCGCGAAGCCATCGCTTTTTCGGAGTCCATATCCGACTACGTCAGCCGGGAACTCTTCGAATCCATCCTTGAGTCGGAGGAGGAGCACGTCGACTGGCTCGAGACGCAACTCGAACTTATCGGCAAGACCGGCATCCAGAATTACATCCAATCGGCGATGTCAAAACCGTAGGCAGTACCTGCCGGGCGCTTTAGAATCCCGTTCGCGCGCGGTTCAACCGCGCTTTTCGCTGTGCGGCTGAGACGGGTGTCGGCGTGATGGATTCCAGCCAGTTGGCGAGCCAGTCGGCGAGCCATTCGGCAAGCCAGTTGCCGAAAGGTCTTGCCGACCTCGCGGACCGGTTCGCGGAGACGGAGGGCCTCGAACTCCCTGCCTCGTCCCGTCGGATCATGGCGCTCAGCGACTTCGCGCAGCGCGTCGCGTCGCAGCAGCGCGAATGGTTCCTGGAATCCCTGGCCGCAGATCGCTTCGAGGCGCCGTGGGACGCCGCCTGGTTCAGGAACGAATTGACGGGCGCGACCGGCGGGGCCTCAGCGGATGTGCCGGCGGTGGACGATCTCAAGCGGGAGTTTCGCCAGCTGCGCAACCGCTCGCAACTGTGGATCGTGTGGCGGCATCTCGCCGGGACGGCGTCCCTCGAGGAAACCGTGCGGGCGCTTTCCGACATGGCCGACGGTTTCATTGCCGCGGCGCTCGAGGCGGCGGAGCGGCGGGAGACGGAACGCGTGGGGGAGCCGCTCACAGCGTCCGGCGAACCGCAGCGTCTCGCGGTATTCGCGCTTGGCAAGCTGGGTGGGCGGGAACTCAACCTGTCTTCGGATGTGGACCTGATCTTCGGCTACTCGGAAGACGGCCAGACGTCATCCGGCGTGCGCAACCAGCAGTATTTCATTCGCGTCGGGCAGGGAATCATCGATCTCCTTCATCCCGTCACGGTGGACGGCTTCGTGTTTCGCGTGGACATGCGCCTGCGGCCATACGGCGCAAGCGGTCCATTGGTCATGCACTTCGCGGCGATGCGGGAGTACTTCGAGTCCCAGGGGCGCAGTTGGGAGCGCTATGCGCTCATCAAGGCTCGGGTATGCGCTGGCGACAGGCAGGGCGGCGAGGAACTGCTGAACTCGCTGAAGCCCTTCGTGTACCGGCGCTACCTGGATTTCGGCTCGCTCGAAGCGATGCGGGAGATGAAGGCGCGGCTCGCCGCGGAGCGTCATCGCCCGGAAGACGTGAAGCTCGGTCCAGGCGGCATTCGCTACGCGGAGTTCGCCGTCCAGGTCCAGCAACTCATCCTCGGCGGACGGCTTCCGGGCCTGCAGCATCCGGGTTTCCTCGACACGCTTGCCGAACTGGAGCGCGCGGAGAGGTTCGACCCCGAGACCGTGACCGAACTGCGCGACTCCTACCGGTTTCTGCGCGATACGGAGCATTGCATTCAGGCCGAGGCGGACAAGCAGACGCAGCGCCTGCCGGTCACCGACACCGGCCGTCTGCGGCTCGCATTCGCCATGGGTTTCGAGTCCTACGCGGCGTTCCTGTCGTCGCTCGCCCGCCATCGCGACAACGTTGAGCGGATTTTCGACCGGGTGATCGGAGCGGGAACACCCCAGGCGGAAGGTGGCCTGTGGACCGGCAGGGAGGATTTCTCCCTGTTGGCCGAAGAGGGCTTTGACGCACCGCGAAGGGTGGCAGAACTGCTGCGCGACCTCGCCGAGGCGCGCGACCGGTCTTCGGTGGGAGAAGACGGCCGGCAACGGCTGGATCTGATCATGCCGGAAGTTCTCCAGGTCGCCAGCCGGCAGCCCAGCCCGGCGCGGGCGGTGGAGCGCCTTGTGCCTATCTTCAAGACCCTGCTGCGGCGCTCGACGTACCTGGCGCTGTTGCGTGAGAACCCGGAGGCGCTGGAGATCTTCGTGCGGCTGGTGGGCCAGAGTCGCTGGGTGGCGGACCAGATTGCCGCGCACCCCGTTTTCATGGAAGTGATGCTGGACAAGCACGCGTGGGACCTCCTGTCGGGCCGGGACGCGTTGGTGGAGGAACTCGGGGACATGCTCGCTGCCGCGCCGGATGAAGAAGCCCTGGTGGATGCACTGCGCGAGTTCAAGGAACAGCGCGTCTTTCGGGTGGCGGCGGCGGAGGCGAGAGGCCTGCTGCCGATCATGCACGTAAGCGACTACCTGAGCTGGCTGGCTGAAGCTGTACTCGAGCACGCGATTCGACTCGCCTGGCAGCAGTGCGCGAGCGAGCCGGACGGCTCCAGGCCGTTCATTGCCGTTGGTTATGGCAAGCTCGGCGGGCAGGAACTGGGACTCGATTCGGACCTCGACCTCGTGTTCCTGCACGACCTTCCGAGGAGTGCTTCCCAGTTCCTCCACCGCATGGTCAGAAAGTTGATGCACCTGCTTACGGTGCGGACGTACACCGGCCCGCTCTACGAGATCGACATGCGCCTGCGCCCATCCGGCAGCGCGGGTCTCATGGTGTCGAGCCTCGCCTCGTTTCGCGAATACCAGACCAGCCGGGCGTGGGTCTGGGAGCAACAGGCGCTGATCCGCGCCCGCGCCGTGGCGGGCGATCCGGCGCTCATGCAGGCCTTCGAGAGCACGCGCCGCGAACTGCTGTGCCAGCCCCGGTCCGCTGAATCGCTGCGCCGCGAAGTAAGGGAGATGAGAAAGCGCATCGACGCACAGCACCGTGACGATCATGACCTTAAACGCGGCGTGGGGGGCATCGTCGACCTGGAGTTCATCGTCCAGTACCTGGTGCTGGCCCAGGCGCACGCGCATCCGAACCTCGCCACCTGGTCGGACAACGTCAGGATCCTGGAGGAAGCGGGAGTTGCCGGCGTTCTGCCGGAAGAAGACGCCGAGAGACTGGTGCTGGCGTACCTCGCCCTGCGCGGCGAAGTTCACCACCAGACGCTGGACCTGCCGGAATCCGAAGAAGCCGCTGCGCGGCTGGCCACCTACCGGCAGGCCGTATGCGACATGTGGGAACGGCTGTTCGATGAACCGCGGAGCCTGAAACCTCTCACGCGTTGACGGGCGGACGCGAGAGAGGCGCGTTCGGCACGTCAGAGGATGAGGGCGCCAACGCCCCCGAAGTGGTGATCGAATGTGAGGACCGACTGAGTCGGGTCATTCCCGCATGTCTGTGTCGATAGTCCGAAAAGACTCGACGGCATCCTCGAACTGGCGGAACTCGGCGTCGCTCCAGTTTCCCGCGAGCTGTCGAAGCCCGTTGTTCCTGCGCCTGGGGTTCGACAGTCCGAGGGCCTCGTGCATCAGCGAAAGGACCGTTTGGTTGAGCGAGGTCCCCCGGAGCCGTCTTTCGGCATCCAGCGCGGCAGCGACATCGGGGCGAACATTGCGGACGGTAATGGTCTTCACGGGCGCCTCTCTTGCATACCTGTATATGCAGTCTATAGAAACACCCATATCAGGCAATCAGCCCTGGGTCTCGTGGAGTCGGCCGAAAGCGTCTCCCTGCGGGTTTGAGTCATGGGAGAGGGATTCGATGGGGGAGTGTCGTTGCCGCCCGCCGGCAATTCGTGGATTCCGCCGGGTCCGATTGCCTACTATTGTGCTGCCGATACTCGGCGCGCACGGAGATTTCATGCCGGCATATGACTACATCGTGGTGGGCGCAGGTTCCGCCGGTTGCGTTCTCGCCAATCGGCTGAGCACCGATCCCGGAAATTCAGTGCTCCTGCTCGAAGCTGGCGGGCGCGACTGGAGCCCGCTCATCCACATCCCCGGGGGCTTCTGGCAGATGATCGATCGGCCGGGCGTGAACTGGTGCTTCCAGACCGAGCCGGAATCGAATACCCATGGACGCAGGATTCCCATTCCGCGCGGCAAAGTGCTGGGCGGCTCGAGTTCGATCAACGGCATGCTGTACGTGCGTGGCCAGGCGCGGGACTACGACACCTGGGCGCAACTAGGCAACAGGGGCTGGTCGTTCGAGGAGGTGCTGCCGCTGTTCAAGCGCTCGGAGCGTTTCGAACGCGGCGGCGACGAGTTCCGGGGCGATGGGGGCGAACTGAACGTCGCCGACATGATCGAGAGTCACCCCATCCTGGATGGGTTCGTGAACGCGGGCGCGGAGATCGGCTACGCGAAGAATCCGGACTACAACGGTGCGTCCCAGGAAGGCTTCGGGATTTACCAGGTGACCCAGCGAGACGGCAGGCGCATGAGCACGGCGCGCGCTTTTCTCGATCCGGCCCGGCAGCGGCCGAACCTCACCATCGCCACCCGTGCGCTCGCGCAATCCGTCCTTACGGAGGGATCCGGCTCGGGAAACGGCGTTCGAGCGGCCGGGGTTCGCTATGACGCCGGTGGTCGAACGGTGGATGCGACTGCTAACCGGGAGGTGATTCTGGCCGCGGGCGCCGTGCAATCGCCCCAGTTGCTGGAACTTTCAGGGATCGGCCAGGGTGAACTCCTGCGCAGCCACGGCATCGAGGTCGTTCGCGACCTGCCCGGGGTCGGCGAGAACTACCGCGATCACTACCTGAGTTCCGTCGTGTGGCGCGTGAAGGAGGCCACGAGGACGCTGAACGAGGACACGAGGGGTATGCGCCTGCTGGTGGAGGCCGCAAAATACGCCTTCACTCGTCGGGGCGTGCTGACGTACACGGCGGGTATCGCCCACGGCTTCGTCCGCACGCGCGCGGAACTCGAGACGCCGGACGTGCAGTTTCACTTCGCGCACGCGAGCCACGAGCCGAATCGTCCGCGCGGGACGTTGGAAAAGGAGCCCGGGATGACGTGCGCGGTCTGCCAGTTGCGTCCGGAAAGCAAGGGCTCGATCCACATCCAGAGCGCGGACCCGGCCGCGGCGCCGTCGATCAGACCGAACTTCCTGTCGGAGGAGGTGGACCGCGCGGCCCTGGTCGAAGGGATACGCATCGCCCGGCGCGTGGGCGCTGCACCTTCCATGGCCCGCTACGTCGAACGCGAACTGTACCCTGGCGACGCCACGCAGTCGGACGACGAGATTCTTGAATTCTGCCGGCGTACCGGCTCGACCGTGTTCCACCCCGTCGGCACCTGCAGGATGGGAAGCGATGCCAACGCGGTGGTCGACGATCGGCTGCGGGTGCATGGGGTGGCCGGTTTGCGCGTGGCGGATGCGTCGATCATGCCGACGCTGGTTTCCGGGAACACGAACGCGCCGACGATCATGATCGGGGAGAAGGGGGCGGCGATGATCCTCGAGGACAACGACTGAGGCACGGTATGAAATACGGTTATCTCTTGGCCGGAACGCAGGGTGGGCGCCCGTGACCGTGTACCGGGCGCCGACCCGTGACATGTGGTTCGTACTGGAGGAACTCGTTCCCTGGCGGGAGATCAATGCCTTGCCGGGCTACGAGGAAGCGACGCCCGACCTGGTGCGCGCGGCACTGAAGGAGGCGGCGGTATTGGCCGAGGAGGTCATCGCGCCAACCAACGTGCCCGGAGATCATGAAGGAGCTCGCCTCGATCCGGACTCCCCCGGGGTGCGCGTCCCGGCGGGATTCAAGGAAGCCTTTGAACAGTTTCGGGCCGGCGGCTGGACGGGGCTTGGCGACAATCCGGATTTCGGTGGCCAGGGGTTGCCGGAACTGTTGGCCGCCGCAGTATCGGAACTCTGGCAGTCCGCGAACCTCGCCTGGTCGAACTGCTCCGAACTCTCCCATGGCGCGGTGCGCGCGATCGAGGCGCATGCGAGCGACGCACTGAAGACCACGTACCTGCCCCGCCTGGTCGATGGCTCGTGGACGGGCACGATGAACCTCACGGAGCCGCAGGCGGGATCGGACCTGGCGCTGATCCGCTGCACCGCCATACCTAAGGGCGACCACCATCTCGTCAGCGGCCAGAAGATCTTCATTACCTACGGCGACCACGACATGGCGGACAACATCGTCCATCTCGTGCTCGCGCGCCTGCCGGATGCGCCCCCGGGCGTACGGGGCATCAGCCTCTTCCTCGTGCCGAAGATCCTCGTGGGTACGGACGGTAGCCTGGGGCCACCCAACCGTGTGACACCGGTCTCCATCGAACACAAGCTCGGCATCCATGGTAGCCCCACCTGCGTCATGCAGTACGACGGCGCCGTCGGCTACCTGGTTGGCGAAGAACACCAGGGTCTCGCCTGCATGTTCACGATGATGAACCGGGCACGGATCGGCGTCGGGTTGCAGGGACTGTCCGTGGCAGAGCGCGCCTACCAGAACGCATTGCAGTACGCGCAGGAACGGGTTCAGGGCAACCTGCCGGGGCACGACCAATCCGTGACCATCATCCACCACCCGGATGTGCGCCGGATGCTGATGGAAATGAAGGCACAGATCGAGGCCATGCGGGCGGTGGCGTACATCGGTGCTTCGTACCTTGACCGGGCGGCCTGCGGGGATGCCACTGAGCGGTCTCGGCACGGGGCAAGGGCTGATCTCTTGACGCCGATCATCAAGGGCTGGATCACGGAGACAGGGCAGCAGATCGCTTCCCTCGCGTTGCAGGTGTTCGGCGGGACGGGCTTTGTCGAAGAGACCGGGGCGGCGCAGCACTATCGCGATGCGCGCATTACAACCATCTACGAGGGGACGACCGGGATACAGGCGTCGGACCTGGTCGGTCGAAAGATGCTGCGGGATGGCGGCGTGGCGATCCGCGCGCTGATCGGGGAGATGCGGGACCTGGAGAAGGATGTCGAGTCGCGGCTACCAGACCAGGCGGCGGCCTACCGCACCGGCGTGGACAGGCTGGAGTCCGGCGTCGATTGGCTGTTCGCGAATGCGGGCAACGACCTCGCGGCGGCGGGGGCGGTGGCCGTCAACATGTTGATGTTGTGCGGCATCGTCGCCGGGGCACAGGCCATGACGCGCGGCGCCCTGGCGGCCTCAGCCCGCCTCGAGGCGGCGGATCACGACGCGTCCTTCTTCGCTGCGAAGATCGTCACCGCGCGGTTCTACAACGCCCACATCCTGCCGCGAGCGGGCGCCTGTCTCGAGGCGATTGAGGCCGGTTCGGATGCTGTCATGGGCTTGACGGAAAGGCAGTTCGAACCCGTTCCGTTGCGATAGGGAACCGCGTTCTTTCTCAGGTGGCCAGCGTCATTTCGACATCGGGTCTCTGCCGCATCTTCCATGTGGGCGAGGCCCGCGTGAATGCGCTCGATCATGTCGACATCGAAGTCGAAAGCGGAGACTTCGTGGCCGTGATGGGGCCGTCGGGTTCCGGCAAGTCGACCTTGATGAAC
This sequence comes from Gammaproteobacteria bacterium, assembly GCA_028821515.1. Classification (GTDB taxonomy): domain Bacteria; phylum Pseudomonadota; class Gammaproteobacteria; order Pseudomonadales; family Azotimanducaceae; genus VXNE01. The sequence goes on along the minus strand of JAPPGA010000055.1, from coordinate 131,689 downwards.
ATACTTGGGTGTCTGGACAGACCCGACCTCGGCGAGTACCGATTGCTCGGCCAACCGGTATCCAGCATGAACGATGCGCAGCTTTCGGGTTTGCGCAATCGCTATATCGGCTTCGTCTTTCAGAGCTTCCACCTCTTGCCGCGAATGACCGCGCTTGACAACGTCCTGCTGCCGCTCAGGTTCGCGCAGGACGGCGATTCGCAGGAAGAGGCGCGGCGCCGGGGCCCGGAACTGCTGGACCGACTGGGGCTCGCCGACTGGATGCAGCATCGCCCGAACCAGCTTTCCGGAGGTCAACGCCAGCGCGTCGCGATCGCGCGCGCGCTGGTGGCGGCCCCTTCGCTATTGCTCGCGGACGAGCCGACGGGCAACCTGGATTCGAGAACTTCCCAGGATCTCATGGCACTGTTCGGCGAGTTCAGCCGCGAAGGCCAGACGATCCTGATGGTCACCCATGAAGAAGAGATTGCCGCCCATGCCCGGCGCGTCGTGCACATGCGCGACGGCAAGGTGGAACATGATCGCGCGCGAAACTGAAAGCCATTCGGTGCGCCGTCCCGCCGGGTGTTTCGGATTCTTGCTCCCGGCGCTGATGCTGTGGGGCGCGCCCGTGGACGCCGTGCCTCCCTACCTGACGGGGGTTGTTGAAGATGGCCAGGCGCAGACCGTGGAGATGCCCCGCTTGCCGGGCGCGTGGCAGAGAAGCATCGAGTGGATGGCACCGGAAGGCAGCACCGTGTCCGTGGGCGACCTGATCGTCCGGCTCGACCCCGGACGCCTGATTGAACTGGAAGAGCAGACGGTCATCGACCTTGAGGGGCGGCGGCAGGAGAACGAACGGCGGCAGGCTGAACTGGATCTCGCGATCATGGACGCGGAAACGGCCGTCCTCCGGGCGGAGTCGGCGGTGCGGCTCGCGCGGATCGATGCCGAAGTGCCGCCCACCGCGACTTCGCGGTTGATCCACTCCCGCGCGCAGCTGACCTTGGCCACGGCCGAACAGGCACTGGAGCGCGCGCATGCCGAACTCGCCGACAAGAGAGCGGAGAATGCCGGCGCGCAGGAGTCGATGAAGCTGGCGGTTGCGAGGGCCGAGCTGGAAGCGGAGCGCATGCGCGATGCCCTGGAACGGACACGGGTGCATGCGACCAAGGCGGGCTTCCTGATCTATGCCGAGAGCGAGTTCACGGGACGCAAGGCCTTTCCCGGAGATACCCTTTCCAGCGGCTCGCCCATCGCGCACGTCGCCAGCCGCGAAGACCTCCGATTCCGGTTCCAGGTGCACGAGGCGGACATATTGAAGCTGCCGGTGGGCGCGAGGATCGTCGTCGTCGCAGATGCGATCCCGACAACACCTGTCGCCGCGACTGTGGACTGGACCTCCAACCAGGCAACGGAACGCGAGGCCTGGAGCCGGGGCGGCTACTTCGACGTCACCGCCGTGCCTGTCGAGGGCATGCCGAACAGTTTCATGCCGGGAATGTCCGTCATGGCGGAGCTCGGCCAATGAAAGGACTCGGAGTACTGGTTCTGTTGCTGCTCGCCCCGTTCACGGCCGCCGCCGAACAGTTCTTCGAGGTGTACGTGGCGGATCGTCCGGTCACGGTCGCCACGAGCGGCCTCGTCGTATCGACCGAGGTATTGCGATTCGGTCCGCCGCCGAGCGGCAACTGGCAGACGACCATCGCTGAACTGGCCCAGGAAGGTCAAAGGGTTAGGGAAGGCGACCTGCTTGTCAGGTTCGACAGTAGCAACCTGGACGACGACCTGACTCGCGTGTCCGGGCAATTGGCCCAGCGGCGGAACGAACTCCTGTCCCTCGACGAGTGGCAGAGACAGGAGATCGAGGACGAAGGGGTGGCCCTGGCGGCGGCGGAGAGCGAGGCGAGGAAGGCGGACCGAAAGGCGGAACAGCCCGAGGAACTGATTCCCGGGATCGAGTACCGAAAACTCGTCGAGGAGAAACGCATCGCGAACGTGCTCATGCGGCGGGCGCGGGAACGGCAGGCGTTGAGCCTTCGGCTACGGGAGGCAAGACGGCAGGAACTCGAGACCGGCGTGCGCCAGTTGGGGGTGAAGCTTGCGTCGGTCGAAAAGGAACTCGCATCGTTCACGATCAGGGCGCCCAGACCTGGGCTGGTGGTCCTCGGCACGGACTACGAGGGCAACAAGGTGGATGTCAACGCCTCGGTGCATCCAGGGCTGGTGGTGGTGCGGCTCGCCGACGATAGCCAGCTGGCCGTGCATGCGGAGATTCACGAGCATGCAGCCGCGCGGCTCGCCGTAGGCCAGCGTGTGAGCGTCGCCATCGATTCGGCCGGGGAGGCGGACCTGGTCGGTCGCATCAGCCGGGTGGCAAACACCGTTCGCCGCCGCTCGCGCTATTCCGATTCCATGGTGCGGGATATCACCGTGGAGATCGATCCCGGCCAGCCGCCCGTGCTCAGGCTTGGCATGTCGGTGCAGATCGAGGTGGAACTGTCGATGTTGAAGGAAGCGTTGGCCATCCCGGCATCGGTGCTCGTCTACCGCTCGGGATCGCCCGGCGTCGTGCTGAGAGGGCAGGGCTGGCGGCCGGTCCTGCTTGGCGAGCGCAGCGCGGACATGTTCATCGTGGAAGACGGGCTGGAAGAAGGGGACATGGTGCGACTGTGAGTGATCGAGTACGGATCACGCCGGCATGGCGGCGACTCCTGGTCGCCGCGGTGGCCGTGGCGGGTTGCGGGGATTCGTCGTCCCGCGTACCGACGATTTCCGCGACGGCGCAGGACCACACCTTTGTCGTTCGCGCGAGGGGCGAACTGGTGCCGTCCGAGTCCATTGCCATCCGCATGCCGAGCAACATTGACATGCGCTTCAACATCACCTGGATGGTGCCGGAGTATTCGGAGGTCAGGAAGGGACAGGTCGTCGTGCGGTTCGACGACAGCGAAGTGCTGGTGCAGCGCGAGCTCAGCGTGCTGGAAGTCGTGAACAGCGATCTGCAGATCGACGGCCATGCGCGCCGGAGCGCCATCGACCGCACCCGTATCGGCCACGAGACCGAGCGCGTCGAGGACGAGACCGACATTGCCGAAACGTACGTGACGATAGATCCCCGCCTGATGAGCCGCAACGAATACATCGATGCCTTGGGGGACCTTGCCTACCTGGGCGTGGAGGAGGCGTACTACGCCTGGCAGGCGATCACGCACGACCAGCGTTCCTTCGCCGAGCAGCGCCGCATCGAGAGCGGTCGAGACGCGAGCAAGGACAAGCTCGCCAAGCAGGACTCGGCGCTGGCCCAGATGGAATTGCACAGTCCAGCCGACGGGACCTTCGTGTACGCGCGCACGCCCTGGGGCCGGAAGCTCGGGAAGGGCCAGACCGTGTACCCGGGCCGGGCGGTGGGGCTGCTTCCGATACGCGGCAAGGTCAGGGCAAGGATATACGTGCCGGAAGTCGACGCGGTGGGCATCGAGCCGGGTCAGCCTGTCGTGCTCGTGATCGACAGTGAAGTCGAGCACGATTTCGCTGCCCGCGTTTCCAGCGTTTCGCCGGTCGCCGTGCCCCGGGACCGCAGCGATCCGCAGAAGTATTTCGTTGTCGAAGCGGAAATCGACCGGGTGGATCCGGAGGTGATGCGCGTAGGCAGCAGCCTGACGGCGACCGTTACGACCGGCACGGTCCGGGACGCGTTCCTGCTGCCGCAGCAGTCCGTGTTCTTTGAGCAGGACCAGGCATTCATCTACGTGCTGGAGCAGGGGGAGCCATACCCGAGACAGGTTGACCTGGGACGTCGCAGCCCGACGCTGGTGGAAGTCATCCGCGGCCTGTCGGCGGGTGAGCAGGTAGCCGTGTCGGCCCCGCGAAGCGCGATTTGATGATCGAGCGATATGCGCGCGCGGCGATCCGGTGGGTGGAAGTCTCCCGCAGGTTCATCGCGGCTACGGCCAAACGGCTGCGTCCGGATGTCCGGCAGGCGCTGGGACAACTGGCCCACCACAGGTTGCGCTCGGCGCTGACGCTGCTCGGGATGATCTTCGGCGTCGGCGCCGTGATCGCCATGATCGCCGTCAGCGAGGGGGGGCGCAGGGAGGCGCTTGCAATGATCGAGGGGATGGGCGTGCGGAACCTGATCGTCGAAGCGGACGAGCCCCGGGGGGAGTCGAAGCGGGACATGCGACAGCACTCGGCGGGACTCTCGGTGGCGGACGCTCTCGCCATGTCGGATACGTTGCCCTTCGTGGAAGACTGGGCAGGGATTCGAAGGATCAGCGTGTGGGACCTGTTCTCCCACCAGGGAGAAGGTCACGCGGAAGCCTGGGCCGTGAGCGCCTCCTACTTCGGCATGACGCAGCTCGATGCGGGAGAAGGCGTTCTGTTCGACGCGGCAGACGATGCGCGTTTCGCGCAGGTGGCCGTGCTGGGCGGCAACGTCGCGAACGAACTGTTTCCGAGGGGCGGAGCCCTGGGCGGTCTCGTCAAGGTCAACCACCTGTGGCTCGAGGTGGTGGCCGTCCTGCAGGATCGGCAGCTACCCGACGGGGAGTTTCAGGGCCGCGAGGTCGGCGGGGAAAACGACCGCGTCTACCTTCCGCTCCAGACCGGCTTGCGGCGTCTGCGCATGGGGTTCATGGAGGCTGAGCTCAGCGAATTGAAGATCCAGGTGGCGGATGACGTCTCTCCGGCGGCGGCGTCAGAAGCCGTGCAACACCTGCTGGACCGGCGCCACGGAGGCCAGAAGGACACGCGGATAATCATTCCCGCGAGGCTCCTGGCGCAACAGAAGCAGACGCAATGGATATTCACCATCGTCATGTCGGCCGTCGCCGGCATTTCGCTCCTGGTGGGCGGCATCGGCATCATGAACATCATGCTGGCGAGCGTGATGGAGCGCCGTTCGGAAATCGGTCTGCTCCGCGCGGTCGGTGCGCGCGAGACGGACGTGGTGCGGCAGTTTCTTGTCGAGACCGCCGTGATAGCCCTGTTGGGCGCGGCCGCGGGCGTCGTGCTGGGCGTGGTCATGGCCTATGTGATCGCCGCTTTCGCAGGTTGGGCCGTCGCTTGGTCGTTGCCCGTGATTGCGCTCGCGGTGGTCGTTTGCGTAGCGATAGCGGTGGGCTTTGGCGTCTACCCGGCGCTCTCCGCGGCGCGCATGGACCCGGTGGCCGCACTGCAGTCGGAGTGAGAACCGACGGTTTCAGCGCCTAGGAGTGGCCCTATCCAATCAGTCGCCGGCCTTGGGGCACCTCATGTCGGTATTCCGTGCTCCATGCGTCCGATAAGGTCAATCACATCCTCCTTGCCGATGGCTGTGTCCGCGCGTTGGAGCGGCGTTGCACCTCCGAGAGCGGGATTGGGATGCTTGAGCCAATCAAGCGCGTGTTCCGTGTTGTGGTCGAAGTATGAGAGCGCCATGTCCAGCATGGCAGCACTGTCAGCTTCTGCTATGGGCGTGCCTGGTTTGTCTCGTCCCCGTCGAATCATTTGCACTTTTCGGAACATTTGAGACAGGCGATTTTACCATTTGAACGACCTGTCAGAGTTCCTGGCTCACGGGTGCCGAACCTCCCGCGCGGCCGCTTCCAGCGCAAAGACATGCGGATCCTCGGCACCCATGTCGCGCAGCGCATTGGCGAGTTCGATCAGATAGTCGATGTTCCTGCCGCTCGGCCCCGTGGAGTTCTGGATCTGACGCGCCATCTCCGCGAGCGGCGCGTCCCCCAGGAACGCGAAGTTGTCGATCGGGGCGATATAGACAACGCCGTCGACGTCTTCCCCGTTCGTGAGGGTCAGACTCACTTCAGCGCGTTCGTAGCCGTTCTTCTCGCGTTGGTCGAGATGGTCGAATACCCGGGATTCCACGCGGTATGCGACGCCGAGGCATGTCTCATCCGGTGCCCGCACCAGGGTGACGACCCTTCCGGGAGCGTCGGCGACGCCGCGATGGTCGTGGGAGCCCTGCCAGAACCTGCGTGCCCACCCGGACAGCGTCGCGGGTTGCCGTTCCAGCCAGGGGAAGTCGGCGCGCCAGATGAGCGAGCCGTAACCGAATACCCATGACGATGTATCCATGTCCGGGTCAGACGATGCGGGAACCGCGCCTGCCCCAGTATTCGTCCCTCAGGTAACGCTTGTAGAGCTTGCCGGTGGGCAGCCGGGGCAGTTCGTCCCGGAAGTCGATGGCCTTGGGGCACTTGTAATGCGCGATGTTCTCCCTCGCATAGGCGATGAGTTCCGCTTCCAGCGCCGGACCCGTCTCAACGCCCTGTGCGGGTTGCACGACCGCCCGTACTTCCTCGCCCATTTCTTCGTCGGGTGCGCCGATGACGGCGACGTCGACCACCTTGGGATGGAGGATCAGCGCGTTCTCGATTTCCTGCGGATAGATGTTCACGCCGCCGGAAATGATCATGTAGGTGGCGCGGTCCGTGAGGTAGAGGAAGCCGTCGGCGTCGACGTAGCCGACATCGTCCAGGGTTGTCCAGTTGGCGTGTTGCGGGTGTTGCGCTTTCCGGGTCTTTTCGGGGTCGTTCAGGTACTCGAACGGGGTCACCGGCATCTCGAAATAAACGACGCCCGTCTCCCCTATGGGTAGTTCCAAGCCGTCGTCGTCGCAGATGTGGATCGTGCCCATGATGGGCTTGCCCACCGTACCGGGGTGTTCGAGCCAGTCGTCCGGGCGGGCGTGGGTGAATCCGTTGACCTCGGTCCCGGCGTAGTACTCGTAGATGATCGGCCCCCACCAGTCGAACATCTGCTCCTTGACCCTCGGCGGGCACGGCGCGGCGGCGTGGATGGCGACCTTGTGAGAAGACAGGTCGTGGCGGTCTCGCTCGGATTCTTCGAGTTTCAGCATGCGCGAGAACATCGTGGGTACCCACTGGCTGTGCGTGACCTGGTATTCCTCGATGGCTTGCAGGGCCTGCGCGGCATCAAAGCGCGGCATATAGACCACCGTACCGCCCAGGGATTGCACGCCGACGCTGAAGCTCAGCGGTGCCGCGTGATAGAGGGGTGCCGGAGACAGGTAAACGGTGTCTTCGTCGATCCCCCAGAGCATGCTCTGCAACGCGCGGATCGGTCCCACGTCTTCCGAGATGGATGCTTCCGGCAGGGGCCGCAGGATGCCCTTTGGCCGGCCGGTGGTCCCGGAGCTGTAAAGCATCACCCCTCCGGTCGGTTCCTCGGCGAGCGGTTCAGCCGGGTAGTCCGCGATGGTTTCCTCGAAGTCCTGGTAACCCTCGGTGGCCCCGTCAAGCATCAGCCACGTATGGCAGGCCGGCGCGAACCCGTGGAGATTGCGTGCCACGTCCGCCCGGGCGCGTGTTGTCACGAGCACCTGCGACTCGGAGTTGTCGAGGATGTAGCCCGCCTCTTCGTCGGTCAGGTAGCGGTTGACGGTCGTCAGGTACAGCCCCGACCGCAGCGCGGCCCAGACGACATCGAACCAGGCGAGATGGTTCTCGGCGAAGATCGAGATGTGGTCGCCACGGCGTAGTCCCTTGTCGAACAGGAACTGCGCCAACTGGTTGGACCGGTCGTTCAGTTCGCCATAGGTCCTGCGTGCGCCCGTGAAGCTGTCGATCGCCGCCGCCTTGTCGGGAAAGACCTTCGCCCAGTTGGCTGGATACATGGTGTCGTCCGAAAAATCCCTGGAACAGGCGCCAGATTGGCAAATGTGCCGGAGTTCGGCAAGACAGTTGGCGCTACCGGTTGTCCTCGACCTCCGGGGCTGGTGAAGCGGCGAGTTCCCGTACGGCTTCGTCCGTGGTGACATAGAGGTTGCCGGACAGTTCGCCAGGGAGGCCCGTCGACCCGAGCCGGTCGCGCAATCGGCCTTTCACCTCGGAAAGGTGCAGCGCGATGTCGCGCGATGCGAGCGTGTGATTCAGGCGCCGCAGCATTTCGAGGCCCGTCGTATCGATGAAGTTGATGGCGCTGCAGACGAGTACCAGGTGGCGCGCTTCCTCGTGACGGTCCATGATCGCGAGCAATCGATCCTCCACCTGGTTCGCATTGGCGAAATAGAGGTTTTCGTCCAGCCTGACGGCGGCAACATTCGGAAACGTCTCCGTGTCGTACCGGGTGACGTTGCGAAAGTGGCCCGAGTCGCCAAGTCTCCCGACCACCGCGATGTGCGGTCTGCTGGAACGGTGCACCAATTGCACGATAGCGGTGCCGACCGCGAGCAGCAGTCCGGCCTCCACGCCGAGCATGAGTACGCCCCCCAGTGCCAGGAAGTGCACGAATACGTCAGCGCGGCAGAAGCGCCATTGTTCCCGCAGCATCGAGAAGTCGATGATCCCTACGATAGCCACAATGATGATCGCGGCGAGCGTCGCGTGCGGCAGGTTCGCGAAAAGGGGCGTCATCCACAGCAGCGTCGCTGCGATCACCACCACGCACACCAGCGCGCTGACCGGTGTTCGCGCGCCGGCCGCGACGTTGACGCTCGACTTGGAAAAGCTGCCAGCTACGGGATACGCGCCCGTAAACGCCGCGCCGACGTTGGCAGCGCCGAGGGCGACGAGTTCCTGCGATGCGTCGATACGGCTGCGCTCCCGCGACGCCAGCGTTGTCCCGATGGAGAAACTCTCGATGTAGGTGACCAGCGCAATCATCGCGGCTGCGGGTGCGAGGTCCAGCCAGAGCAGGGGATCGAAGGGGGGCAGGGCGAAAGCGGGCAGTCCGGCGGGCACGAAGCCCACGGTATCGACGCCGAGTCCAAGGATCGCAACGGTGGCGGTGCCGGCGATGGCTACGAACATCGGCCCGGTCCGACTGATCGGATGGTCGCGGTCGCCCATCGCGAGGCCCGCGTAACGGCGGATAAGCCAGACGCCGGCGAGACTTGTGACACCGATGGCGACTGCCACGGGATCGAGATTCCCGATGCTGGAGAAGAGCTGGGTGAGCCGGTCCGCGGCGTTGTCGCCGCGGCCTATCGCGATGCCGGTGAAAGCAGGCAGTTGGCTGATGATGATCAGGATCGCTGCCGCGTTGACGAATCCCGTGATCACGGGATGGCTCAGGAGATTGACGATCCCGCCCATCCCGAGGAGCCGCAGCAGCCAGAGCAGAATGCCAACCTGCAGGCACAGGATGGTGGTGATCCCGAGGTAGGCGTCAGAATGTGCCGGGGCGTGCTCCCCCACCGTCGCCGCCACCATGAGCGCGGCGATGGCCACGGGCCCCACGATGAGTTGGCGCGAAGACCCGAGAACGGAGTAGATCACCATGGGCGCGAGGCAGGCATAGAGCCCGGCCTGTGCTGGCAATCCGGCGAGGAACGCGTAGGCGACCGCCTGGGGGACGGTCACGACGCCGAGCACGAGCCCGGCCACCGAGTCGTGGGCGAAGTCGATCCGGCGATAGCCGCGCAGCGTATCGACGATCGGCAGGGCGTGGATCCAGTATTTCATGCGTAAGGGCACTTCGATCGCCGATGGAGTTTCCCCGGCATGGATTTCACTCGGTCGCCCCCTCTTCACCCCAGGCCCGTCGCATCTGGATGAACGCGAAAGACGCGGACCAGGCGATGAACACCAGACCCGCGATGGCTTCGGCGGCTGTAACGGCGCGCAGCGCCCCGAGCGGCACCAGGTCGCCTATGCCGAGCGTGGTGTAGGCAGAGCCCGAGAAGTACATGTGGTCGAGAAACGTCTCGGCGCCCTGCACCGATCCAAAGGCGGTACCCGACAGCGAAGCGAAAACGCCCGCGAACACTCCGATTTCGACAAAATGCACGAATATCAGCCCGGCCACCATCACAGGGACGCCATGGCGGCGGTGATGCAGGGTGCGGGAACTCAGGAACCGCAACGTTCCGTAGTGGATTCCCACGCAGATGGCCGAAGTCACTATGGCAATCAAGTAGGCGATACCCTCGATCATGTCGGCTCGTGGCGGTTGCGGGTCCGGCGTCCATTCTAGCGCCATGAAACGCGTCGGCCCTTCGGGCGCGCCGTGTTTCACCCCCGCCCAAGCCCACCTACGATTCCCCGCCTTGAACGCCACTACGTGACGTTCTACGGCGCGGGCTCCTAGCCCTTCGCAGGCGTCTCGCGCCTTCAGGTCACTCCTGTCGGTGGGCCAACCTCGTTCGCGCGGTCGCCTTCCGCTGGATTTGCGTCGTGGTATTTGACAGTCCTATGGCCAACGGTAAGATACGCGGTCGCCAGCGCGGGGTGTTTAGCTCAGTTGGGAGAGCGACGGCCTTACAAGCCGTAGGTCGCAGGTTCAAGCCCTGCAACACCCACCACGCCCGTACGGAGCGGTAGTTCAGTCGGTTTAGAATACTGGCCTGTCACGCCAGGGGTCGCGGGTTCGAGTCCCGTCCGCTCCGCCACATACCCAAACGCTCCCCGGATGCGTTTGTCGCAGTCCGATGCTGAACACTCCACCCTTGGTCCCACCGGCCTCCACGGTGGAGAGCGGACCATGGCGCGGTGCTACTTCGGGTCACCGGCGGGAAGAAGGAATCCCAGCAGAGTCGCAGACTGAAGAGAGCGAAAAGCACGTTTGAATCGCTCAAAATAACGATAAGTGATATATTTTGCGTGCAATGTATGCCTTGAATGCAATTCGCGCGAGGGACTTGGTGGGGGAGTTCGCCGCGCGCGGACAATACCACTTCACGTCGTCGGAGTTTCGCTCGGCATTGGGCGTATCGACGGCGGCCGCGAACCAGTCGTTGTGGCGCCTGGCGAACCGCGGCGAGATCGCAAGTCCCGGACGGGGCTTCTACGTGGTCGTGCCTCCGGAGTATCGGGCGCTCGGGTGCCTGCCGCCGGACCAGTTTATCCCGGCACTGATGGATCAACGCGGTATGCGGTACTACGTGGGACTCCTCTCGGCGGCGCAGTACCACGGTGCCGCGCACCATCGGCCACAGGTGTTTCAAGTGATGGTGGAGAGGACCCGAAGGCCGATACGCTGCGGTGCGGTGGGGGTGGACTTCATTGCGCGGGCCAGATTGGCCAGCGTGCCGCTGACCACGTTCGACAGCCCGCGGGGGTCCGTTCTCGCCTCGACTGTCGAAGCGACTGCGGTCGATCTCGTTGGGTACATGGGCCGTGCTGGTGGCATCGACCGGGTGGCGGGAATGCTGTCGGAACTGTCGGAACAGATGGATCCCGGACTGTTGGTCGACGCCGCAGGGTCCGCTTCTGTGCTGTGGGCGCAGCGGCTCGGGTTTCTGCTCGAGTTCGTCGGCGCGGGCGCGAAGTGCGGCTTGCTCAAGGAACACGTGCGGCAGCACGCCCGCAACTACACGAGACTGCTGCCGTCCGCGCCTGTCGAGGGTGTGGCCCGGGCGCGTGAATGGCGGCTATTCGTCAACGCCCGCATCGAGGCGGAAGCGTGATCCCGCGTGACTACGTGACGGCATGGCGCGCCACGGCGCCGTGGGTGGAGGATGCTCAGGTCGAGCAGGATCTGGTAATCAGCCGCGCGCTGGTCGAGATGTTCTCGCACCCGCTGCTTGCCCGATGTCTCTCCTTCCGAGGCGGGACGGCCCTGTACAAGCTGTATCTCACGCCTGCGGCGCGTTACTCCGAGGACATAGACCTGGTCCAGGTGGAAGCGGGGCCGGCAGGCGCGGTGATGGATGCGATCCAGGCGACGCTCAATCCGTGGCTCGGCAAGCCGCGGTGGAAGCAAACGCGGGGCCGAGTAACGTTCCGCTACGGCTTCGAGTCGGGAGGCCCGCCTTCAATGAGGATGCGGCTGAAGGTCGAGATCAATACGCGCGAACACGTGGCCGTCCTCGGCCACGTGAGGCGTCTGTTCAGTGTGCGGTCCCGCTGGTTCGAGCGAGCGGCCAGCATACGGACATTCGAGCTCGATGAGCTGTTGGCCACGAAGCTGCGCGCACTGTACCAGCGCAAGAAGGGGCGCGACCTGTTCGACCTGATGGTGGGTCTGGGGGATGGCCGAAGCGATTCACAGCGCATTGCACAGACGTTCCGCTCCTACATGGAGTTGGAAAAACGTCCAGTTACCCGCGCGATGTTCGAGCAGAATCTCGACGCAAAGCTCCGCGACCCCGGTTTTGGATCCGACATGAGTGGTCTGCTCGCGGCCGGTCGCAAGTGGGATGCGGTCGCAGCGGCGGGAGTGGTCGCGGAGGCACTGCTTTCGCGGCTGCCCGGCGAGGCGTGGCAGGGCCGGAAGCTGGAGACGGGTACGTCGGCGCCAGCGCGGTCAGGCGGAGGCGCGAGTCCTCGCCACGACTGACCCCGGTAGTCTCGGGGCGTGCCCCATGCTGCGGATTGCCGTTAGACAAAACTGCCTGAGGCGGGGAGTACCTCCCGGCCGAAGCGCCATGAACGCGGAGTGGCTGGGCGGGACATGGGCGGCGGGGGTCAGCTACTCCAGCCAGTCGTTGAACTTCGGCGTCCGCTTCTCGTGAAACGCTCTGACACCTTCCCGGGTATCGGGGTGGTGATCGGAAATTCCGGTCTTGGCGGCGATCTCGTCCAGGCTCTGCTCCCAGTTCATTTCGGCGGCGTTGTAGACCGAGCGCTTCAGGAGCCGCATGGATACCTGTGGTCCGTTGGCGAGTTCGGTGGCGAGGTTCATCGCGGCTGCCTCGAGATCGTCGGGCTCCACCACCTCGTTTACTAGGCCGAGTTCCAGTGCTTCGTCGGCCTCCACGATCTTCTTCTTCATCAGGAACTCGATCGTCTTCGCAACGCCGAGCAGTTGGACCAGCAGGTACTGCCCGCCCTCGTCCGGCAAAAGGCCGAAGCGCAACGTCGCGCTGCCCATGCGTGCGCCCCGGGCCGCGATACGGAAGTCGCACGCGAGCGCCAGGGAGAACCCGGTCTGGATCGCGACCCCGTTGATGGCGGCGATGGTCAGCTTGTCGAGCGACCGCACGGCGGTATTGACGCGCTGGGAGATTGTGCGCAGACCGTTGTAAGTGCCGATGCTGCTGTCGTGACCGTGGTCGATCTCGGGAACCAGCGGGGTGCCTGGAATCTGTGCGTTGCGGTAGCCTTTCAGGTCGTCGCCCGCGCAGAAAGCCCTGCCGGAGCCGGTGAACACCAGCACGCGCACGGCGTTGTCCATCTGCGCCTGGGTGACGGCTTCCACCAGGTCGCGCTTGATCTTCGCGGTCATGCCGTTCAGGCGTTCCGGGGTCGAGAACTGGAACCATGCAATGCCGGAGTCGCGCATCGTGACGTTGAACCCCCTGAATTCGCCGGTGTCCATCAAACGGCCTCCTCGTTGTTGTTTGTCCCGCCGCTACGTCGGCAGATCTTTCGCGGCGGGGCGTCATTTGAACACGAAAGGGGTGCCCGGATCGCCCTGATCTACCGACCGCGGCCGGATGGATTCCAAGGGAGCGACGCTTGCGAAAGACGGCGCAGACGTGCGACGGGCTTCGCCTGTGTCCCCAATCAAGGCAAAATTGCCCCTTCATCCAATAACGAGAGGACAACCGGTGAGAGTAGTGTTACAGGGCGGGGATCGGGCGCGACAGCGAGAGCTCTACGAAGCGGCGGGGATCGATGTCGAGATCGGCCGCTGCCGGACCGAGGACGAGATGATCGAGATGATCGGCGATGCCGATGGTGCGCAGGTGGGCATCCAGCCGCCCACCACGCGGCGTGTCATGGAGTCCTGCCCGAACCTCAAGGCGGTCAGCCGTTTCGGCGTCGGCGTGGATTCCATCGACCTTGAAGCGGCGACGCAACTCGGCGTGATGGTGTGCAACGTGCCGGGTTCGAACACCACGGAAGTCGCGGATCACGCGATGTCGCTGCTGTTGTCGCTCACCCGGCGCCTGTTCGATGCCATCACCAGCACGCGCGCTGGCGCCTGGGCGGACGATCCGAACTCGCGGGGTACGTTCACCACGTCGATGCGCCGGTTGGCCGGTCATACCGTCGGCATAGTGGGCTTTGGCAACATCGGTCGCGCGTTCGCCAATCGCGCGCGGGGTTTCGGCGTCAGCCGCATTCTCGCCCATGATCCGTACGTCAGTCAGCTTGCCGGCGACCTGTACGGTGTGCAGCTCGTGGACTTCGAGACGCTGACCGCCGAGGCCGACTACATCACCATCCACAGCTCGGCGACAGACCAGTCCAAGTACCTATTCGATGCTGAAACCTTCAAGCGGATGAAGTCCACCGCGTTGCTGGTCAACACCGCACGCGGTCCCATCGTCAACGAGCAGGACCTTGCCGATGCCCTGGAAGCGGGCGAAATCGAAGCCGCCGCACTCGACGTCACGGAGATCGAACCGCTGCCTTCCGACAGCCGGCTCCTGCGTCTTCCGAATTGCTACGTGACGCCGCACGTCGCCGCCATGTCTGCAGTGTTCATCGCTGAAACGTCCGTCATGCAGGCGGAGAACATCATCTTCGTCCTGACCGGCAGGAAGCCACACGGCCTGGCGAATCCCGACGTGATCAAGACCATCGCGATCATGCGGCACACGGATCCGGGCCGCTGGGCCGGCGTGCCGGATTTGTCCACCGCACTGCAGGTCTGAGCAGGTGGCAGCGGCTCGGGACTGTTAGGCGGGACGTTCCCAAAAAACGCGTTGCTGGTGCGGCATGCGTAAGTGGTTACGCGGGGGCGTGGTCTTCCAGTAGCCTCGCCGCTTCTTCCTGGCCCCTTCGTCTGGCCCAGGCTAACGGGCGTGCCCTGGTTGGTACGCCAGGTGGCGTCGGATCGAAGCTGTTCGCCAGCGCGAAGCGGATGAACTCGACCTGTCCGCGTCGTGCCGCCCAGCCGAGCGGTGTCGTGCGGTACTCCTCGTCGATGACGTGGGGATCGGCGCCGTATTCGAGGAACAGCCTGGCCGTTTCGATGTCGCCTTTTTCCGCCATGTAGTGCAGCGGCCGTACCTGCTGCCAGTTGGGAAGGTTGGGGTCCATGCCATGGTCGAGCAGCAACCCGGCGAGGTCGCGCGATCGCCAGAGATATGTCTGGCAATAGGTCACCGAGGCGGGTAGCCGTAGGCCACGAGCCAGCATCAGGCGGACGAGCGCTTCGTGCCCCGCCGAAATCGCCATGGTGAAACCTTCGGTAACGCGCATGTCGTCAAAGATCTCGGGTTTCGCGTCGAGAAGCGCCGCGATCGTGTCGATGTTTCCCTCGTGAAAGTGCATGGCGAGCGGCATGCGTCCGCCGTGTTGATAGAGCAGGGCGCGCATATCGGCGTTGGAGGTGCCTACGGGTGTACCCGACGACTCCACGTCGGCATTGGGATCGGCACCGGCATCGAGGAGCATCTTCGCGACTTCGAGGTGTCCGTGATGCGCCGCCGCCCATAGTGCGAAGCCCCTGGGGCAGTTCGGGCCCTCGTCGAGATTTGGGTCTGCCCCGGCGTCGAGCAGGTGCTTAACGATATCCGCGTGGTTGCGCTCTGCGGCGGCCGACAGCGGTCGCTTGCCGCCCGGTTCCTGGTCGTTGGCAAGGTCAGAATCCGATGCCAGCAACTCCCGCACGCGTTCCTCGTCGCCCAGTGCGGCGGCGACGGTGATCGAGTAGCGGGCACCTCGCGCAAGCAACTGGCGGGCGATCGCGTAGTCGTTGCGCTGCCCCCAGTAAGGATGGTGCCAGAGCGCCGAGACCACCGGCCGGAATCCGGTTCCACCGAGCCGGTCGTCGCTGCTGAATCCTGACGCGTCCACGTCCGCGCCGAGATCGACGAGGCGCTCGACGAGGTCGGCGTGACCCGCTTCGACCACGTAGTGCAGGGGCCTTCGACCAAGGTGATCACCGAGATTCGCCAGCCCGGTTTCCTTCGCGAGAAGAGTCTCGACCGCTTCGGCGTCGCCTGCTGCGGCCGCGTCATGAATGGCGTGGCGGCTTCCGGAGGAGGCCCGAAGTCTCAACTCGTCGCGGAGCAGGTTGGCGACTTCGTCGTGACCGCGATCGAGTGCCATCTGCAGCAGCGGTTCCTGCGCGTACAACGACCGGTGGAAGATGTCGGCACCGGCTTGTAGCAGCAGGCGGGTGACATCCAGGTGGCCTTCGCGCACGGCGAAGTGAAGGGGAGGTGTATACCAGAACTCTGCCTTCACCAGCATCGCGTCGTCTTCGAGCATCGCGCGCAGCCTGGTCGTGTCCCCGTCCCGCGCAGCGTTCAGTACCTGCCAGATCGTTTCGCCCAGCCAACTGCCAGTCCAGTCCTTCTCGTCGGGGGCAAGTTCGAAGGGTCGTATGAGGTCGGGTCGTGCCACGTTTGTCAGGGCTTAAGCGTATCGGTGGGACGGTCCTTCGGCGCCATCACATGCGCCGGATGGCTTCGAAAACACCTGAAGAACGTCTTCGGATCCTCCAGGGCAACGTGAACGCCATCCTCCGCGCCCGCAATGCGCGAAACCGCGACTGGCTTCAGCCGGAATAGCGTCCGGTTGGGCGGCTACAGCCCTTCCGGCCCGCAGTCGTTCTCCAGGTAGTCGATCATCGCGTTGTAGAACGTGATCTTGTGGTCGTAGAACAGCGTGTTGTAGAAGTGGTCCGCGCCTTCCAGTTCCACGTACTTGTACGACTTGCCGTGCTTGTCAAGTTCCCTCAGGTACTTGTTCGCATGGTCCACCGGCACGCGCTGGTCGAGATCGCCGTGAACGATCAGCATCGGCACATTGACATTCTCCACCTCGTCGATGGGGGATATGCTCTTGTCCCAGGCGCGAACCAACGCGATGCTGTCGGCACCCCGAACGTTGTCGCGAAAATAATTGAGCTGCATCACCCGGTCGGTGACCGCCGCTCCTGCGACCGTACACTGGTATAGCTGCGGTGTCCGGGCTGCGGCGATCAATGCGGCATAGCCCCCGTAGGACCACCCGAACATGGCCATCCGGTCCGGATCCGCGAGTCCCTCCTCGACCAGATAAAGGGCGCCGTCGTCCTTGTCGTCCTGCATCGCGTAGCCACCGGCACCACCTTCCTCGAACGCGGCGGAGTAGAACTTCATGCCGTAGCCTCGGGAGCCGCGGTATTGCGGCTGCAACACGAGATACCCGTTATTGGCCAGCAATTGTGCCCACTCGTCGTAGAGGATGGTCTCGTGTATGAAGGGACCGCCATGCGGCATAACCACCAGCGGAAACGGCGGTTTACCGTGCGGGACGGTGATGAACCCCGTGACCGTCAGGCCGTCCCGCGACTTGTACTCAATCCGCCTGAGATCGGCCAGGTTCTCGCTGCGGAGCTTCGGACTCCTGCTCTCGATGAACTGCAGCTTGCCGTCTTTCAGCAGGTAGTAGCTGCCCGGGTCTCTCGGCCCCACGTTGTTCACGATCATGGTCTTGCCATCCCGGGAGCGGCTCAGAATCCGAACGTGGTGTGCGTAGGGGATGATGCTTTCCAGTTGGGCGTAGGTCGCTTTCTCCACCTCGTCGAAGTACTCGACGTGATATCTGTCCTTGAAGTAAACGACGCCCACGACCTTCCCAAGGTGGGTCCACGGGTTGCTGTGCGTGCGAACGCCGACGACATCCACGTCCGAGCGACGGTAGATGGGTTCCATCGCCTTGGTGTTGAGATCGAGCGACCACAGGCCGTAAGTATCCTCGCCGTTCATCGTGTGCACGAGGAGGCTGTCGGGCTTCATGTCGTCGACGCCATCGATGAAGAAGAACCCGAACACGTCCTCGTGCTGGCGGTGCACCTCCTCCCAGCCCGAGGCGCCGGGGCGTCGGGTGTACCAGACGTAGTTCTGCGTCTTGCGGTCGAAACCGCCGCCGAAGCGGGGATTGCCCTCGGCATCGAAGAAGATCCGACCGAGTCCGGGCCGAGATCGGATCAGGAGGCGTGTCTTTCCGGTTTTCAGGTCCATGACGTGGTAGGACACAGACCGGAACCCTTCCTTGATCTTGGCGCCCGGGCCCTGGTCGTTGGTCGAAAAGTACTCGACGATGATCTTGTTCGGCTGATCGGGAAGGCGGTGGGCTACGTTCAGGTTGCGATTGCCCAGCTCGGTGGTCTTTTTCTTCGCTACGTCCAGCAACGCGACCTTGAACTCGTACACGCCCTGGTTAAAGCCGTCGATCTGGTCGCGGACCCTCTGCCGCAATACGAACACCAGCGCCTCATCGCTGACCCAGTCGTACTGGAGTATCTCCATGGGATCCGCATCCAGCCGGAATGGCTCCCTGGTGAGATCGGCGGTTTCGTAGACCTCGATGATCGGGTTCGCACCGCGCGTCGGGATCCGCATCACGCCCATGTAGGTGCCGTCCCTGGACAACTCGACGTTGCTGACGGTGGCGCGCTGCGCCCAGTATTCGAGCGGATAAGGCTCGGGTGGCGTCTCGGTCGCGCCAACCGCCAGGCTCGCGAGGCATAGCGCGACCGCAAGCGTGCTACGCAAGCCGGCCGCGCGCTTCCGTTCGATCATGGTGTCCTCCCGCTCCAGTGCTGTCTTACATGGCACCGAACCCGCCGATCAGGTACCGGACTGTCAGGAAGTACCGCTTGCCGCGGTAGTCGTACCCGTAGCCGATGGGCGAGTTGTTGGTGGAGAGGACCTCGGTTCCGTCCACCACCGGCGGCGCCTCGTCGAACAGGTTGCGGATGCCGCCGCGGATCTGCCACTGGTCGCCGAGGCGGCCCACGGAGACGCTGTGCAGGTAGTACTCCTCGGCGAAGCCCACGTCCCGGCACAGGACATCGTCCGGCGGACCGTAGCAGGTGTCGGATCCTCCGGTGATTCCCTCGTCCCAGTCGTCGAGCCCGTCGGGGTCCTGGTGGACGCTGCCGACATAGAACGTGCTCCAGGCGAAGCGCCACTTGCCGTAGTCCGCCCGGACTGCAAGTTGCCCTTGCAGTTCCGGATAGCCCCACTCGTCGTAGTCGTCGTCGAAGTCCTCGATGCCCTGGTCGTTGGTGAAGAGGTCGGAGGCCTCGATCTGGCGGTGCATGGTGAGGTCGATCGTGAGGTCGATGGCCCGGTCGAAGACAGTCACGGTGTCCTCGAAGGCGACGTTCAGGTCCACGCCGCGATGGATTTCGCTGTCGCGGTTGATGAAGCTCCGGTCGACGTAGTCGATCAACGGCCGAGCCGGATCCGCTTCGCGCTGGATCCGGGGGCAGAACGCGCTGACGCCGCTGGGCGAGAAGTAGCAGTCGAAGACGATATACCCGGGCGAAGGCTCGATGATCGAATCGGTGACGTCGATCTCGTAGTAGTTCATGCCGATGGACAGGTCGAAGGCGTTGGTAAACGGCTGTTCGAATGCGAAACCGGCGGACAGGGACTCCGACCGTTCCTCGCCCAGGCCCGTCGTCCCGCCCGCCCCGACTTCCACGCTGTAGACATTGAATCCGTTATTGTGGGCGACGGTCGGATCGACGCCGTTCGCGCGGCAGTTGTCGAGCACGGTCTGCTCGCGGTTGTCGTTCTCGGGAACGTATGCCCCGGTCAGTTCGTCGAGGGCGCGTCCGGGGATCAGGCACGGATCGCTCACGCTGAGAAACCCGGTCTGCGGCACGATGAATAGTTCCCGCAGGTTCGGCGCGCGGTAGGAGGTGCCGGTCGTGGCGCGGAGCAGCAGCGAGTTGATCGGGCGGTACGCCATCTTGTAGGAGTGGGTCCAGGCGCCGCCGTAGAACTCGTCGTCGGTGTATCGCGCCGAGATGTTGAACACCAGTTCCTCGGCGGCGGGCTGCCCCGCGATCACGGGGATCTCCAGTTCGCCGAAGAACTCTCGGGTGTACTTGTCGCCTATGGCGCCGCCATCGGCGAAGTAGCTGATGAATAGCCCGTCGCGGGCGACGTGATCCGGTATCGATTCGAGGTCGTCGATTCGGTACTCGAAACCGATGCCCCCCACGATCCAGTCCGAGGGAAGCTGGAACACGTTGCCGGTCATGTAGAAGGAAAGCAGCGTCTGGTTGTAGACCGTATCGAAATCGCGGTCGTCGAAGACGTAGTCATGCTCGCCCGAGGTCCCGAAGCGGCCGACGACGCTCTCCGGGTACAGGGACGGCGCGAACATGTTGACGGGTACGCAGCCCGGCGCGACGTCCGAAGCGAGGGATTCGCCGGTATCGTTCTCGCACGGCGTATGAGTGGTGGAGTAGACACCGAGGGCGTAGTTGAGTTTGTCCTCGCGAATGCCAGGGCGCCTCGATGCCCCGTCCGATGTCGTGTGTACTAGGCCAAAGTCGAACGTCCAGTTGCTGAAACCGGCGAAATCGAGCCATGGCAGGTCGCCCGTTACGCCTCCCACCATACGAAGCTGGGTTATGTCGACAAAGGACTGGGTTCGGTCTCCACGCACGGACACGATCGGTACCGTGGGTATGGGACCGAGGGGCGGACTGTACAGGAAGCCGAAGGCCTGGGGCGGAACGCCATAGGCGGCAGCGAATTGCCTGCCAAAGTGGGGATTGTTCAGGAGCGCGTTCCAGGCCAGACCGCAATCGACACCGTTCTCGGCTGCAGGATTGCACAGATTGAACGGGTTGTTCGCGGGGACGTCGGGAAACAGCTGGAATGCACCGGCGTCGCTGAAGAAGTCGCGCTTGGTCCAGAGGACTTCGAAAAACGGCGTGAGGTTCATGTCGCCCTCAAGCGTGTACTCGCCGTATGCCATGGCGGAGATTCGCGAAAGATCCGGGCGCAGGTGGGCGAACTGTTCCCTGCCGTTGAGGTCGTAGTCGCGGAAGCTGAAGTCCGTCCTTCCGTCGCCGTCCCCGTCGATCCCGCGGATAACGAAGATGTTCGATTCCGAAAAGTTGCCCCAGCCGCCGTTGCTGTAACCCGGCGTGTAGTAGATGCTGCCGTATCGGGTTCCGGGGACGAACACCCGCCGGGCAAGTGAACCTAGCGCGCAATCGTCCCATTCCATGCCGTAAACCTGCTGCCAGTAAACATCCTGGTGGCGTCGCTGCCCGGTCTGGTCGATCTCTTCGTGGCGATTGCAGCCGGCGGTCCATGGACGATCCGCGAGTGTTATGGGCTCCAGTTCCATCAGTTCGACGGCCGCGCCGACAAAGCCGCGGTCGAAGTTCTTGCCCCAGGTCAGGGTGGTCTCCTGCTCGAAGCCGGGTTCGTGCTTGGGCACTACCGGGGAATAGTTGAACTCGAAGCCGTCGAAGTCCTTGCGCAGGATCAGGTTCGCTACGCCTCCGATGGCATCGGAACCGTAGACCGACGATGCGCCGTCGAGCAACAGGTCGAATTGCCCGATGAGGGAGCCCGGAACGAGGCCGACGTCGGGGCTGACGGGTGCGCCCTCGACGCCGGATGGAGCCATCCGGCGGCCGTTGATCAGTATGAGTGTGCGGTTTCCGCCAAGACCGCGAAGACTGACTTCGGTGGCGCCCGGACCGTTGTCGAGCACGTAGCCCTGGAAGGTGAGGTCGACCTGGTTGCCGGTCGTCGCGGTGGATTCGCGCAGGATGTCGCCGGCGTCCAGCAGGCCGGCTTCCCGCGAAGTTTCTGCCGTGATGATCTGTAGCGGCGCGATGCTGGAGTAAGTGTCCCGCTTCAGCCGCGAGCCGGTGACGACGACGAGTTCGTCGGCTACGGGTTCTTCGTCTTCCGCGACAACCGCTTCTTCAACTTCGGCGGCGGGCGCCTCTTCCTCTTGGGCCGCTTCGTCGGCTTCGTCTTCCTGCGCAAGAACCTGCGGCGAAAAGGCGATCAGGCAACCCGACAGAACCAGGCGGACAAGGTTCTGCATCCATGGTGTTTGCTTGCTTTCGGTTGCGTCCATTGTTTTCCCTCCTTGGCGCTCCCATTGTGTGGGGCGACGTGGGTCGCCGGCATGTTTGGCCGGGCGACGTTAACGCAATGTTCGAATTGTTACCGTCGTGTCTTTCCTCTTGAACTCGGCTTCAGCCAAACTTCATGGCGCCACAGCACGGTTGCGGCGAACATTACACCCCGTGAAACGTTTTCGCACGTAAATTCGAGCAATATTCTCGACAATATTTGAGCCGGTTCAGACACATTCGGAAGCACTGTCTCCGAGGAAGCGCGGATTTCTCTCGTGAAGCGCCAAAGCGGACGGCAAACGTCAGAACGTGGTTAGGGTATTTCGTCACTTTTCCGCCTCGAGTTCCGCCAGGCGATTCGTCGGAAAACAACGTGCCACCGGAAACGGTGTATGGGTGAGCATGCGTATCAACGCCGAGCTTGAAGGTGGTTCCTGCAGCGATATACTAACGCATGTTAACGCCGCTACAGAGCGTGAGGAGATGAGTTGGATGGCAGAGCGGTCGGCGATGGAGTTCATGAAGAGCCGAGGTTTGGAAGATACGCCGGAAGCCTTGAACGAAGCTCTGAAAGCCGTGCTGGGGAGCATGGTCCCGACCGCATATGAACCTGCTACAAGCGGGTTGACGAAAGGGGAACAACGCGTATTGCTGGAAGGCGGCCTGCGCCTTGATCGGGCAACCGGTCCAGACCCGATGGCCGACACAGTGGTCAAGTACGCAGCAATTGTTGTTCGCAGCCTCTCGAGCAGGAGAGCAAGCGAACGATTGGGCGTGGCCCAGAGCCGTATTCGACAGATGGTCGTGAATCGGTCGCTCTACAGCTTCCTGCTGGACGGAATGCGCCACATTCCAGATTTTCAGTTCACCAACATGGGTCTCGTGCCAAACATCATGCGGGTCAACAGGGTCCTCGATCCAAGCGCGCATCCGGTGGCTGTCTACAACTGGTATCACATGCCCAATCCTGACCTTTTCCTGGAGGGGGACACGGACCGGATCGTATCGCCGCTCGATTGGCTCAATGCCGGGTACGAACTGGACAGGCTGCTGCCGATTACCGCTGATCTGTAGCGCATTCGCGCCAATAACCTGCACGAGGTTGCGAAAGTAGCCCGCATACCAGGTGAGGCGCGCGCCGTATGCTTGTATCGACATGAGCGTTTCTCCGAGCCGCGGGGCGAAGCTGCCTCACTCGCCCGATCGACGAATCCTCCAACGACTGACGCCACCTGTCTTCCTTGTTCCGGCAGGGACGATCCTTCACCGCATCTACTTTCGAGGCGGCCCGTACGCCTGCACATGGAAGTCGCTCCGACACTTCGGTCCGGCGGATGCGCGATTCGATCATCACAAGCGGGACAGGTCGGGCCGACCGTTCGATCAAGCGCGCGGAATCATCTATCTCGCCAGCGATATCCCCACTGCATTGGCCGAGGTGTTTCAGGTCGGTCGAATGGTCGACCGAGAACGGCACCAGCCATGGCTCGTGTCCTTCGCCCTAACTCGAGAAGTTCGGTTGCTGGATCTGTCCGGGACGTTCTGTGTTCAGGCTGGCGGATCGATGAAACTCATCAGTGGCCCAAAGACATACGCCCAGAACTGGTCGCGCGCCTTCTACGCCTGCTATGGGAACATTGAGGGCATCTACTATCCCTCATCTCTCACCAATCGTCCGGTGACGACCCTCTACGAACGTGTGTCGCAATCTCCGCCGTTCCCCTCGACACCAGCCTTGCATCGAGCGCTAACGGACGCGCTGCTTGTCGATCCCATTCGTGGGGCTTGTCGGGATATCGGATACAACTTCCTGTAGTGGCCATCCGGGCGCAGGTTCGCCCTGGCTATCGCCTGGCACTTCGGTCCCGAAAGTCGATCTGACCGGACAGTTCGGATCCGTCCGTTGATCCGACGATTCAGTCAAGGCGTTGAGCGGCGTCAAGCAGGGCTCGAATGGTCGCGTTGAGGCGCCGCCGCCCGCCGGGACGCCAGCCGAGGGACCGGAGTCCGTCGCAGCGCATGATGTAGTCCGGTGGTGGCATCTCCCTCGGCAACGGGAGGGATCCGGCCGCCACGCCCTGCGCGGCGTACATCCGCTGGGCGATCTCGCGGGTGCCGAGGACGAGGTCGGAACAGTTGAAGGCTCGGCCCGAGACATCCTCTTCGGGCGCGTTGAGCAGGAGCCAGACCGCGGCCGCCATGTCGTCGCCGTGGACTTCGGTTGAAGTACGCGCCACGGATACAGGCCGTCCGGATGTCACCGCCCGCGCCATGTCGAACCACTTGCTGCGGTCAACTGGATGCGTGATCCCGTAGACCCCCGTGGGCCTGATGCAGGTCGTTCCGGGATATACGGTGGCCAGGGCTTCCAGGGCAACCTTGAGCGCGCCGTAGTGCGTGTCGGGAGACGTCGGATGCCTGTCGCCGACGCGCGTGCTGACCGGGCCACCGAAGACCGCCCGGCTGGACAGGACGACGACGCGGCCGACGTTGTTGGTCTTCGCGGCGTGCACCAGGCGCAGGCTGCCCAACAGGTTGGTATGCCAATAACCTTCGACATCGTTGCCCTCGCCGCCGCGATAGTGACCGGGCAAGTGATCGTAGGCGGAGTGCACGAGCGCGTCGGCGCCTTCCACCAGCGTGTCCAGCGCCGCCTCGGTGTTCAGGTTGCCCTCGATCCAGGTTACCGGGAAGTCGAAACCGGTTCGGTCGCTTTCGGGACGGGCCAGCGCCACGATGCCGCAGCCTTCGGCGGCGAGGCGGGCGGCGATGAAGCGGCCGACAATCCCGGTGGCGCCTGTCAGCGCGACTCTCATCACTGCTCGGGCGCGCGAATGTCTTCCGGAATCGGCCGACCCTCGAGCACCCGGTACCACAGGTCGATCAGCGGTGCGAGCAGGTCGCGCTTGGGATGATCTCTCTGCCAGGGCTTCTCGTACTGGTAGTGAACCACCTTGACGCTCGGCCAATGCCAGAGATCAGGCTGATTGAAGAAGATGTACTGCAATACGTTGTAGGTGTAGGGCAGTCCATGCCAGTCGGGGTAGTACGACTCGAGGAAGGTCTGATCGGTGCGCCGCCAGAACACGTCGGGGGTGTCCAGCCGTTCGAGCATTCTCTCGTAGGTGTTCTCACTGGGCTGGGCGACGAAAACCCCGGAGTTCATCCGGTGCATGTCCGCAAGGGACTCGTAGAGGTTGGGAGCGGCCGAGAATTCGGGGTAGCCGAAGAGCTTGTCGATGTTGCGCACGGCGATGGCGTCGGCGTCGATGAAGACGATCCGCTCGTACTCGGTGAGGCGCCAGAGTTCGAGCTTCATGAAGTTGTCGATGGGATCGTGGAATGCGGGCTTTTCGCCCTTGGTGAACGGGCTCCTGGCATGCTGCGACGCGCGGCTGTGGCGCGCCTGGAAGGCCGTTGACATCGCCGGCTTCCCGGTTTCCCGGACGATGCAGCCTTCGGCTTCGAGTTCGTCGAGTCCGGGCGTTCCGGGCTTCGCCATCACGAGCAGGGGGCAGGCGGCCGAGACGCGCTTCAGCGAACGCGCCAGGGCCGTCGCACCCAGCGCGTAGTCCGCGTTGGTCACCAGGGTCGCATAGGCGAACACGGCCGGTGTCCTGGCTCAAAGGATCCGCAGCTACGGATGAATCGGGAGGTTCCCGGACTAGTCGATCGTGTCGCCATTGGTGCTGGCGAGGTGCTCGGCCCGTTCCTTGGTCCATGCGGCCGTGCTGAGGATCCGGCTGCGGTCGATCCGGTGCGCGTACTTCTTCGCCACATCGACGAGCTCTTCCAGCAGCCCTTCTCTCAGCGTTGTCGGTTGCAGGCCAAGATCGAGCAGGTGTTCGTTGCTGACGACGAGTTCGTTTTCCGCCGCCTCGTTCCTGGGGTTCGGCAACCACGCGATTTCAGCGCCGGTCAGGTCCTGGATCATGCGAGCGAGGTCGCGCAGACGATGGGTTTCGGTCATCTGGTTGAAAATCTGTGTACGCGCGCCGCGCTCTGGCGGATTCCTGAGCGCGAGTTCTATGCAGCGCACGCAGTCCTGGATGTGAATGAACGCCCGCGTCTGGCCGCCGGTACCGTGCACCGTCAACGGGTAACCAATGGCGGCCTGGATCAGGAAGCGGTTGAGCACGGTCCCGTAGTCGCCGTCATAGTCGAAACGGTTGATGAGTTGCACGTGGCGCCGGGTCTGGTCGGTGTGGGTACCCCAGACGATCCCCTGGTGCAGGTCGGTGATGCGCAGCCCGTCGTTCTTTGCGTAGAACTGGAACATGAGCTGATCCAGGCACTTGGTCATGTGGTAGATGCTGCCTGGATTGGCCGGATAGAGGATCTCCAGGGGAGCGGTGCTGCCGTCATCGAGACGGATGTCGACGGGAAGATAGCCTTCGGGAATCGTCGCGCCGACGTTCGCGTAGCCGTACACGCCCATGGTGCCGATGTGAACCAGGTGCGCGTCGAGGGAGAGTTCGACGAGCGCGTTAAGCACCTGGTGGGTGGCGTTGACGTTGTTCGAGACCGTGTAGTTCTTGTGCCGGTCGCTCTTCATTGAATAGGGGGCCGCGCGCTGCTTCGCCAGGTGCACGATGGCGTCGGGACGCACCTCGGCGAGCCAGTTCTTCAGGCCCGAGTAGTCGGTGGCGACATCGATGCGTTCGAAGCCGATGTCGTGCCCGGTGACTTCCCGCCAGACGCGCCGGCGCTCCTGGATGGAGTCCATCGGCGTCAACGACTGCACGCCCAGTTCCGTATCGATCCACCGCCGGCTCAGGTTGTCGGCGATGAACACCTCGAAGCCGAGATTCGAGAGGTGCAGCGTCGCTGGCCACCCGATGAACCCGTCTCCCCCCAAAACCGCGATTCGCATGTCCCGACCCCTGCCGATTGTCCGCGTCTCGAACGCCTATGTTACCGCTTCGCGCCGGTGCGTTCGATGCTGCTGGCCGATAGGATGTCGGGCCATGTCCGGCCCTGGCGGTCGAACAGCATCCAGATGTGGCCGAGACCGAGGCAGGCAAGGCTCAGGATTCCTCCGGCGATCCTGAGGTGCGCCTGCCGCAGGCCGATGGGTGCGTTGCCGTCCGACACGCGCAGGCGCCAGGCCAGCATGCCCAAGGTCTGGCCACGCCGCACCCAGAAGAAAAGAAAGAAGGCGTACGCTTCCGCCAGGAGCAGAACCTGGACCCAGAAGCCCGTGACCGCGGCGCCCGTCGCCGCCACCAGGACGACGAGGGTCAGGACCCACATGGCGAGTACGACGAGGGCGTCGTAGAGCATGGCGAGCAGGCGCAGGTGCAACCCCGCGCTGCTTTTGGCCGGTGCGGACATCAGAAGATGACGGTGCCGCCCGTGTCGATGCGCGCCTGGCGGCCGCAGAACTCTTCCGTGACCATTGCCCCGAGTACCTCGGCGTCCCTGGTGTTTGCCCAGGCCCTTCGGCCATCGGGGAGCCTGCAGGCGGCCAGGCCGATATCGGGCCCACCGCGCCCGAACATGACGGTATACGATTCGATCTCCACCGGACCTGCGGCCGACTCCGCGAGTTCGCGCGTCGGCATGGCGTCCACCCGGTCCTGCGGCGTTTCGTGGCGGAATGCCCGCGCAGGCCGCTCCGAGGCGAACAGGCAGAACGCGTGCTTGGTCAGGAATCCGCCATTGCCGGTTACGAGGCCGACCTCGCCCGGGGTGCCGCGCAGCACCTCGGTCATGCGGGCGATGCCGTGCATCGCGTAGTTGTTCAGCGGGCCGCCTGCGAACGCCATGCCGCCGGTCACCGTCAGCGGCCGCTCCTCGTCGATGCCGAGTTCCGCTGTGGCCACCTGGACGGCGGACGGGAAACAGCTATAGATATCCATGTGCTGGATGTCGTCGACATCGAGGCCGGCCATCTCGATACAGCGGTTGCCGGCGATGCGCAGTCCCGGTGAGGTATGAAGGTTGTCGCGATGCGACACGGCATGGGTATCGTGCGCTTCGGTGGATACCCAGGGGAAGATCCACTTCGAGGGGGGAATGCCGAGGCGTCGCGCCACCTCGGTGGAAGTGAGGATCAAAGCCGCCCCCTGGTCAACTTTCTCATTGGAATTCATGAGCTTGGGATAGGGAACGGAGACGGGTCGATTGTCCGGGCCCGGAGTGCGGATCTCGACCGCGCCTTTCGGCTCGCGCATCCAGGCGTGCGGGTTTTCCGCCGCGACAAGGCTGAAGCCAGCCCACAGGCGGGAAATGCGTTCGAGGTGGGCGTCGAGCCCTTCGCCCCGCGCGTGCCGGATCGCGTTCTCGAAGATGGGGTACATCTGCACCGGGTTCACGATCCCGCGCGATGCCTCGGCGCGGTGGCGCATCCGTAACTCGGTACCGATGGTCCGGTCGGGTGACCCCGGCGCTTCCCGCCATTGGAGCTCCACGCCGGCGCGGCGCGCCTTTGCCTGGGTGTCGCCGCACTCGGCCCCGGTAAGAATGACGATCCGTTGCGTACCGGACTGTATTTCGAGTGCTGACGTGCGGAGCAGGTGGTGGACGACGGTGCCGCCCCAGAACGAAACACCGGTCTCGGCACCGGGATTGCCGATGGCTTCGGCGACCGCCCGGGCAGGGTTCTCGTAAGGCCACATGCCGCGAATCACGCGCACCGCGCTGGCTCCCGTCAGGAGCGCGGGGGCGCCGGCATCAAGGGCCGCGGCTCGTGTTGCCCGGATCATCAGGTCCAGGGGCTCCTCTACCGCCGCCGGGTCGTCGACGTACTGCTCGACCTGGGCAACACCCACTACGACCGGAGTCGTCTCGCTCATTCTCATGGAATTGCTACCCGCTGCCTTGCGAACGGCATGATACGTGAAGGGAGGCTCCGGCCCGTTCGGACCCGTTCGGGACCCGTTTGACTTCGTGTCTTTTGCATCAGATATTTCTGATATGCCCGAAACACCTGAAACTCGTTTGCCGGTGGCGGTGGAGAATTTCATCCTGCGCTGGGGCGACATGGGGACGCACTGGGGCATCAATCGTTCGATCGCCCAGATTCACGCATTGCTTTACCTGTCGGAGCACGCGCTGACGGCGGAAGAGATTTCGCGCCAGCTTGGTATCGCGCGATCGAACGTCAGCAACTCCCTGCGCGAACTGGTCGGCTGGAAGCTGGTGCGCCGCGTTTCCGTTCGCGCGGACCGGCGTGACTATTTCGAGGCGGAGACGGATCTGTGGGAGATCGTCACGCGCATCGCCGAGGGCCGCAAGGCGCGTGAAATAGACCCGGTCCGCCTGGCCCTCAAGGAGTGCATCGCCGAAGCCGAGGCCGATCCCGACGTGAGTGGTGTCGCCATGACGCGCCTCGCGGACATGATGGCGTTCATCGACACGATGAACAACTGGTACGGGCAGATGCTGACCCTCCCGAAAAGCACGCTCGTGGCGCTGATCAGCATGGGGTCACGGGTGGTCCGGGCGCTGAGGCCGGGCAGGAGCATCGAGCCGACGGGGCGGTAGCGTCGCGCTGAGCGGTCCCAACGGGCGATTCGTCGACCGACTCCAGATCGAGCCGCGAGCTACTCGGGAAATCCCCGCTCTTCAAGGTACTGTCGCCAGCGCGCGACCGAGGCCTGGATGCTTTCCAGTCGGCCGGATGCGCCAGCGGCGATGTCGGGATGCGTGAATATGTACGCTTCGTCCTGCTGGATCGCGTGGAGCGCCATGTCCCCCACGATGGATGGGTCGAGCATGCCGTCGAGGAACTTCGCGTAGGCTTCGAGATTCATCGGCTGAGGATCGGAACCCGGCTGCGCCCGGAGCGCATCCGGGCGGTTGCGCTCCGAGGTAAAGATGTTGGTGTCGACGAAGCCGGGACAGAGCACGGATACGCCGATATTTCGCGATGCAAGTTCGGCCCGCATCGTCTCGGACAGTCCGACGACGGCAAACTTGGTGGTGTTGTAGACGGAAAGGCCCGGTACCGCTACGTGTCCCGCAAGGGAGGCCGTGTTCACGATGTGGCCGCCTTCGCCGTGCGCGACGATGCGCGGGACGAAGGTCTGCACGCCGTTTATCACGCCGTGCAGGTTGACGCCCATGACCCAGTCCCAATCGTCGTAGGACACTTCCTCGATGGGCCCGGCGATACCGACGCCGGCATTGTTGCAGACCACGTGTACCTTGCCGAAGGCGCGCTCCGTCTCGTCGGCGGCGTGGGCCATTGCGTCCCGGTCGGTGACATCCACGCGCAACCCGATCACGTGGGCGTTGCTGTGCGCGAAGGACGCTACGGCCGCATCGAGCGCCCGCTTTTCGATGTCCGCGATCGCAACCTTCATGCCGGCGGCGCAAAACGACCGCACCATCGCCAGCCCGATCCCGCTGGCGCCGCCGGTAACGAATGCGACCTTTCCTGCTACGTCCCGCACTCTCGTGATCCCTTGGGTTGGGTTTTTGGATGGTACTACGGCAAAACCGCGGCTCCGCCGGCGAAGTCTGGCGCCAGTTCCGCGGTGGCCGCGCGAAGGGCGGTGTCGGCAAGTAGCCAATCTCGGGTTGAAATTCGCGGGCAACCTTCTAAGAATATGCGCCGCTTCTACCAGGCGGGAAGAATCGAGGGGTGATTGAGGCACGGGAGCTGACGCGGCGCTTCGGCGAAAACGTGGCGGCGGATTCGGTGAGTTTCACCATAGGACAGGGTGAAATCGTCGGTCTGCTCGGGCACAACGGCGCCGGCAAGACGACGGTCATGAAGCTGTTGACGGGTTTCCTCGAACCGAGTTCGGGATCGGCGGAAATAGACGGGCAGGATGTGACCGAACATGCAGCGGAGGTCCAGCGCAAGGTGGGCTACCTGCCGGAAACGGTGCCGCTGTATTCGGAAATGACCGTGGTCGACTACCTTGAGTTCGCGGCCACGGTTCGGGGCGTGCCCGCGTCTGAGCGTTCTTCTGCCGTTAGCCGGGTAGTGGAGGCGACGGGCCTGAACCAACACGCGCTTGCCGTTATCGACACCTTGTCCAGGGGTTTCAAGCAGCGTGTCGGCGTGGCACAGGCGATTCTGCACGCACCCCGGTTCCTGATCCTGGACGAACCTACCAGCGGCCTCGATCCGGCGCAGACGCAGGAGATGCGGGACCTGATCCGCCGCCTGGCGGAGTCCGCCACGGTGATCCTTTCTACCCACATCATGCAGGAAGTGGATGCCGTGTGTGACCGGGTGATGATTCTCCGGGCAGGGGAACTCGCACTGGACGAGAAACTTGCCGACCTGCAGCGAAGCGAACGCCTGTACGTGGGTACGGACGCCGACCGCGAGGCCCTGGCGGAAGCGGTTGGCGAGCGGGTCGACCTCGATACGGCGGACGGCGGCTGGTTCCTCACCTTCGACCGCACGCCAGGCGACGACCTCTCCGCTGAAGTTGCGGCACGCCTGGTCCGGTCGGGGATCGCGTTTCATGCGCTGCAACGGGAGAAACGCGACCTGGAGACCGTGTTCCGCCGTGTGAGTGGCACCGATGTCTGATAACGACGTGGATGGAAAGAGCCTGGCACGCTGGCCGTGGGATACGGTGGGCGCGATCGTCCGCAAGGAACTGGCGCTCTTCTTCGGTTCGCCCATCGGGTACCTGTTCCTGCTCGCGTACCTGGGCGTAACGCTGTTCGTGTTCTTCTGGGGCGAGGCATTTTTCGCACGCAACATCGCGGACGTACGCCCGATGTTCGAATGGTTGCCGATCCTGCTCGTGTTCCTGGCCGCCGCGCTGACGATGCGCATGTGGAGCGAAGAGCGCCGCATCGGCACGCTCGAGTTCGTGGTCACCGTGCCGGCGAGCGCCTGGCAGTTCGCCGCCGGCAAGTTCCTCGCCTGCTGGGCGCTGCTGGCGGTGGCCCTGGCGCTGACCCTGCCGCTGGCCATCACGGTCGCGTTCCTCGGAGACCTGGACTGGGGCCCGGTTTTCGCCGGCTATGTTGCGGCACTCCTGCTCGGCGCGGCTTACCTCTCCATCGGCCTCTTTGTCAGCGCGAAGACCGACAACCAGATTGTCGCGCTGATCCTCGCCACGTTCTCCTGCGGCGCGTTCTACCTCGTGGGAAGCCCGTTTATCGCGGAGCTGTTTGACAACGAAGTCGGAGATGTCCTGCGCGCACTCGGGGCGGGATCGCGCTTCGAGTCCATAACGCGGGGGGTTCTCGACCTGGGCGACCTCTACTACTACGTGTCGATCGTCGGGGTCTTCCTGGCGCTGAATGTCTACGCCATCGAAAGCCACGGCTGGGCTGACGACGGCCCGGAAGGGCGGCACCGTAACGCCCAGCGGCTGACTGCGCTGGTTGCTCTCAACCTCATCGCCGCCAACTTCTGGCTCGCGGGTTTCGGGGCGCTACGATGGGATGTCACCGAGGGCAGGCAGTTTTCGATTTCCGACGCCACCCGTTCCTACCTTTCGCAGCTTCAGGAACCCTTGCTGGTGCGGGGATATTTCAGCAACAAGACGCATCCCCTGCTGGCGCCCCTCGTGCCGGAGATGCGCGACCTGCTGACGGAATACGAAGTCGCGGCGGAGGGTCGCCTGCGTCTCGAACTGGTTGATCCCGCTACCGCGCCGGATGTGGAGGACGAGGCGAACTCGAAGTACGGCATCCGGCCGGTGCCGTTCCAGGTTGCGGACCGTTACCAGTCGAGTCTCGTGAGTTCCTACTTCGACGTCCTGGTCCAGTACGGGGACGAGTACGAAGTGCTCGACTTTCGCGACCTGATCGAAGTCAAGGTGACCGGCGAATCGGACCTCGACGTCCGGTTGCGCAACCCCGAATACGACCTCACGCGGGCCATCAAGAAGGTGCTGTACGGTTTCAGGGGAGGTGGCGACGTGTTCGACGCCATCAGCGAACCCGTCGCGTTTACCGGATACATCTCCCGTAACGAGCGGCTGCCGGCTGCGCTCGTGGACCTCAAGGGCGAGCTGGATGTCGTGCTCGACGAGTTGATCGCCGAGTCGGACGGAAAGTTCACGTCCTCGATACACGACCCGGATGCCGGCGATGGCGCGCTCGCGTCGGAGATCGAGGAGCGGTACGGGTTTACGCCCATGGCGGCGAGCCTGTTTGATCTCAATACGTTTTACTACTACCTGACGCTTTCCGATGGCGAGACGGTGGTGCAGGTACCCATCCCGGAATCGCTCGATGCCGACGGCCTGAGGCGTGGCCTCCTCGAGGGACTGAAGCGGTATGCGGAGGGCGTGCTGAAGAAGGTGGCTGTGCACCTGCCGCCTGCACCGAATCCCTACATGCAGCAGCAGATGCCGGCCCCGCCGGGGGATCAGTTCGAAAACCTGCGCAGTTTCCTGGCGGTGGACTTCGACATCGCGACAGAGAGCCTCGACGACGGCGACGTGGGGGCGGGCGCGGGCGTGCTGCTGGTGGTCGATCCTGGCGCGCTTGGCGAGAAGGAAGTCTTCGCGATCGACCAGTTCCTCATGCGAGGGGGCACGGTAGTCGTTGCGGTCGGCGCGTTCGAAGTGCTTCTCTCCCGGCAATCGCTCACGGCGATGGCCAGGAATAGCGGGCTGGATGACTGGCTCGCGCACCACGGCATCGCGATCGACAAGTCCTTCGTCATGGATGCTGCAAACTCGGCTTTCCCGGTGCCGGTCACACGACAGGTGGGCGGTTTCAGCTTCCCGGACCTCGTCATGCTCGACTATCCGTACTTCGTGGACGTCCGAGACGGGGGCCTCAACCAGGACTTCATGCCCACGTCGGAACTGCCGCAGTTGACATTCGCCTGGGGGTCCCCGGTCGATATCGACGAAGAAGCGAACGCGGACCGCACGGTGACGGCGCTGCTCGAGAGTTCAACCGGGGCATGGCGTTCCACGTCGACGGACGTGATGCCAAGCGTGGGAGAGAACGCCGAAACACCGTTCGTCCCGACCGGCGACGTCGGAGTCGTGACGTTGGCGGGAATGATCGAGGGACGTTTCGACTCGTTCTTCGAGGAATCGCCGCTGCTTGCCGAAGATCCGGCCGACGAAGACGAGGCGGCGGCAGGCGACGGCGGGGAAGGAGAAGCGGGCGCCGATACCGAAGACGAGATCGGTGCCGTGACGAGCGTGATCGGGCGGTCGCCGGAGTCAGCCAGGCTCGTCGTCATCGGATCCAGTTCGTTCCTTGCGGACCAGACGCTGGCCATGATCGGTTCACCCGATGGCACGCGGTATGCGAACTCCGTCCAGTTCATCGCCAATCTCGTGGACTGGGCCGTGGAGGACCAGGCCCTCCTGTCGATCCGCGGCCGTGGCCATTTCAACCGCACCCTGGCCCCGATTGACGAGAACGCGCAGCGGGTCTGGGAATATGCCAACTATGCCGTCGCCGTATTGGCCGTGTTCGGCGCATTTGTCCTCCATGTTGCATGGCGAGCGCGGCGCCGGCGCCGGCAGACCGCATGGCTTGGGGCGGCATCGTGAACCGGCAGGCAATCCTGGCAGGCGTCCTGCTCGTGCAACTGATCGCTGTCGCCCTGGTGTGGGGGCTGCAGGCGCGTCCCGGGGACGCGCCGCCGGTGTTCCTCAGTTTCGACGCCGGCAACGCGGACACGATGACCGTGGCCGATGCCGAAAGCACCGTGACGGTCACCCGCGCAGACCGCGAGTGGACGCTGTCGAACGGGCTGCCGGCCGACGGCGGCAAGATCGATGGCGTCCTGCAGAAACTGTCGGATCCAGGTCCCGGCTGGCCGGTGGCGACCAGCGAGTCGGCCATGCGGCGGTTCGAGGTGGTCGAAGAAACGCACCAGCGCCACGTGACAATCGGTGCCGGCGAAGAGACGCTGGCGGACATATACCTCGGGACATCGCCCACTTTCGGCAGGGTGCATGCGCGCCACGTGGACGGCGGGCCGGTGTATGCCATCGGTTTCTCGAACTACGAAGCGGGCGTGAAACAGTCCGACTGGCTGCAAAAGTCGCTGCTGCAACCCGAGGGTGAAGTGCAATCCGTCAGCCGCAAGACCTCAAGTGCCGAGTGGACCCTGGCCTGGACCGACGGCGCGTGGACCAGCGAGGGCGTCGAACTCGACCAGGACGAAACGAACACGTTTGTCGACCGGCTTCGGAGACTGAATGTCCTCGACCTCGTCGATGCCGAACTGCCTGAAGAGCCGAGCACGGCGTTTGTCGTGGTGGACGGCGCGGGCGCGCACGAATTGGCGCTGTTCGCCCTCCCGGATGACGATTACGCGGCGACATCCAGCCGTTTCGAGGGTGTGTTCGGAATCTCGTCCTACATCGCGGAACAGCTTGACATGCCTCTTGAAGACCTGGGTGTCGACGCGTCCGAGGAGGACGACAGTGACGGAGGGAGTGAAGGGTCGTCTCCCCCGGCAGCAGAATCATAGGGCGGGACCGCCCCGAAAGGCCTGTCAGTCGTCGACTCCGCCCGGATAGTCGTTCTGGCGTGGGTCGCGACTTCCCGGGAATCCGCGTGCGCGAGGAAGATCCCCCCTGCGTCCTCGCCGATCCCGAGCCTGGGGCGGGGGCCCCGCCTGCGGCGCTTCGGCGGCGAGCGTAGCGACGTACGCGACACCGTCGGTCACGACGGGCTTGCCTCCCTCGAATCGCGGGGGGTAGCGGTACTTCCGGATCATGGTGATCGCAATGTCGTTGAGCGCTTTCTCGGACGATTCCGTGACCGTTGCATTCCGTACGTAACCCTGCTCGTCGATGGTGAACTTGAGCGACACTTCGCCGGATAGCTTGTCGTCTATGGCCTCCTTGGAATACTCCGGTCTCGCGCTGTAGATGGGCGCGGGTGCCACCGACCATGGCTCCCGCTCGCCGAGGGCAAGGCAGTGTTCGGTCGCGCGTTCGGGCTGTTCCATGTTCTCGTACAACTCGACGAGACGGATTCGGATCGTCTTCTCCATCTGCCGCATCGGCGCTTCGTCCGTTCTGAAGGCGGTCAGCGAGTCATCGAAATGCTCGGCGGCCTTCTCAAACTGGCGCCTGCCAGCGGCCCACATGCCCATGTGGAAGGATGTGAGTCCAAGCCGAAGGTCGTTTTCCTGCAACTTCTTCTCGTAGATTGCATGGGCACTCTGGATGAATTGCTCGGCAAAGCGGATGCCTCCCCGGTTCAGCAGTTCCCGCGCGATTTCGTAGCACTGCTGGGCGCGATACAGATCGTTTTCGTGGTTGCCCGCCAGCCAGGACGCGCGACTGAAGTGCTCGAGCGCCTCCCTGGGCCTGCGGGGGTCGAACTTCACCCGGCCAAGCTGAACCAGGGCCGGCACAAGTTCGATCGCATCCGTGCCGTAGTGGTCCTCGAGGACTGAGAGCTTCCCCCGGAGGACCCTTCCGGACTGCCTGTACTCCCCGGAGTCGTTCAGCAGGACCGCGTAGTTGACGGCAAGGTTCGCCGTATTGATGTTCTTCTTCCCGAAGAGCTTCGAACCGAGGGTGTAGGCTTGTGACGCGGCGTCCAGGGCCTCGGAGGTTTCCTTTGCTTCGATGTGTTGTTGATAGTCTTGGTAGACGCGCTGAAACTCGGCCCTGTCGTCAGCGTTGCCGGTTGACCCGAGGAACAGGAGGAGCGAAGCCATCGCCCCTGTCGTGAGCACCTTTGCACGATGCGACATGAGAACCCCCCCATAGTTTCTGGAGTCCGAATATATATGAAGCGACCATACGCGTCACAGACTTTGCGGGGGTGGCCGAGGCACATCCTCCTCGCTGCGATGCTGGGTTCCGCGGGATGGCTTTGCGCCGAGCCGCCGACGCCCGCGGACACCCTGACGCTTGAACTGGAATACGACGTGTTCATTCGGGGTGTTCGTGTAGGCGAAGCCCGAATCCATGCCGAGACCGGGGGCGGTGGATACCGCGTCTGCGGAACCATGCAGACGACCGACGTCTGGTCCCGAGTCGTGCCGTGGGAAGCGCGTTTCGCCGTCCACGGCCGTATCGAAGAGGCGCGGGCCGTACCGGAAGAGTTTCGCATGCACGAACGCTCACGGAAGAACAGGAGCCGCGTCATCCATGTTGCCGGGGACGTGCTGCGCCAGCTGCGGGACGGCGAGGTGCAGGACGACCAGCCGGCGCCGGAGGGCGTTGACATCATGTCCTTCTTTTGGGTGACGGCGCAGTGCGATGCCGAACCTGTGCTGAACAATGGGCGCAAGACCTACGCGATGGTACTGCGGGAACATGCGGTAGCCGACGACGGTACGGAAAGGTGCGACTACGATGTCCTCCGAGACGACGGCAAGGCTTCGCCGGCGCGTTTCGACATCCTCGAGCGTTACGGCCGCCGGGTGCCGAAGACCGTCACGATGCCCGCGACATTGCGGCGGCAGTTCAGGCTGGTTGACACATCGGTGGTGGAGCAAGCGTCCGGGGAGGTCGTAAACGCCTGTTCGCTGCCGGACTTGGCCGGGACGGATACTGGTTCATAAGCTGCATGAGACAGGCCCCCGGAGACTGTTCATAATGCGCCCCTTTGAGCGGTCGGCCGACAGCCGATGGGTTTTCTCGAACAGTGCGTGACGGCCGCCAGCGCCGTGCGCAGCATGGATTCTTCGCGAGGATTGGGTCTTGAGTGACGCGTATGTCGGGGGTGCGGCGCCGCGCGACGGCGGCTTGATCGAGTGGTTCGCCAACAACACCGTGGCGGCGAACCTGATCATGCTGCTCATGCTCGTCGGCGGGTTCTTCGCCGGGTCGCAGCTGACGGCGCAGATATTTCCGACGGTCGATCCGCAGCTGATCACGGTCCGCGTGACCTATCCGGGCGCGACGCCTTCCGAAGTGGAGGAGGGCATCACCCGGCGCGTGGAGGAAGCGGTATTCGGGATAGATGGCGTCGAGCGCGTCCTTTCGGAGGCCTCCGAGAACGTCGGCAGGGTGACCGTCGAACTCAAGGACTTCGTCGACGCTGCGCGCGTCCACGACGATGTCGAATCGGCCGTGCAGCGGATCTCCGACTTTCCCCCGGAGGACGCGGAACAGCCGAGCGTCGTTCGTGCCGAGACCATCAGCGACGTCATGACCATGGTGGTGTCTTCCGAGTTGTCAGAAGCTGAATTGAGGCGCGGCGCCGAAGCGCTCGAAGAGCAACTGCTTGCCCTGCCTTCCGTTTCGCTGGTCTCGCTGGTCGGCGCCCGGGACTACGAGATATCCATCGAAGTGCGCGAGGAGGCGCTGCGCCGTCACAACCTGAGCATTCAACAGGTGGCCCAGGCCGTGGGTCGCGCGTCACTCAACCTGTCGTCCGGCGAGTTGCGCACGGAGGGTGGCGACCTGCTGTTGCGCACCAACGCCAAGCGGGAGCGTGGGGAGGAATTCGAGGACATCGTTATCCGCTCGGCTCCTGACGGAGCGGTGCTCCGGCTACGCGATCTCGCCACGATTCGGGACGGCTTCGCGGACGTGGACCTCATTCACGAGTACAACGGCCGGCAGAGCGTGTTCGTGCAGGTTCGCAAGTCCGAGGCCGAGGATGCGCTGGTGATCGCGGAAGATATCAAGGAACTGCTCGCCGGCTATCAACCGCCTCCCGGTATCGACATAGCGGTGTGGGAGGACCAGACGGAGATCCTCAAGGACCGCATCAGCCTGCTGGTGCGCAACGGCCTGCTCGGTTTCGCGCTGGTGTTCCTGTTCCTGGTGGTCATGCTGGACCTGCGGCTTGCGCTGTGGGTGGCGATGGGCGTGCCGATCTCTTTCCTCGGCGCGTTCCTTTTCTTCGACTTTCTCGACGTGAACATCAACATGGTGTCGCTGTTCGCCCTGATCATGGTGATCGGCATCGTGGTCGACGATGCGGTGGTCGTGGGGGAGAACATTTCCTCCCAATGGGACGCCGGCAACGTCGGGCCGGAAGCGTCCATCGCGGGCACGCGCGGGGTGCAGAGTCCGGTGCTCGTAGGCGTTCTGACGACGATGGCGGCGTTCGCGCCGCTGTCCTTCGTCACGGGAACGTTCGGCCAGATTCTCGGCGTGGTCCCGCTGGTGGTGGTCACGGTACTTGCCATGTCGCTCATCGAAGCGTTTCTCATCCTGCCCGCGCACCTGGCGCATCCGGGAACCTGGAGCCGCTGGCCGCTCGACGCATTTCAGACAGGGGTAGCCGACGCGGTTCGGCGTTTTCGTGACAACTGGCTGGTGCCCGTCATCGAACGCGCGGTCCGTCGTCGCTACATGACGCTCCTCGGCGGATTCCTGCTGCTCGCTGCCGCGGCTTCCCTGATGCTGAGCGGGACGGTGAGATTCCTGTTCTTCCCAACGCTGGAATCGGACGGGATGCGGGCGGACATCGAGTTCCCGGTGGGAACGCCGTTCGCCGTGACGCGCGCCGCCGCGGAAACGATCGCCGCCGCCGCGCACGCCGTCAACGAAGATGTGGGTGGTACGTCGATGCGCGCATTGAGCGTTACCGTGGGCGGCCGGCCAGGCGAGTTCACCGGGCCGGGTGGCACCCAGGCGATGATGGTTGCGAGCCACGTCGCCGCAGTGCAGGTACAACTGCATCGTGAACCGCTGCGCACGCTGGCGGCGACGGAACTGGAACGGCTGTGGCGCGCGAAAGTAGGCGACGTGCCCGGCGCGGAACGGTTGACGTTTTCGGCGGAGTTTGCCGGCCCCGGCGGGACGGACGTGGAGTACGAACTGGCCCACCAGGACGACGCGACGCTGTCGGCGGCGGTAGACGACCTCAAGGAAGCTTATCGGCGGTATCCGTCAATGTACGAAATCCAGGACTCCGACAGCCCCGGCAAGCGGCAGTACGATATCGAACTGACACCCGCCGGCGAGGCCGCCGGCCTCACCCCGGCCGATGTCGCGCGGCAACTGCGCGGCAACTTTTTCGGCGCCGAGGTGCATCGCATACAGCGGGGACGCCAGGAACTGAAGGTCATGGTGCGGTATCCCCCGGAACAACGGCAGAGCGCGCAGGACTTCTTCAACGTCAGGGTGCGGCTGGCGGACGGCGCCGAAGCGCCGCTCTCGGCGGTCGCGCGGGTCACCGAGTCCCGAGGCTACTCGTCCATCAATCGGGTCAACGGTCTGCGCGTTGTCACGGTCACCGGTGAGGTGGACACCAAGTTGGCGACGCCGACCGACGTCAATGCGAGGATTCAACGGGACGTGCTGCCCGAGCTGGCACGTCGCTATCCGGGATTGCAGATCGCGCAGGCGGGTTTTGGCATGGAACAGTCCCGCGACCTGGGTGCGCTGGGATACCTGACCCTCGTGGCGCTGATGGTGATATTCGTCCTGCTGGCTTCGCAGCTTCGAAGCTACGTGCAGCCGTTCATCATCCTGGCGGCGGTGCCGTTCGGCGCCGGGGGCGCGCTGATCGGGCACTTCATACTGGGCCACGACCTGTCGTTCATATCGATCTTCGGTATGGTGGCGCTGGCCGGCGTCGTGGTGAACGACTCGCTGGTGCTGGTGGACCGCTACAACAGGCTGCGCCGGGAAACCGGGGCATCGGCGATCGAGTGCGTGGTCACCGCCGCGCGGCTGCGTTTTCGCGCCGTCTTCCTGACCACAGCCACGACCGCCCTCGGCCTGACCCCGATGCTGTTCGAGACGAGCACCCAGGCGCAGTTCCTGATCCCGATGGCTGTGAGCCTCGCGACCGGCATCGTGTTCGCAAGCGTCGTCATCCTGTTCCTGGTTCCGGCGCTGGTGATCATTCGGGAAGACTTCCATGGAACAGGCGTCACCGAAGGCCATCCTCCCCCGGGGCCATTGGTACATCCATCAGGGGAGAGTTCCGCAGCGTAAACGCAGGCGACGGACTCAGGGCCGGTAGAACGCCCTCGAAAGGTTGTATCCGACCCGCGACAGGGTGGAGAAGACGGTGGCGGAACTGAGGTCACGGCGCCGGGCCGGAATCAACTCGAAAGCCTCCAGGTCCTCGATCGCTGTCAGGGTTCGGCGCAGGCTGATCTCGGCAAGTTCGTAGCTCCGTTCGTCGTTCAGGTCCAGCCCCCCGCACGTGATGACGGCCGTTATGAGGCGACCGGCGATGTTCTGGCGATACAGTTCCCAGCAGCCTTCGAACGTGAGGTCCTTGGCTCCCAGGGTGCGGACGATGTCGTGATACTCCCCAAGCGCGTCGCGCTCGACTTCGCGGCGGATGTCGCTCGCCACGCTGGTCGCAAGAAAATAGGCGACGTCATACAGACAGCTCTGGATCGCACTGACCTGCCAGTCGATGACGGCGAACTCCTCTCCCTCGCCGAAGAACATGTTGTCGAGTCGATAATCTCCGTGGCAGAACGTCAGGGGGCCAGCGGCGAGGACGCCCATGTGCTCAGCCACGCGCGGGCCGTAGGCTTCGGCGAACCGCCGCATTTCCGCCGAGAAGACTTCACCGAAATGGCGGAGCGTTGGCAGCAGGTTCGAGAGATAGACGATCTGCACCAGGGGCCTGTACTTGGGGCTCAGTTCCCGGCGGGCACCTGACAGTTCCGGCTGGTCGACCTTGTTCCAGTAGTGGCCATGCAGCCTCGCAATCCCGCGGATGGCGCGTTTCGCCTGCTCGGCGCTGGCACCGACAATCTGGTCAGCGGTCGCCATGGCGCGCAGGTCTTCGAGGACAAGGACGAACCGGTCGGTTCGGGGTTCATAGTCGCCGTAGAGCAGCGTCGGCGTTCGTAACGGGACGTTCGGTGCGAGACTGCGGTAGTAGTCGCACTCGCGCTTGTACAGGTAGAAACGCTTGCACAGGCGCCTGCTCTTCAGTTCTGAACTGGGAAGCTTCACGACGACGCTCTCGGGCAGTCTTGGCCACCCCGCAGCGTCGCCTTGCGACTCGCCGTCGGCATCGCCATAGGTCAGGTGGCAGCGGAAAAGGTCGGCGAGGAGGCCAAGCCCGGTTCCGATCGACTCGACTTCAACGCTCCTGATTCGCGGAACGTCCACCGCACTCCCCGCCAGGAGCGCTTGCTGTATCCAATCGACGGTGATGGCATTGCCGCCGCCGGGTATTGCCGGTCCGGCTGTCATGCGTGCTGGCACCCTTCACGCCAGGAGATTCGCCTATCTGACCAAGTCCCTGTGGATTTGTCGACACTTGGGGTGTGATCGCTGCCCGGGCGTTGCGATAATCCGCTTCGTCTGGTTGTGGGTTCGGACAACGAATGGCTTTGCTCGGCAACAGGTTCAATCGGCGTCGTTCTGGAGCGGGTGCTGGCGATCGACCGCCCGGCGTTCGCCGTAGCGCCGTCGGTCCGGTCCAGATACTGGCCGTGGCGGCAGTGGTCCTTGCGGCCCTGTTCTTTTCGCGCGCCCCTTCGAAGGAGGACGTGCTGGGAGCCGAAGGATCGACCAGCTTCGGTCGGTCAGCGCCGCCACCCGTGGTCCGCGTGATTCAGCCGACATCGGCGAACAGGGCGCTCACGGTCGTCACGACCGGGTCGGTGAACGTGCGTAACCATGTCGGGCTGAGCCCGCAGATCACCGGCCGCGTGGCGGTCGTTTCACCCAACCTGAGGGCTGGCGGATCGTTTGCCGCCGGCGAGGAACTGCTCGTCATCGACCCAAGCGATTTCGAACTGGCGGTGGAACAGGCGCAGGCAGATGTCGAGTCAGCCGAGTCGACGCTTCTGCTTCAGCAGGCCGAAGGCGATGCCGCGCGTCTCAACTATGCCATCCTGCATCCCGGCGAAGCGGTGCCGCCGCTCGTCGCGCACGTTCCCCAGATCGAACAGGCGAGGGCGCGGGTCGCCTCGGCCCGGGCGCGGGCGAAGGTGGCTGCGCTCGAACTGTCCCGCACGCGCTTTTCGCTGCCGTTCGCCGGCCGCGTCACGGAGGCGGTGGCGGAGGCTGGACAGTTGCTCACGAAGGGCCAGTCGTTCGGGAAGGCGTTCGCGCTGGATGCGGTGGAAGCCGTGGGTTTTGTCGGCCAGGACGACCTGCGCCGCATATCGCCCGCAGTCGGGCGACGGGCTTCGGTTCGTGCGGGTGTTACGGTCTTGCCGGCTTCGGTGGAACGCGTTTCGGCGGAACTCGACGAGCGGACGCGTTTCGCGCGGGTGTTCCTGTCCTTCGACGAGGTTCCCGAACTGCCTCCGGGCACCTTCGTCGATATCGAGATCGAAGGTCCCTCACTCGCGAATACCTTTACGCTGCCGGAGGCAGCCGAACAGGTCGGCGCCGAGATCTGGATCGTCGATGAAGGGCGCCTCGATGCCGTGCGCCCGACTGTCCTGGGGCGCGACGGCGCGGGCATCGTGGTGGACGCTTTCGACTATGCGGATGGTGTGGTCATTGGTGC
Organism: Gammaproteobacteria bacterium; assembly: GCA_028821515.1. Taxonomy (GTDB): domain Bacteria; phylum Pseudomonadota; class Gammaproteobacteria; order Pseudomonadales; family Azotimanducaceae; genus VXNE01. The sequence goes on along the minus strand of JAPPGA010000055.1, from coordinate 88,747 downwards.
GGTACCTGGTGCGCGGCGCGGCCTGTCCGTCGTGACGGCCGGTCCGGACGCGTGAAGGCGCCTTTTTTCCTATGCTCCGTGCCGGCACATCGACTCCCGCGCTGCTCCGGACCATTGACCGCTCGAAACAGCGGCGGACGCTGGGTCTGCACCCGCCGCTGCCTTTTGTCGGAGAAGATGTCTGGAACTGTTACGAGCTGTCCTGGCTGAGGGAGGGCGGTGTACCGGCGGTTGGCGCATTGCGGATCCGGGTGCCCTGCGCAACGCCCGCGACGGTCGAGAGCAAGTCGCTCAAAGAGTATCTCAACGCTTTCTCCCAGGCGATTTTCCCGAAGGAAGCCGATATCCTCGCGGCTATTCGGGCAGATCTGTCCGCCCTGTTCGGGGCGTGTGCGGACGTGTCCATGCCGGTGTTGAGCGGTCCTGGGCTCCACGACACCATGCCGGGCCAGTCGCTCGACGACGAGCGCGTCGAGATCGGGACGTACGAACGCGACGCCGGCCTGCTGGGTGACGCGTGCGGGGATCGACTCGTGGAACGGTCGGTGTACACGGACCTGTTCGCTTCCCTGTGTCCGGTTACCGGGTGGCCCGACTGGGCATCGGTACTCATCTCCTACCGGGGCCCGGAAATCGGTCGCCGGCAGCTACTCCGGTACCTCGTTTCCTACCGGCGCCACCGTGCCTTTCACGAGACTGTCATTGAGCAGATATTCGTCGACATCATGGAGCGATGCGGTTGCGAGCGCCTGACCGTTTATGGGCGATTCCTGCGCCGGGGAGGGATAGACATCAATCCGTTCCGGTCCACCCACCGGTCTTGTGCGCCGGATATTCGACTCGCGCGCCAATAGAGCGGCACGAATCAGTAGTACACCGACCTGCTGCCGCCACCATCGGCGGCGATCACTTCGCCGTTGACGGCCCAGGCCTTCTCGGAGCAGAGGAACACCGTGAGGTAGCCGATCTCGGCCGCGTCCACCATGCGTCCGATGGAGTTACTTCGCGGGTTGTCCCAGCCGAAGTCGCGGGCTTCCACCTGCGCGGGTGTAAGGCCAGCCTCTTTCGCTCTCGCTTCGAGCACCACCGCGGTGCGTTCCGTGCGTGTGGCCCCTGGATGGATGCAGTTGACGGTGATGCCGTCGCGTCCCAACTGCAGGGCGAGGGTGCGGGTGAGGTGCACGAGGGATGCGTTCCTGGCGCCGCCGCTCATGTTGCCGGCGGTGCGCGCGTTGAGGCCGCTGATGTTGACGATCCTGCCCCATCCGGAGGCCTTGAGGTGAGGGATCGCCGCGCGAGCGCAACGCAAGGCGCCCATGTACTTCGTATCGAAGTCGTCGAGGAAGTCCTCGTCGACGATGGTGTCGATTCGGCCGGTTGCCGTGGGTGAGCCCCCTGGCCGGGAACCGCTGTTGATGAGGATGTTGAGCCCGCCGAGTTCCCGGGCGGCATCGTCGATAACTGATTCGACGCGGCCGCGGTCCTTCGCGTCAAGCGGCATCGGCAACACGCGACGCCCGGTTGCCGCGGAGATCTCCCGCGCGGTTCGCGCAAGTTCATCCTCGGTCCGTGCGCTGATGACGAGATCGACGCCCTCGCGAGCGAGTTCCAATGCGATCGCCTTCCCGATTCCGCGGCTGCCACCGACCACGACGCCACGTTTACCCGCGAGTCCAAAATCCATCTCAGATTCCCCGTAATGAAAGCCGGTGCGGTCATTGAATATCCCGGAACGGCCAATGATCAACCGCGCACCCGGCGTGAGGTATAGTGGCCGGATTCAGCGGTCCACCTCTGCCGGCCTGGCAAGCCAACCCCTCGATCATGAAAGTTACCGATATCACGCACACACCTCTCGACATCGGCAAAGGGCTGCTGCGCGTGCAGACCGATGCCGGTGTGGAAGGCCATGCGGAAGTCCCGGGCCGTCACAACGCCGTATTCGACGCCTATCTCGAGAGCGCGATAAGGCCGGCGCTCATCGGTGAGGATCCGCGCGCGATCGATCGGCACTGGGAGACCTTTGCCCTGGGAAGGGGCGATCGTTTCTATAAGCTGCCGGGCTGGGCCGTCGGCGCGGTCGACGTCGCGCTGTGGGATCTGCTGGGCAAGGACGCGGCGATGCCGGTGCACATGTTGATGGGCGGTGCCCGAAGACTGGAGATACCCCTGTACTGGAGCACGGGGTCGGGGTGGCGGATGGAACCGGAAGAGATGCTCCACCTTGTGAAAAACGGTCGGGAGCAGGGATTCCGCGCATTCAAGATACGCATGGACTGGCGCGGCTGGCGCCAGGATATCGACCCGGAGAAGGACTACCGCATGTTCAAGCTGGTGCGGGAATACCTGTCCGGTGGCGAGTACCTCGGATTCGATGCCAACTGCGGCTACTCGGTGTCCACCGCCATCCAGCAGGGCCGGCGTTTCGAGGCACTCGGTATCGACCATTTCGAGGAGCCGATTCCCCATTACGACCTGCCGGGGCTGAAGCAGGTGAGCGACGCCCTGGATGTCGCCGTCTCGGCCGGCGAGCAGGATGCCTTCCGCTGGTGGTTCCATCACCTGGTGCTGCTCGGCAACCCGGACATACTGCAGCCTGACATCCTCAATGCCGGCGGTCCGAGCGAGGTCAAGCGGATCTACGAGATGGCGACCGTGCTCGACAAGCCCGTCATGCCCCACAGTCCCCAGGCGGGGATCAATTCCATGGCATCGCTGCATGTTTACGCGACTGTGCAGAACGCCACCCGGCCGCACGAATTCTCCATCGAGTTCTCGGGTCCCCTGGACGACGTGGCCGACCTGTACGGGGAATCGGTCTTGCCGAAAAACGGCATCGCACAGCTTGGCGATGCCCCGGGACTCGGCATCGAACTCAACGAGGCCGCGGTTGCGCGGCTGACGGTGCGCTGACCGGAAGTGTCGCAAAGGACTGCATTTCGGAATGTGCGCATCTGGGATGGCGTCGCCGACGACTATCTCGGCATCGGCTCGGTTGCCGTCGAGAACGGGGTCATTGTCGCCGTGGAGGAGAACGGACCCAGCGCCGACACCCGAGACATGTCGGGGCTGACGCTCGTTCCCGGCCTGATCGACGCGCACGTGCACATGACGCTGGACCCGGGTCTGCGGACACCCGAAGAACAGCTCGCCGTACCCGACGAAGAAGTCCGGCGGGCAATGGTCGAGCGGGCGGACGAGATGGTGCGCGCCGGGATCACCACGGCGCGCGATCTCGGCGGGGGAAAATGGCTCGAAATCGATTTGCGGGACCGCATCGACGCCGGCGAACTGGTAGGGCCGAGGATGTTGTGCGCCGGGCAGCCGGTGACGTCGGTGGGAGGCCACTGCCATTTCTGGGGCGGCGAGGCGAGCGATGCGGACGCGGCGGCCGGAGTGATTGAACGCCAGGTGGAGCATGGGGTCGACCTCATCAAGGTCATGGCGACGGGCGGCATGTTGACGAAGGGTTCTTCGCCGAGAGCCGCACAGTTCGACGCCCCGTCGACGAGCGCCATCGTGCGTCATGCCAATGCCAGGGGCCTCGACGTAGCCGCGCACTGCCACGGGACCGAGGGGATCGCGCATGCTGCGAACGCAGGGGTCTCGACCATCGAACACTGCTCCTGGATCGGCGACGACGGGCGCCGGAGCGGATACGATCCGGACGTCGCGGCAGAAATCGCGCGCCGGGGAATCCGGGTTTCTCCTACAATAAGCGCGGGCTGGAAACGTTTCGTCGGTGGTGACGGCAAATTCGAAAAGGCGGTGAAACGGACGTTCGCCGACATGCGCTCGGCCGGGGTCCGGCTGATCGCGTCGACGGATGCCGGCATCCCGGGCGTACGACATCGGGACCTCGCAAGGGCGTTGCCGGTGTTCGCACACTTCGCCGGGCTGACCACGGTGGAGGTGCTGCGTAGCGCCACGTCAGATTGCGCGGACGCGCTGGGCTTGCGCGGCGTGACTGGACGCTTAGCCCACAACCATGCTGCGGACATGGTGTTCGTGGACGGGGATCCGCTTGACGACATCGCTGCGCTTGGGTCGCCGGCTCTGGTGTTGGCGAGAGGCAGGGAACTAGAAGGAAAGTAGAAGGAAGGTAGAAGGCGAGTGCTGATATGAGCTTCAGGGAAGAAACGCGGGCGTGGCTGGAGGAGAACTGTCCGGCGAGCATGCGCACGCCCATGCCGGCGGACGAGTTACCCGCCTTCGGCCGCCGCGCCACGTACAAGAACCCGGACACCAAGCTGTGGCTGGACCGGATGGCGGATCGCGGGTGGACGACGCCCATGTGGCCGGCCGAATACGGCGGCGGCGGACTGTCGAAGGAACAGGCGGCGGTATTGCAGGAAGAACTCGACCGCATCAACGCGCGGCTTGCGCTGGGCGGCGGAATGGGGACCAGCATGATCGGTCCCGCGCTGCTTGAGTTCGGCTCGCCGGAGCAGTGCCGTGAGCACATTCCGAGAATCGTGCGCGGCGAGATCTGGTGGTGCCAGGGATACAGCGAGCCCGGATTCGGCTCGGATCTCGCCGGGCTTCAGACACGGGCGGTGGAAGACGGCGACGACTACGTCATCAACGGCTCGAAGATCTGGACCTCCAACGCCGACCAGGCTGACTGGATGTTCTGCCTGGTTCGCACCGACCCGGACGTGCCGAAACATGACGGCATCACGTTCATCCTGTTCGACATGGAGTCACCGGGGGTCACGGTCAGTCCGATACGGCTGATAAGCGGTGCATCCCCGTTCTGCCAGACGTTCATGGACGATGTGCGGGTGCCGAAGCGAAATGTCGTCAGCACGCCGGGCAAGGGCTGGACCGTCGCCAAACGCCTGCTCCAGTATGAAAGAACGTCTATCGGTGGCGGCATGGGCGGGGGCTTGAGCGGCGGCTCCCGGGCGCGCTCAATGCAGGCCCTCGCGAAGCGGTATGCGGGCCATGTGGAGGGCCGCATCGACGATGACGGGCTGCGCGCGCGAGTGATCGAGCACTCCATGAACGACCGCGCTTTCGGCCTCTCGATGCGCCGCGGCGGCGAGGAGAGCAGAAGCGGCCGGGCGCCGACCTTCACTTCGTCGTTCTTCAAGTACTACGGCACCGAGCAGAACAAGGACCGGTACGAAATACTCGCGTCGATTCTCGGTGTTCAGGCACTCGGCTGGTCGGGCGATGGATTCGCCGACAGGGAACTCGCCACGACCCGCGAGTGGCTGCGCTCGAGGGCCAACAGCATCGAGGGCGGGACGTCCGAGATACAGCTCAACATCATCGCGAAACGCATTCTCGGACTGCCGGACTGACGGAAGTCCCAACCGTGCGCCTGGCGAAGACGATGCTCGTGTCGGCCCTTGCGTGGTTCGCAGTCTCGAGCGGCGCGGACGATGCGATGTCGCTCGACGTACTCCTCGAACGTTTCGGCTGGGACTTCGAGACCGCCGAGGTCACTACCGAACAGGTGGGCGACGGCCTCTATGCGCTGTTTGGGCTGGGCGGCAACGTCGCCGTCTCCATCGGTACGGATGGCGTGCTCATCGTCGATGACCAGTTTCCTGAAATGGTGCCGAAGATGCGTGCCGCCATCGAAGCGCTCGGACGGGCGAGGGGTACCGGCGGCGAGATCAACTACGTGATCAATACGCATTGGCACTTCGACCACGCCCAGGGCAACCTGGCCCTGGGGCCCGCTGGAACGCGCATTCTGGCGCACGCCAACGCGCGCCACGACATGGCCCGGGGCGGACTGATCAACCTCGTAATCGCGAAGGTCCGCCAGGATCCCTACCCCGAGGAGGCGTTGCCGTCGATCACCTATACCCGCCGCATGCAGTTGCATTTCAATGGCCAACAGATCGATCTCATTCATGCTGGCCCGGCCCACACCACCGGCGACACCGCGGTGGTCTTTCGCGGGGAGAATGCCGTGCACTTCGGTGACGTGTTCGTCACCACCGGCTATCCCTTCGTCGATGTCGACAGCGGCGGCGACATCGACGGCATGATTGAATTCTGCCGTACGGTTCTGGATGAACTTCCCGAAGACGCCGTGGTGATTCCCGGCCATGGCCAGCTTGCGGACCGTGCCGCTGTCGAAGCCTATGTCGGCATGCTGGAGACGGTTCGTTCTCGGGTGGCCGGCCTTATCGACCAGGGCAAGACCAGGGAGGAGGTGATCGCTGCCAGGGTCACCGCGGAGTTTGACGAGACCTATGGACCGGAGTCGGCGTCGCTCGGTTTCGTCGACCGCGTCTACACGAGCCTCACCAAGTGATTGGAGGGACACGGGATTCTCCCGGGGCCGGCATGATTCCGGAACATCTCCGCACCCCAAGGTTCTTCCTCGTCGTCGCCAGCATCGCGATACCGCTCGGCTTCGCGGCCTGGCAGGCACTGCTGAACAACTTCGTCATCGAGCGCGCCGGGTTCACGGGCATCGAGATCGGCATCCTGCAGAGCTTGCGGGAGGTTCCGGGGTTCCTGGCTTTTACCGCCGTGTTCGTGCTGCTGGTGCTGCGGGAGCAGAGGTTCGCGGTCATCTCCATCGCGCTGTTTGGCCTCGGCACGGCGCTGACCGGCTTCTTCCCTTTCGAGTACGGTCTGTACTGCACGGCGGTTCTGATGTCGATCGGCTTCCATTATTTCGAGACGGTGAAGCAGTCACTGTCACTGCAGTGGCTGTCGAAGGAGGAAGCGCCGCGCATTCTCGGCAAGCTGATCGCCGTCGGGTCCATGTCATCGCTCGTCTGTTTTGCGGTCGTGTGGGCCGCACTGTCCATCGGAATCGACTATGTGTGGATCTACGTGATGGCGGGCGGCGGCGTGCTCTTCCTCGCAGCCGTGCTCGCTTCCTTCCCGCAATTCGCCTCGAAGACGCCGCAAAGGAAAAACATCGTCCTGCGGCGACGCTACTGGCTCTACTATGGACTGACGTTCCTGTCCGGCGCGCGACGCCAGATCTTCATCGTCTTCGCCGGCTTCCTCATGGTGGAGAAGTTCGACTACAGCGCGGCGAACATCGCGGCGCTGTTCCTCATCAACCACGTATTCAACTGGTTGTTCGCGGAGCGCATCGGCGCACTGATCGGGCGCATCGGCGAGCGGCGGGCGCTGACCTTCGAGTACGTCGGCCTCATCTGCGTATTCGTGGCGTACGCGTTCGTAGACAACGCCTACCTGGCCGCCGGGCTGTATGTCGCGGATCACATGTTTTTCGCGCTGGCCATCGCGATCAAGACCTATCTCCAGAAGATCGCGGATCCGGCGGATATCGCTTCCACCGCAGGGGTGTCATTTACGATCAATCACATCGCCGCCGTGATCATCCCGGCGGTGCTGGGGATGGTGTGGATCGTCTCGCCGTCCGCAGTGTTCCTGGTCGGCGCGGGCTTTGCCGCGTGTTCGCTCAGTCTTTCGCAGAATGTCCCCGCCCAACCGTCGCGGGGCAATGAGGTGATATTCGGTCGGGTATGATGTCCGGCCAGGCCGGAACGCGAACCAAAACCCGATGCACGAGCTCCCCTTAAGCCGGTACACGGTCCTCGACCTCACCCACGCACGGGCGGGTCCCACTGCCGTGCGGTTGCTCGCCGACTGGGGCGCCAACGTCATCAAGATCGAGCCCCCGGGAGGGAACAGCAGGCTCATCGGGGCGCGTCACGGGGCGGACGAGCAGAACCTGCACAGGAACAAGCGCGGCATCGTGCTCGACCTCAAGAGCGAGGAAGGCCATGCGGCGTTCATGCGCCTGGTGGCGAGCGCGGACATCGTCGTCGAGAACTTCCGCGCCGAGGTGAAGCATCGACTGGGGGTCGACTACGAGTCCGTCAAGGCCGCGAACGAGTCGATCATCTATGCCAGCATCTCGGGGTTCGGACAGGAAGGTCCATACAGTTCGCGGCCCGGCGTGGACCAGATCGTGCAGGGCATGTGCGGCCTGATGTCCATCACGGGAACCCCGGAAAGCGGTCCGATGCGCGTCGGCATCGCCATCAGCGACACGGCGGCGGGCATGTTTCTCGGCCAGGGCATCCTGTTGGCGGTGCTGCACCGCGAGCGGACCGGCGAGGGGCAGTGGGTGCACACATCGCTGCTAGAGGCGATGCTGAACAAGATAGATTTCCAGGGTGCGCGCTACACGATGCTCGGAGAGGTGCCGAAACAGCAGGGCAACCATCATCCCGTGGCGACGCCGATGGGAACGTATTCGTGCCGCAATGGCCTCGTGAACATCGCGGCCTCCTCGGTCCGCATGTGGACGAGTTTTTGCCGCGCTGTCGGCGCGGAGCACCTGTTGGAAGACGAGTCGTATGCGACGTTCCAGGATCGCTCGCGCAACAAGGCAGCGCTGACGCGCGACATCGAGGCGGCGATCTCGGACCTGACCGTGGAAGAGCTGATCGAGCGCCTGAATCCGGTCGGTGTCCCCTGCGGACCCGTCAACGACATCTCCCAGGCGTACGAGGATCCCCAGGCAAAGTTCCTGAAGATGACGAAGCCGGCGCCACATCCCGAACTCGGGGATGTGCGGCTCATCCGGTCGCCGATCAACCTGTCGAAGTTCCCCCAGCCGGAGACCTTCGAGCGGGCTGCGCCGGATTCAGGCTGTGACACGCGGGAAGTCCTTCGGGAGTTCGGTTTTGCGGAGCCCGAGATTTCCTCGCTGGTGCCGGCACCGATACGCACTCCGGACTAAGGCACGCAATCCCCTTCCAGGGGCTGCACCCTAACTTCGACTTCGAGTTCAGTTTCCCCGCCGCCGTGGCGCACGCCCCGGGTGGGTGAGACATCGCGGAAATCCCGGCCGATCCCGACACGGATGTACAGCTCGTCGGCGAGGGCGTTGTTGGTCGGATCGAACCCGAGCCAGCCAATTTCGGGCAACAGGCACTCGACCCAGGCATGGGTGCCGACGGATGTCTCGGGGTTGAGGGTGGCTTCGGCCAGGTAACCCGAGACGTAGCGGGACGGAATGCCCCAGGACCGGGCGATGGCGATCATCACGTGGGCGTAGTCCTGGCAGACACCGCCGCCGGTTTCGAGAATGTGCTGCGTAGTGGACTCCGTGGTCGTGGTTCCAGGTTCGTAGCGGAACACGCGATTCAACGTACTCGATAACCGCAGCAGATCAGTGAGCGGATCTGCCACCGGGACGACCTGGTGGTGATCGATGAACGCGTCCAGTGTGGGAGTGGGGCGGGTCAGCGCGCTGGGGGACGCGAAGTCCCAGTGATCGAACGAGTTCGCCCAGGACCTGGCTTCGCGCCAGGCATCGCGCGGGAGCGCCAGCGGCAGGGGATCGGGCACCGGGGATCGGACGTCCGAGTGCACCTCGATGCGTAACTCGTCGTGCTGTTGGTGGAGATTGAAGACATGATGGGTGTTGCCGTAGCAGTCCGTTTGCGCGTTCAGCAGCGCCGTGGGTTCCGTAGCGATTTCGAACCCTTGCAGCGATTGACCCGCATCCTCCCTCGGGCGCAGGCATAGCGTCATGACGCAGCTCTGCACGGGTGCTTCGTAGCGGTAGCAGGAGACGTGCTCCACGTGGTAGCGGACACCGTTCATCGCGTGCCTCAGGGGGTATGGTCCTCGATCGGATACTCCATGTACGCGGCCGTGATGAGATCGTGCAGGTCGCGGCAGTATCGGTTCGCCTTGCGAAGCAATGCTTCGTGGTCTTCGACGTCTGGCCAGTCATATCGAATGAGCGCGCACAGGCGCCCGGCAAGCCTCGCGGCGGCGGCACTGTCCTGCGTGACAGGCCCCGGTCCGATGGCCTCGAGTTCCTGGGCCACGGTGTCGAGTGACCGGCACAGGGAACTCGGCAGCCTGGGGTCCGTGACGACCAGGGTCATCACACGGTCCGGTTCGATCTCGACACTGTGCTGCTGTTTGTATGCCGCGAATGCCCGGTATACGTGCAACAGGCTCGTCGAATCGGAGTCGAGCGACTCTTCCTGCGCCTTGGCGGCCGCCATGTGTGCGAGGAACAGCGATGAGGCGAGTTGGGCGCGTTCGATGAAGCGGCCCAGGCGGATGAAGCGCCATCCCTCGTCGCGGTACATGGTGGCTTCCGCCACGCCGCCGAAGGCATGGATGTCCCGGCAGGTCTGCGTGTAGAAGTCCTCCGGGGAGGTCCTCCAGATATCTTCGATGCGCTGTCCCTGGAGGCGAAGGTAAGCGAGGTTCAGACTCGACCACATGTCGGAGCTGATGCAGTGGCGCATCTGCCGTGCATTTTCGCGGCCAAGATAGAAGCAGCTCCAGACCGAGGCGGGGTTCAGGCGCTCGAAAGTGAGATCGTCCGCAAGGGTGTAGGAGTCGGCAAGCGTGAAGTCCTCGTCGCCACCGGGCTCCAGGTTGCCGACCGGCGGTTGGCGGTGAAGACTGCCGTAGATCCGGCTCCAGCCGAAGTGGATGTCCCGGACCGGCCGGTCAACCAGTGACTCGACCTGGTTGCGCAGTAGCCGGCACAGGTGCTCGGCACGCTCCAGGGTCCTCCCCATCCAGTACAGTCCCTGCGCACTGCGCGACAACATGCACTAGTGCTCCGTCAAACCCAAATCTACGGGTATCTGCGGCACTACCATGGAACAAACGTGTCCGCGGAGCGTTAGCGACCGGGGGCGTTTGTTCCATGGTCGACGAGCGGGGCCGGGCCACGGGCGGAGCCGGAGGCGCCGGCCGTGGGGCACTTTTTGGCCCCTGGTGGTCTTCATGCGAGGGGTACCCCCTCGCGCACTCTCTCTTGCGAGGGACACCCTCGCACTCCCGGGGCTGAAGGCTCTTTTCATGCGAGGGGTACCCCCTCGCGCTCCCCGGCTGAAGGCTCCGTTGCTCCTCCTTGTGTGGTGCCTGCCACACGGCGTCGTCGCGCCTCGCCAGGAACCAAAAATCCCTCGCAGCTACACTCGCATATTTGGGCTTGACGGAACACTAGTCCTTCAGAACCCAACAGTCCTTGCCTCCGCCTCCCTGGCTGGAGTTCACGACCAGCCCGCCCCGGCGAAGCGCTACGCGGCAGAACGCGCCCGGGACGATCCGGGTATGGCCACCCTGCAGGACAAACGGGCGAAGATCCACGTGCCGGGGCTCCAGCTTGCTGTCGATCAGGCAGGGTGACTGGGACAGGGGCAGCACGGGTTGGGAGACGAAGTCCGCCGGGTTGGCGCGCAGTACGCGGGCATAGTCCTCGCGTTCGGACCGGGTCGATTCGGGCCCGACCAGCATGCCGTAGCCGCCGGACTCGCCAACGCGTTTCACCACCAGGTTTTCCAGGTTGTCCAGGGTGTATTCGAGATCCTCCGGCCATCGGCACAGGCGCGTCGGAACGTTTGCAAGAACAGGTTCTTCGCCCAGGTAGTAGCGGATCATGTCCGGCACGTAGGCGTATACGCTCTTGTCGTCGGCAACGCCGGTACCCGGCGCGTTGGCAAGTGTCACGTTGCCGAGTTTGTACGCGTGCATCAGGCCCGGCACGCCCAGCAGCGAGTCTTCACGAAACTCGAGCGGATCGAGAAAATCATCGTCCACGCGGCGGTAGATGACATCCACCCGCCGCAATCCGTGGGTGGTGCGCATGTACACGAACCCGTCATTCACCATGAGGTCGCGCCCCTCCACCAGTTCCGCCCCGATCTCGTCAGCGAGAAACATGTGCTCGTAGAATGCGGCGTTGTACACGCCGGGGGTGAGCAGCACTATCGTGGGACTGGATCGGCCGTTCGGCGCCAGTTCGTTCAGGGTCTCGAACAGCAGGCGTCCGTAGTTCTCGACCTCGCGCACGCGGTAGCTTCGGTAAAGGCGCCGCAGGCTTGCCTTCACGGCCTTTCGATTGGCGATCATGTAGGAAACGCCGGAGGGTACGCGCAGGTTGTCTTCGAGTACCTGGAAGCCATCGTTGGTGCGCACGATGTCGGTGCCGCAGACGGCAACCCACACGCCTCCTGGAACGGACACGCCCCGCATCTCGATCCGGTATTGCGGGCAGCCGCGCACGACCTCTGCCGGGATGACGCCGTCGGCCACGATCCGCGCCTTGCCGTAAACGTCTTCCAGGAAACGGTTCAGGGCAAGGATGCGCTGGCTGAGACCGGACTCGATCAGCTTCCAATCTGCGCCCGAGAGGATTCGGGGGATGCAGTCGATCGGAATGATGCGCTCGATCTCCTCGTTGTCGCCATACAACGTGAAGGTTATCCCCTCATTCGAGAAGGCCGCGGTGACATGTTCCTGAACGCTCAGAAGTTCCTCGATGGAGAGGTCGCCCAGGGCTTCGTACAGCTTACGGCAATGCGGACGCGGCACGCCGACCGCCTCGAACACCTCGTCGTGTATTGCTTTGTCGAGTTGGTAGTCGCAATGCATCGACTGGTCGGCGGGAAGGCGTGCGTGCAAAGTCTATTATAGGATAGGGGTCGAAGTATGCGGAGCGGATCGAGTGACGCCCTCGCCCGTCGCATCGGTATTTTGGAGCCTGCACCAGGAACGCGGTAGAAGCGATGGCAGAACACAAGATCCTCGTTGTTGACGACGAACCCGATCTCGAACATCTCATGCGGCAACGCATGCGCAGGTACGTCCGCGCCGGACAGTACGAGTTCGTGTTCGCGCACAACGGCGTCGAAGCCCTCGAAAGGCTGAACGAGCAGCCCGATATCGAGATGGTCCTTTCCGATATCAACATGCCGCAGATGGATGGGCTAACCCTGCTGGACCAGGTCTCGAAGGTCGACCCCAACATCCGTTCCGTGATCGTCTCGGCGTATGGCGACATGAAGAACATCCGCACGGCCATGAACCGTGGCGCATTCGACTTCATCACGAAACCCATCGACTTCGACGACCTCCGGATCACCATCGATCGGACCCTGGTGCATATGGCGGTGTGGCGCGACGCCCTTGAGTCCCGGGACCAACTGGTTGCGATCAGGAACGAACTCGGCGTGGCGAGCCAGATGCAACAGTCGATATTGCCCAAGGCTTTTCCGAAGGGCGCGGGTTACGAGACCTTCGCCAACATGGAGCCGGCGCGCGAGGTCGGGGGCGACTTTTTCGACTTCGTGCGCCTTGAGGAGGGCCGTGTGGGGATCGCTATCGCGGATGTCTCCGGCAAGGGCGTTCCCGCGGCTTTGTTCATGATGTCGAGCCGCACGCTGTTGAAGGGTTCGGCCATTGGCGCAGAGGAACCCGACCTCGTTCTGACGTCGGTCAACGGCCTGCTGGAGGAAGACAACGAGTCCCTCATGTTCGTCACGGTGTTCTATGCGGTATTCAACCCGCGGACCGGCGATTTCACGTACGCGAACGGTGGCCACAATCCGCCCCTCCTAGTGCGCGCCGACGGCACCTCTGAATACCTGCCTACGACGGACGGCGTCGCGCTCGGTGTCATGCCCGAGTATGAGTTCGAGCAGAGCAGCGTCACGCTGGCGCGGGGCGAACTGGTGGTGCTGTTCACGGACGGCGTGACCGAGGCGATCGATGCCGAAGACGAGGAATTCGGACCGGACCGGTTGCAGGAAGTCTTCAGCGGCGGCCCTCCGCGTTCCGTCCGGGAAGCGAATGAGGCCGTGTTCGACGCGGTCAAGGCGTTTGCCGGCGATGCGCCGCAGTTCGATGACATTACGTGCGTGACGCTGATGCGTAGTGAGGATGGATCGTGAGTTCCGACGAACCGGTTGGCCAAGATCGGCCCGACGCGAACGACAGCACCGCGAAAGCGACGTTTCGTCTGCTCAACAATACCGATGAGATGGCTCGCCTCGACCGGGCAGTGGACGAGTTCGGGCAGGCAGAGCAGTGGCCCGAACAGATGTCCTATCACATCAAGCTTGCGCTTGAAGAGGTCGTGATGAACGTCATCAACTACGCCTACGATGATGACGATGATCATGAATTCGAGGTGAGGGTGGAGTCGAACCGCGAGCATGTCGTTATCGACATCATCGACGATGGCCAGCCTTTCGATCCGCTCCAGGAGGCTGCCACGCCGGACGTTGAAGCTTCGCTCGAGGCGCGTAGCATCGGCGGCCTGGGGGTCTTTTTCGTAAAGACGCTGATGGATGAGGTCGAGTACCGGCGCGAGAACGACTGCAACCGGCTGACGTTGACAAAGCGCTATCAGGAATGACACGGGTTCCGGCGATGCAGGTCCGGCTGCCTTCCACAGAAGTACGCATTTGCCGACGGTGGAGGCGGGGGCGAAGCGTTCGCGTCCTGTCGATGGCCGGGGTGCTTGCGGTATCCGTGTCCGCCGGCGGGGAGCGGGCTGACAGCACCCCAAGCGACGCAGGAGCATTCCCTGCCGATGCCGTGCCGGGCGTGACCGAAGACCGTATCCTGTTCGGACAGTCGGCAGCATTCACCGGTCCCGCCGGGGAGCTTGGCACCGGAATGCGCCTTGGCATAGAAGCAGCGTTCGCCGAGGCGAACCGGGAAGGCGGAGTGCGTGGCCGGCGACTGGAACTCCTGTCTCTTGACGATGCCTACGAACCGGAAACGGCGGTAGTCAACACGCAGAAGCTCATCGGGGAGCACGGCGTATTTGCCTTGATTGGCGCCGTTGGCACACCGACGTCGCGTTCCGCTACGCCGGTGGCCGCTGCAGCGAACATTCCCTATGTCGCCCCGTTTACCGGTGCCGCTTTCCTGCGGAGCCCGGAGCTCACCAACGTCGTCAACCTGCGGGCATCGTACGACCAGGAAACCGAGGAGATGGTCGAGCGGCTCATCCGCGATCTGGGTATTGATCGCATTGCCGTGATGTACCAGGACGATTCCTTTGGGCGTGCCGGCTATCGGGGGGTCCGCGCGGCCCTTGAACGCCGGAGCATGAAGCCGGTGTCCACCGGCGTATATCCCCGCAACACGACGGCAGTGAAGACGGGATTGCTGGATATTCGAAGAACCGATCCGGGGGCCGTGATTCTCGTGGGGGCGTACCAGCCCGTGGCGGCGTTCATCAGGTGGGCGCGGCATACTGGCTTCGATCCGGTGTTCGTGACGATATCCTTCGTCGGCAGCAATGCCCTGGCGAATGAACTCGGCAAGGGGGGAGCTGGCGTCATCGTCACGCAGGTGGTGCCGTTCCCGACGGGAGACACGCCGCCGGTTGTGGGCCGTTATGGCCGGGCGCTGGCTGCCCACGACCCGGACGCCGTTCCCGGTTTCGTTTCCTTCGAGGGCTACCTGGCGGGACGCCTCGCTGTCGCCGCGCTTGAGCGGTGCGGCGCGGAAGTGGCCAGGAGTTCGTTTGTCGAGGTGTTGCGCGATGCGGAACCGATCGACCTTGATGGTTTCGAACTGCGCTATGGCGAGAATGACAACCAGGGATCGGATGTGGTGTTCCTGACCATGATCGATGTTGGCGGCCGTTATCGGGAAGTCGACACGCTCAAGGAACTGGCGCTGTGATCCGAGAGCACTTGAGCCGGCTGCGGCGGGCTAGCCGCCGGATTCATTTCCGCCTCAATGCGGGTATCGGCGGTGCCGTTGCCTTCACGGCCATTGCAAGTCTCGTCGGCTGGTTTGCCTTCAATCGCGTAGGCGATCTGCAAAGCCAGGTGAACGAATACAGCGTGCCGGAGATGGAGGCGGCGTTCGCCGTCGTGCAGCAAAGCGGCGCCCTGGTCGCAGCGGCGCCGAGGCTGACTTCTGCCGACGCCTCGTCGTTTCCGGAGGTCGCCGCGCGCGTGGACGCCGAGCGGGATGCGTTCGAGATGTTGTTGGCGGGGTTGCGTGACAAGGGCGAGACCTACGAGCGGATTCGCGGGCTCGGGGCGGAACTCATCGCCAATACGGAGGCCATCAAGGAATCCGTGCAGGAGGGTTTTGAACTCGCGGAGCGTAGCGAGGCCGTACGCGAGGAACTGGCCGCGCTCGAGAACCGGTTGGCCGTGGTCCTGACGACCGCGATCGATGACCAGTTGTTCTACGCGATGACCGGGTATCGCGATATCGACGCGCCGCGAGACCCCGAAGCGCAGCATTTCTCCACGGCTGAGTTCGATCACTATCGGCACCTGGCGTCCTTGCGGCGCGAAGCGAGCATCGCCACGCAGCTATTGGCGAGCGCGTTCACGATGTCTTATTCACCCCTGATCGAGCCGCTGCGGGAGCGCTTTGAAGCCGCGATTGGCGGCGTCGACCGGAGTCTCGCGGCACTCGCGGGTTCTTCTGCGGAAGAAGCCGTCGCGCCGCCGTTCGCGCGGCTGGCGGAACTCGGGGTAGGGGAGCAGGGCGGCTTCGACTTGCGGATGTCCGAGCTACGGATTGTTGAACGGCAGCGGGCACTGGAGCGGCGCAGTCACGATCTCGAGATCGACCTCGTTGCCAATGTCGAGAGCTATGTGGGCGCGGCGCGCGCGAGTGTCGACGAGGCGACCGGCCAATCCACGGACGCGATCCTCGACGGGCGCCGCATGTTGTTGGGACTCAACGTCCTCAGCATCATCGGTGCGGTGTTGATCGCCTGGTTGTTCGTGGGCGGCGTAATACTGCGCCGCATAGACCGCCTGTCCGACCGCATGCGGCGCATGGCGGACGGCGACCTGGAGGCGGAAGTCGACATCAGCGGGGACGATGAGGTCGCCGAAATGGCTGCCGCGCTAGAGGTCTTTCGCCGCCATGCCCTGGAGGTTCAGCGGCTGAATCTCGTGGAGAAGCTGGCGGAAGAACTGCAGGAGAAGAATGCGGCCATCGAGAAGGCCCTGGCAGATCTGCACGAGGCGCAGGACCAGATCATCGCGTCGCAGAAGCTGGCGGAACTGGGCGAACTGACCGCGGGTGTGGCGCACGAAATCAAGAACCCGCTGAACTTCGTGAAGAATTTCGCCGAGGCTTCGGGTGAGTTGATCGAGGAACTCAAGGAGACGCTCGAAGAGATTCACGAGTCGATGGACGAAGAGCAGCGCGGCCTGATCGAAGAGATCTGCCAGGATCTCGAGGACAACTTCGAACGCATCCGCGGGCACGGGGACCGCGCCGACCGGATCGTGCGGGACATGCTGCGGATGGGGCGCAGTTCGGCGGGCGAGCGGCAGCCGACCGACATCAACGGCCTGCTGGAAGAGCACGTCCGCCTCGCGTTCCACAGCGCGAGAGCGAACGACGAGAACTTCCAGCTCGACATCCAGCAGGACTTCGACCCCGAGGCGGGCGAAATCGATGCCGTTCCCCAGGATCTCGGCCGGGTCTTCCTGAACATGGTTGGCAACGCCTGCGACGCCACCAACGAACGGCGCATCGCCTCCGGCGACGACTACAAGCCCATCCTTGCCGTATCGACCCGGCGCAAGGAGCAGACGGTGGAGATTCGCGTGCGCGACAACGGGACGGGAATGCCGCAAGAGGTCGTCGACAAGATTTTCAATCCGTTCTTCACCACCAAGCCCACCGACAAGGGCAATGGCCTCGGCCTCGCCATCTCGAGCGATATCGTTCGCCAGCACGGCGGCACGATTCGCGTCGATTCGGAACACGGGAGTCACACCGAGATGATCATCGACATCCCCCACGTTCCGCCTGCCCTGGAAGCGCCGGAAGAGGAGTCCGAGGCCGAACACGGCGTGGCCGACTGACCGACGCGACAAGTCGTGCCGACGGGTTTCAGAAGATCCCCGCGTCGAGACCCGCTGCCAATGCCATGCCCAGTTCGCGGCATTGCGCCAGGTGAGACTCGGTGAGTTCCCCCTTTGCGATGACGGGATCCTGCACCTCGTTGAAGGGATATCCGGGAGCGATTCGCCGAATCGCCCGCAAGGCGCCGGTTCCGTCATTCTCGGCGCTGATGAAGATCGCGTAGGGCAGCGGCTGGATCTTCCCCTCGACGGGATAGAACGTGCGATCGAAGAAGTCCTTCATTCCTCCGGACATGTAGCCGAAGTTCTCGGGCGTGCCGATGATCAGCCCTTGCGCCCAGAGGAGATCCTCGGGTTGGGCGTCAGCGGCGCGCACCAGCCTGGTCTCGACGTTCTCGATTTCGGGGTCCCTGGCGCCGTCGAAGACGGCCTGCGCCATGCGCCCGGTGCTGCCGCGCTGCGAGTGATATACGATGAGCAGGCGCTTGGGGTTCACACCGTGGAACGCTGCACGTTTACCGAAGTCATCGCCGCCATTGATCGCCGCCACGTGGATGACCCTTCGGGTCGCGAACTCGATTATGCCGAGCGCATGACGGCGTGGCTAGGCGTGGTGCGCCAGCCGCCGTCCGAGGACCTCGAGATTGCGGTCCGGGCGCAGCATTTCGAGCGGTGGCGATACCCTCGGAAGGACTTTCCTCCGGGCCGCGAGGGTTACCTGCGATGGCGGCGCGATGCGGCGCAGCGGCAGGCACAGGCCGTCGGCGATTTGCTGGAGTCGTTCGGCGTGTGCGGCGCGACCATCGCGCGAGTGGCTGCGTTGATGCAGAAGCGCGGTCTGGGACGGGACCCGGAAGCACAGGCGCTCGAGGACTGCGCCTGCCTCGTGTTCCTGGAGTGGGAGCTTCCCCGGTTCGCGGAACGGCGCGAAGCAGCACAGGTCGCGCAAATCCTGGAGAGGACTTGGGCGAAGATGTCACCGCTTGCGCGGCGGCACGCACGGTCGCTGCGACTGGCGCCCGAACACCGGGCGCTCCTGGAACGCTTGGCCGACTGACTCAGGCGGGGGCCTGGCCCCGGATAGCGGCGACGACCTCGGCAACCCGGTCGAGGTGCGGAAGTACCGTGTCCGCATCCGCTGACGGCGCGCCGAAAACGATATGGTCGAAGCCCTGTTCAATGCGTCCGGCGCATTGCGCGGCATCCATGGGCGCGCCAAACAGGGCGAGGTCGAGGTCTGCCACGTCGCGGCCTCTCGACTGCATGGCCGCTGCGAGGCGCTGCATGTTTCCGGACCCCGGACCACCGATGGGCATCCAGCCATCCGCGTACTCCGCGACGCGGTCGAAGACCCACCGGGAATTGGCCCCGATCCAGATCGGCGGTCCGCCGGGCTGAACGGGTTTCGGCCAGGACCAGATGGGGTCGAAATCGATGAACTCCCCGTGGAATTCAGGTTCGTCCTCGGTCCAGATGGCTCGCATGGCCAGCACTTTTTCCCGGGTGATCTTCCATCGGTCCTTGTAGACGGCACCGTGGTTCTCCATCTCTTCCCGGTTCCATCCTGCACCGATCCCGATGATCACGCGTCCGCCGGAAATCATGTCCAGCGATGCGATCTCCTTTGCCAACGTGATCGGGTCGCGCTCGATCACGAGACAGATGCCGGTGCCAAGCGAAATGTTCTCCGTGACCGCTGCGCAGGCGGAGAGCGCGACGAAGGGGTCGTGGGCGCGCCAGTATTGCTGCGGCAGGTCCCCGCCACCGGGGAAGGGCGTCGCCCGGCTTGTTGGAATATGCGTGTGTTCCGGGAAGAACAGGCAGTCCAACCCTCGCTCTTCCACCGCTTTCGCCAGTTCCACGGGTTGGATGGCATAGTCTGTCGGGAAGATCGAAACCCCGAATCTCGCTTTCTCGATGCCGCTGAATGCCATGCTGCTGCCCCCGGTTTTCGTGCGTGGTGTGTGTAAGTCACTAGTGTACGATGCGGTTGTCTGTGGATAAACGAGCGCGCCGGGACCGGGCCTTGCCAATTGGTGGAATGACGTCGTGAGTTGGTGGGGACTGCTGCTGGGCGGCGCATTCGGCTTTATGCTCGGTGGCCCCATAGGCGCGTTGCTCGGCGCGGCCCTGGGTCAGGGTTTTGGCCGTACCGTCGCGACTCTCGGCGTCGGGGAGTCCGGGGGATCGCGGCTAGAGCGCGTGCAGCTCGCTTTCTTCGCCGCTGTGTTCGGCGTCATGGGGCATGTCGCGAAAGCGGATGGACGCGTGACCCCGGACGAGATCGCGCTGGCCAACCAGGTGATGGATCAACTCGGTCTCGACGGGCGGCAACGCACGGCCGCCCGGGCGCTGTTCAACGAAGGGAAGCGGACGGGATTTCCCCTTGACGACGTGCTCGACCAACTTCGGTCCGAGTGCGGCCGGGCGACCAATCTCATCCGCATGTTCGTGGAAATCCAGATCCAGGCCGCCTCTGCTGATGGCCGGATTCATGCCGAGGAAGGACGGATCCTGCTTCACGTCGCGGCGCACCTTGGATTGTCCCGCGCGGATTACCTGCAACTCGAGCGCCTGATCGCATCGGGCATCCACTCCGGTCCCGATGCTGATTCGAGCATGTCGCTGGAAAACGCCTATGCGACCCTCGGCGCATCGCCCGATGCGTCGGACGCCGAAGTGAAGCGGCACTATCGACGGCAGATGTCGCGGCACCATCCGGACAAGCTGGCATCGAAGGGACTGCCCGAGGAGATGATGCGGGCCGCCACCGAGCGCACCCAGCAGATCAAGGCCGCCTGGGATACCGTGCGCAAGGCCCGTGCGAGCGCTTCAGAGCGGTCGGCGGCGTAGCATCTGCGCCCCCTGGCAGCGTCAGCGAGTGTCACCATTCGTAACAAATGGTTGAATATTCGCGTGCGATTAAAGAGTATTGTGTCCCAGCGCTGATGCGAAGGGGCAAGGACGCCATATGCGGTACGTGAATGGGATGATTGGCGTGGCGCTGATCGTTCTTGCCTTGAGCTACTTGAGCAAGGACGATTCGGGTCTCTGGTCGCTCATTTACGGATACGGCGCGCTGGTAGCGCTCCTGTCAATGCGGTCAAGGGTCAGCCCCCTGGTCGCATGGCTTGGTGCCATAGGTGCGACTGTCGCCATGTTCTGTTACTTCGCGCTCTTCTTCCAGATGGTGCCGCACCTGCGCGGAGACTGGATCAGGCATGGACACGAGTCGATGTACCTGGTGGCTGCCGCGTTCTCCATGATCCCGGTGCTGGCCAATTTCAGTTGCCGCCTGAAAGGCAACGGTGGGCTGAAAACCGCCGAGGACCCGGCCGGGGCGAGGCGGCCCTCTCTGCTGCCGTTTCGCCTCCCGGCTGCACCTCCATGGAACAGCAAGCGCACCCACACTGACGGTTCGGTCAGACCGTAAGTTCAGGCGCGGCTACCGGACGTTGCGCGGCGCAGCCCCGGTTTCCCGGTGTACCGCGGGTATTACGTCCTCGAGATAGGCGTTCAGCGCATCCTCGTCCCAGGGAGGTTGCAGCAGGACGTTGATGTCCTGTGCCCCGGCTTCAACGTAGCGCATCACCTGTTCCACGGCGGTATCGGGCGTTCCGGTCAGCGCCCCGTCGTCGAGTCGCTGGCCGCTGTCCAGCGCCAGGAGCCTTCGCCGCTCGATCCTGGCGCCGGAGTCGTTCATCGCCAGCGCGAACGCCACGTTGGCGCCGCGACGGATATCGGATGGATCACGCTTGTTCACTTCGCACCAGTGATCGAGCACGCTGTTCAGGCGCCGATACTCCTCGGGATTGACATACGCGGCATTCCATCCATCCGCGCGCCGCGCCGCGATTTCGAGCGTGCGCCGTTCTCCGAGGCCACCGATCCAGATCGGCAGTCGCCGTCCCGCGGGTTTGGGCAGGCAGGAGGCGTCGTCGACCTGGAAGTGCCTGCCCGAAAAGGTCGTCCGATCCTGGGTGAACATCCGGTGAATCACCTCGGCCGCTTCGTCCAGCATGTCCAGCCGAGTGCCGATGTCCGGGAACGGATAGCCGTACGCGTAGGCTTCCCAGACGTGCCATCCGGCGCCGATTCCCAATTCGAAACGCCCGCCGGAAATGTGGTCGAGCGTTATCGCCGCCTTCGCCAGGAGCGCAGGGTTGCGGTAACCGATGTAAAACACGAGGCAACCGATACGGGCATTTGTGGTTTCCGCTGCCAGGGCACCCAAGGCGGCCAGTGCTTCGAAGTGGGGCTCGCCGCCGCCTTCAAACGGTGCTTCGTAGAGATGGTCCCGCAAGGAAATCCAGTCCACGCCGTGTGCATCGAGCTTGCGCCAGAGGGCTCGTAGTTCCGGCATCGGAATATTCTGTTGGCCAAGATGCACGCCTAGCGAAATAGCCATCGGGGGAAGGTCGCCCAGGTTCCAAGCGAGGTGGCCGCAGCATAGCAGGTTCGACCCGGCCGGGTGGTTTCGCATACGCCGTCGGGGGTGTAAGGCGTTCTCCGTGCGCGCGCTTGACGGTCCGTGCAAGACCCAGCACGATGTTGCAGGAACAGCATCGAGGATTGACCATGGCGGAAACGGCTCGCGAACTGAACTTCCCATCCACGCCCGTGAGCGTTGCCATGGGGGCGCGCGTAGAAGGCCTGGATCTCGCGCGAAACACCAGCGCGGGAATCATCGACGAGTTGCGGGAACTACTTCTCGAGTATCACCTGCTGCTGATCCCCGGCCAGCGGCTGTCCGCGCTCGACCTGGAGGCCTTTGGCAGGCACTGGGGCGAACTCCTGACGCATCCGGCGACCAAACACCGGGACACCGACCACGTTCAGTGGATCGGGAGCAAGGCTGATCGCAAGTTCACATTCTTCCGTGGGGTGCATCCGTTTGGTGGGGGGTGGCACTCCGACATGACCTGGCACCCCACGCCGCCGATCATCACCGCCCTGCACGCGAGGCGCCTGCCTTCTTCAGGAGGCGATACGGCATTCGCCAACCAGCACCTCGCGTATGCGACGCTCGACGATGAGACCCGGGAACGTATTGCCGAGCTGCGGGCGTTCCACACCGGCAAGGTGTTTGGCCCGGATGTCGAGGACTCGGTGCACCCGGTCGTGCGCACACACGAGGAGACCGGCCGCAAGGCTCTCTACGTCAATGGGAACTTCACCAGGTATATCCTCGGCTTGCCCGATGCGGAGAGCGAGGCGCTGCTGTACCGGCTATTCAGCCACGCGACCCGGCCTGAGTTCACCTACCGGCATAGATGGGAGCTGGATGACTTGGTGCTATGGGACAACCGCTCGGTGATGCACTACGCCGTCCGGGATTATGACGAGCAACGCATCATGCATCGCATCGTCGTGAAGGGCGGCACGCCGAGTTAGAACCGGGCGGCTGCCAGGCGCTGGCGGCTGGTGTCGTGTGACACGACACTAGGTGGCATATGTAAGCGGCAGGGCGGTGGTGTACTTGATGCGCTCCATCGCGAAGCTGGAGCTCACGTCGTACAGGCTTGCCTCCCGGATCAGGCGCAGGTAAAAGCTGTCGTAGGCGGCGAGGTCCGGAACCACGACGCGCATCAGGTAATCGACCTCGCCGCTCATGCGGTATAGCTCGATGACTTCGGGCAACGCGGCCACGGACTTTGCGAAGGCATCCAGCCAGCGCTTGTTGTGCTGATCGGTGCGAATGGCGACGAAGGCGTCGACGCTGACGTTAAGGTGGTCGCGGTCGAGAAGCGCCACTCGCCGCGAGATTACGCCATCCTTGTCCAGGTTCTGGATCCGGCGCCAACACGGGGTCGTGCTCAGTCCGACGGCGTCTGCGATATCCGACGTGGAAAGAGTGGCATCGTGCTGAAGCAGGTCGAGGATTCTCAGGTCGATACGGTCCATTCGATACTCCTTTGGTTAATGCCATTGTCGGCATTCTCGTAAAGAGGGGAAATATAGAAAATTATTCTGTGCACGATGGGAACTATACGTGCATTTTGGAATCAATTTCCTTGTTTTCTAGGATATGGTTCCAAATCGGAGACAAGCTCCCGGGTGTGTGAATGAATCCATTGACCGAGCATCTGAGAGAGGCCGGGGAAACCTACCCGCAGCACCTCGTCAAGGCAGCGGGTTTTGGCATCACCATGCTGGCGGGGGGCGTGGCCTGCCTGGTACACGCTCTTCTTCCATTCCTCTTCGTCACCACCGGCAGCACGTGCATCAGCCAGCTTCACGGCCGGATGGAAAGCCGTCGTGAGGCGGTTCTCGACGGTCGGAGAAAGCTGGCGTCGGTGCGTGCGCCCCAGGGCGCGGAACAGCTGGGGACCTGACCCCGGTGCCCGGGAGCCTTCAGCCCGGGGCCTTCCCGACCGCTGACGCGCCTGGCGCTTAAGGTCTGGCGCGTGAGAAAGTGCCGGCATTTCTGCCGCCGCATGGCAGCGTAGGGCGGTGTCGGTGCTACGCGATTGCTTCTTCGGGGCTCGCCTCGCGTGAACACTCCCGGGGCCGTGACAGGCCCGGGGGAGCGTGCAACTGTGCCAGGTACAGGCTTCGGCGCTGGAGGGCGGCTTCTGCGGACGCTTCCTTGACGGGGCCAAAGCCCTTGATTGCAGCGGGCAGCCGCGCCAGGGCGACTGCTGCGTCGAAATTGGTGGCGTCAAGGCGGGCGAGGATCGTTTGGATGTCCGCCTCGAAGCCGGTCAGTAGTTTGCGCTCGAGGCGGCGCTCGGCGCTGTAACGGAACGGGTCGAATACACTGCCGCGACATCGTCTCAATCTTGCCAGGATGCGCAGCAACGGCATGATCCACCCGCCGACCGCGATTTTCGCCGGGCGCCCCGTGGGTCCTTTGCGTGTGAAGACGGGCGGCGCGAAGTAGAAGGTCGTCTTGAATCCGGGCTCGAATCGCGCGTCCAGCTTGGCGGCGAAGTCACTCCCGGCGCCGGTCGATTCCGAGGTGAAAAGACGCGCCACCTCGTACTCGTCCTTGACCGCAAGCAGCCTGAAGTAGCTCTCGGCGGCAGCCTCCGCCAGGGCCCTGCTCCCCGGCTTCACGCGTGATTCCAGGGTCCGGATTCGTTTGACCAGGTCTTCGTAACGCGCTGCCAGCGCCTGGTCCTGGTACTCGCTCAGGAACGCGCTGCGCGTGGCGATGCGATCGTCGAGGCCTGTTGATCGGGGTAGCTGCATCGCCCCGGATGCGGACGGGCGGACCGCTGATCCGGCCCGCGACGATTCCCTCCGGTGTGCTGCGTTCCGGCCATGGTGAAATGCCGCCAGATTCTGTTCGACGGCAACGCCGTTCAGCGTGATCGCGCGCTTGAGCGCGGTGAGGGAAACGGGAATCCCGCCCGCCTGGAAGGCATAGCCGAGCAGGAAGACATTGGCGGAGGTGCTTGACCCGAACAGGGTTTTCGCCGCTGCATTGGCATCCACGGTCACCAGGCGCCTGACACGGCGTTTCAGCCGCTTCTCGAGTTTCCCGAAATCGAGGCACTGGCGCTGCCGCAGCACGAACTCGGCGGTCGGGGCGAGGTGGCTATTGAGGATGACGCTGGTTCTCGGCGAGGTCAGGCCGAGTACATCGATGCTGGCCGCGGTGACGGCGTCGGCCCCAATCAACGTATCAGCACCCATCGCCGGAATTCGGGTAGGTGGATGCCGCGTCCCTGCGGGGGAGATGCGCACGTGGCTGACGACGGCGCCGCCCTTCTGTGCGAGTCCGGTCATGTCGAGCGTCGAGACATGGTTGCCGTCCAGGTGCGCGGCGGTGCCGAGTATCTGGGAAACGGTGACGACACCCGTGCCGCCAACGCCGGCGATGAGTACGCTGGCGGCAGGCGAACTGGCGACGGGTAGCGGTACCAGCGGCTTGTGGTCCGCCTTGTCCGGAGACTTGAGTCTCGCGCCGGCCAGGGACACCAGGGCGGGACAGAATCCGTCGATACAGGAAAGGTCCTTGTTGCATGCGGTCTGATTTATGGTGCGCTTCACGCCGAACTCGGTTTGGAGTGGCTCCACGGCGACGCAGTTCGATTGCACGGAGCAATCGCCGCAGCCCTCGCAGACGGCGTCATTGATGACGACGCGGATATCCGGGTCCGCGACCAGGCCCCGCTTGCGGCGGCGCCGCAGTTCGGCGGCGCAGGTCTGTTCGTAGACCAGGACCGTGCAACCCGGCGTCGCTCTCAGTTCGCGCTGCACTGCGTCCAGCGAATCCCGCGGGGCGACCCGGAATCCGGCTCTGCGGTGGCGGGCGGGGCCGTCGCTCACCACGCGAACCGCGGCAACGCCTTCCGCACGGACCTGCGCGACGACGTCATCCACCGTCAGGGGACCATCCACTGGCTGACCGCCCGTCATGGCCACGGCGTCGTTGAGGAGCACCTTGTACGTGATATTCGCGCCGGAGGCGACAGCCGCGCGGATCGCCAGGATGCCGGAGTGGAAGAAGGTGCCGTCGCCGATGTTGGCAAAGATGTGATTCTCGTCGGTGAACGGGGCCTGGCCGATCCAGTTCGCGCCCTCGGCGCCCATGTGCGTGGGCGTTCCGGTGTTGCGATCCATCCACTGCGCCATGTAGTGGCAGCCGATACCGGCGGCCGCGCGGCTGCCTTCAGGTACGCGGGTCGAGGCATTGTGCGGGCAGCCGGCGCAGAACACCGGTTTGCGCGTGTCCTTCGAGTGCCCCGCATCGCCGGGCAGGGTTCTGGCCAGGTGTGCGATCTCTTCCAGGTAGCTGGCATCCGTTTCGGCTGGCAGTAGCGCGCGAATGGCAGTCGCAATGGCGGGTACATCGAGTTCGCCCGTGGCGGGTAGCAGTGTCCCGTCCTGGGCTTTTCCATCCTCGTCGCACGCAGGTCCGGGGGGGCTTCGCTTTCCGAGTATTTCGACGGGTCTGCCGAAAAGAATCGACCGGAGCTGATCTTCGATAAACGATCGCTTCTCCTCGATCACGAGCACGCGCCGTGCCCCGCTGCAGAATTCGTGGACCAGTGCGTTGTCGAGCGGCCAGGTCATGCCGAGCTTCACGAGCCGTATGCCGGCGCGAACGAGTTGCGCATCCGATTCCAGGCCCAGTCTTGCCAGGGCCTCCCGCATGTCGGCGTAGGTCTTGCCGGCGGTAACCAGCACCAGGCTCGGTGAAGCCACCGTGGTAACGATCCGGTCAACGGAGTTCGCCGATGCGAACATCCGCACCAGGCGCAATTTGGTCTCCAGCCGCGCCTCCTGGTCGGTGGGCGAATCCTGAAGCCGGATATGTGGAAACGCTTCCGCGTGCGGCGGGTCGACGAAGCGATGACGGTCGAGACTGACCTCGACATCCAGGGCGCTGTCCATGACGTCGGCCAGCGCGATGAGGCCGGTCCAGCAGCCGGAGTAGCGGGACAGGGCCCAACCCAGCAGCCCGTAGTCGAGCACGTCCTGCACGTCCGCCGGCGCGAGTATCGGAATGGCTAGATCACGCAACGCGAATTCGCTGGCGCTCGGCAGGGTGGAAGACTTGCAGGCGTGGTCATCGCCGACGACCAGCAGTACGCCGCCGCGCGGACTCGTGCCCGCCGCATTGGCGTGGCGCACCGCGTCGGAGGAACGGTCGAGTCCGGGCGCCTTGCCGTACCACAAGCCATACACTCCCTCGTGGCGTGCACCTGGAAACAGCCCGACCTGCTGACTGCCCCAGACGGCTGTGGCCGCCAGGTCCTCGTTGACCCCGGGCTGGAAGACGATGCGGTGGGCCGCGAGTTCGCCGGACAGGCGCCAGAGTTCCTGGTCCAGTCCCCCGAGGGGAGAGCCCCGGTATCCCGATATGAATCCGGCGGTATCGAAACCCGCGCGGTCGTCCAGTCGGCGCTGGTCCAGCGGAAGTCGGGCGATCGCCTGGATGCCGGTGAGATAGGCGACTCCCGGCCCTGTCCGATAACGCGCCCGGGTAAGGGAATCTACTGCGCGGGACCCGCGCGGCGCCGTACTCTTGGCGAGGCCCTTGGCTCGCATATCCGCACCTGTGTTCTTGTCGAAGATCATATGTCAATATTTCGAGAATGACGTTGCTTTTATTGTCCTTAGTGCGACAATCACTCAAATTAGTTCCTAATTCTCGCGACAAAAGAGGATGAAATATCTCGATCGAATTGACAGGCGTATTCTCGTTGAACTGCAGGATTGCGCGGACATGTCGATGCAGGAACTCGGTGACCGCGTAGGGCTCTCACATACGCCATGCTGGAGGCGCGTGAAACGCCTCGAGGAAGGCGGATTCATCAGGCAAAGGGTGGCGCTGCTGGATCCCGCGCGTCTCGACCTCACCGTCAACGTGTTTGTCAACGTGAACCTGAAGCGCCACCAGGAGAACGCGTTGAGCCGATTCGAAGAAGCGGTGCAGGATGTTCCGGAAATCGTGGAGTGCTACACGGTTTCCGGCGAAACGGACTTCCTGCTGCGCGTCATCGTCGCCGACGTGAGCGCGTACGAGCGCCTCCTCAAGGGGACACTGGTCCACCTGCCTGAGGTGGGCAACCTGACGTCGACATTCGCACTCCGGCAGGTCAAGTACACCACGGCCCTGCCGATGCACGCCCTGGTCGAATAGCCGAGAGTGCGAATGTCCTGTTCCGGTGAATGGGAACCGAGCGGTGGTCTCCGGGGATTGATTCCCTGGTCTGACAGAACGGCCCCGTGAGAAGAGGCAGACGAGGAACGGAAAGGGCGACGGGCTTGCCTGCGGTGCTGGCGACGTTGGTGACTCTGGCGCTCGCGGGCTGCGAACCGGATCGCACGGTCGTAACACAAACGCGCGGTGCGGCCACCGGCGATTGGGCTGCCATCACGGAGCGCGGCACCATCCGTTTCGCTCGCCGGGCATGGTCGGGCTTCGAGACGTTACCGTCGCAGGGACTGTCGACCGAACAGTACCAGCGGCTCGCGGAACGGTTCGCCAGCCGTAATGGGCTCGCCGTGGAGTGGATCGTCGCGTCCGACGTGGACGGCCTGCTTCGCAGCGTCGAGGAGGGTCGCGCCGATGTCGCCGTTTCCAATCTCACCGTGTCGGAACCGCGCAGCGATCGCGTGGCCTTCTCGGTTCCGCTGACGCGTTCGCGTGAATGGGTCATCGGCAGCACCGAGCAGGGCACGTTCGGCGTCGCCGAGGACACGGCCTACGTGGAGTCGTTGGCCCGCTACTATCCCGGATCGCCGCGCGTGCCGGTCCCCGCGGAGACCGATCCCATCGGTTTCCAGTCGTTGCTCGAGACTGGCGTGATCGACGCCACCATCATGGACGAAGCCGCTGCCCGGGTGATCGTTGCGACGAGCGATCGCGTGGACAAGCTGCGTGAGTTGCCCGAAGTGAAGGACCTCGCGTGGGTCCTGCGGAAGGAAAACCCGATCCTGAAGAAGACCCTGGACCGCTATCTCGTGGAACGCCATACCATCGAGGAACACACCGAGGAGTGCCGCGACTGGGATGCCATCGTCGCCGCGGGCCGCCTCCGCATGCTTACGGTGAACGCGCCAGCCACCTACTACCTCTGGCAGGGCGAACTGCTCGGTTTCGAGTACGAGTTGGTCCAATCGTTCACCGAGGCGCATGACCTCGAACTGGAAGTCATCGTCGCGCCCGGCGTTGGCGGATTACTCGAGGGACTCGCGGCTTGCCGCGGTGACATGATCGCGGCCGGCCTGGTACCGACTGACAGCCGGATCGAACTGGGATTGCGCTTCACGCACCCGCACATGCACATACATGAGGTCTTCGTCACCGCGGGTGAACCGATCCTGGATCTCGCCGGGCTGGCGGGACGGCGCATCGCCGTGAATCCGAAGACGAGCTACGCGGCAACGCTCAAGGACCTCGGCCCCGGGGCGGGCTTCGAGGTCGAATTCGTGGATCGATCGACCAGCGCGATTCTGGGGGACGTTTCTGCGGGCCGCCTTGACGCGACGCTGGCGGACAGCCACCGCGCGGAACTGGAGAGCGCATTCGATCCGCGCCTGTCCCTTGGCCTCGCGCTCCCGCCCGAGAAGGGGCTCGCCTGGGCGGTGCGCGAAGAAGCCGAGGAACTCCTGCGCCGCCTGGACGGATTTGTCCGCGAGCATTACCGTGGCTACGAGTTCAACGTGTTGCGCAACAAGTACTTCGTCAATCAGCGGCGCATGGCGAAGCAGCGCGAGCATCGGATCACCGGGGACATGCTGTCACCGTATGACGACCTCGTGCGGCCGGTGGCCGAAGCGGCGGGATTCGACTGGCGATTGATCGTTGCCCAGATGTACCAGGAGAGCGGCTTCGATCCGAGCCGGGTCAGTTTCGCCGGTGCCCAGGGGCTGCTCCAGGTCCTGCCGAGGACCGCCCGCGATCTTGGTGTCGACGCCGCGAGGCTCAAGGACCCCGAGACTGGCATCGCCGCTGGCGTCGCCTATCTCCGCTGGACCCGGGAGCGCTTTCCAGACCTGCCGGTGGGTGAGCAGACACTGTTTGCGCTGGGTGCGTACAACGCGGGGCATGGACACATTCGCGATGGACGCCGGCTTGCGCGCCAACTCGGTCTCGACGGGTCGCTTTGGTTCGACAACGTGGAGCAGGCGATGCTGAAGCTGGCGGAGCCGGAATATGCGGAACAGTCGGTCTACGGATACGTGCGGGGAACCGAAGTCGTTCGATACGTGCGGGAAATCCGGGATCGATACCGCCTCTATGTGCGTCACTTTCGATTGCTCGAGCAGCGCGAAGCGCCCGCTTCCGATTCGATGCCCCCTTCCTGACGTAAGCCGACCCGTGACCGAGCGCGGTGGCCCTCAGGGCAGGCGTTCCAGGTGATGCCGGACAAGGAAATCGAACACCGTTTGGAGATAACCTTCCGTCGTCAGGTCGGCCTTGGCGTAGAGCGCCGCGTTGTGTGAAATCGGCCTCGGTGCGCGAGCCTTGAGGTGCGCCTCGGCGACACGTTCCATCATGACGAAACACGCAACGGACTCCTTGACGGTTCGCCCGACCGTCAGCAATCCATGGTTGCGCAGCACGATACCCCTGTTGCGGCCCAGGTCTTGCGCAATGCGCTCGCCGCACGCGAGGCTCTGCACTTGCACTTCTTCGTCGTCGAACAGGGCGTGGTCTTCGTAGAAGACGCACGCTTCTTGGGTGATGGGTTCTAGCAAGGCAGCCGACGCCGCGAACGGCGTGCCGTAGGAGGTGTGCGTATGGGCGACGCTCACCACATCCGGGCGTGCGGCGAGGATAGGATGGTGGATGTGGTAGGCGGGCCAGTTCGTATCCCCGCTGCCGGCAATGGATCCGTCGGGTTTCACCAACACCAGGGAGTTGATGTCCGCGCGTCCGAAGGCCACGTCCGTATCGAGCAGCCAGAAGCAGTCCGTCCGCTCCGGGTCGCGTGCACTGATGTGGCCGTCGCCGAGATCGCCCCATCCGAGCGCCGCGAAGACCCGGTAGCCGAGCGCCAGCTGCCGCTTGCGTTCCTCCCTCAATCGCTCGATCACTGGCGCTTCGGCTGACGGTTTCGACATGGGAGCATTGTACTTCGCGCCGCTCCGGTGTTCGGTCCGATTCGGGTACGGAACACGACATGATCCGTACCGCGTTCCGACACCCGACCGCGGTGCTGCGGCGGGGCATTGACATCGTCGAGACGAGTCATGTAAGAGCGGATCATCGGGCCCGTCGGCGGGAGTTTCGCCATTAGTCAGCGCGAGCGGGGTACGCGACCATGAAGCAGGATGGTACGGTCGGGATTGATGCCTTCCGCACGAACGCGTCGCCAACCACCGACGTGTCGAGTCCGCGGATCGAACCGGGGACGGACGGGGTCGATATCGCCTGGCCTGGCGGACAACGCAGCCGCCATCTGTACTACTGGCTGCGCGAGAACTGCCACTGTCCGAAGTGCACGCACCAGGACGCCTGGGAGCGCACCGTGGACTTTCTCTCGATTCCACTGGATATCGCGCCCGCTTCTCTCAGCGCCGATCCCGGCGGCCTGCGCATCGAGTGGGGGAGTCACGACGCTCCTTGCGACGGGAGCTTTTTCAGTTGGGCCTGGCTCGACGCCCACCGGATGGAGCGCGGCGCGCGCTTGCGGCGCAAACGGCGATCGTCCGCCTGGATATCGAGCGAGTCGGACAAGCGGGCGATGTCGGTCGATTTCGCGAGGGCCATGACCTCCGACGCCGGTTTGCTGGAGCTGCTGGAACACGTGGAAGACAAGGGTGTCGCCCTGGTGACCGGCCTTCCCGCTGAGGACCTTATCGTCCTGGCGCTGGCCGAGCGCATCGCCCTGATCGAAGGCTCTCATTTCGGCCGACACTTCGACGTCGAGTCAAAGCCGGACGCAGAGAACCTGGCCTACACGTCCCACAGACTCTATCCCCACAACGACCTTCCCAGCCGCCGTTTCCCGCCGGGTATCCAGTTCCTGCATTGCCTGCAGAACGACGCGACGGGCGGCGACAGCGTGCTGGTCGACGGGATCGCCTGCGCCAGGGCGTTGCGGCAATCGGACCCTGCCGCGTTCGAGTTGCTGAGCACGCGGGCGGTCACCTTCACATCCATCGCCGACGATTGGGACATCGTCAACCGGGCCCCAGTGATCGATGTCGATGAGGACGGCGATATCCTGGGTACGCGCCTGCATCCCGCGCTGATCGGCCCGGTGGACATCGAGCCGGAGTCGCAGATGGCGTTCTATCGGGCGCACCGAGCGTTGCTCGGCATCGCATCGAGCGACGAGATTCAGTTCAGGTTTCGCCTCGACGCGGGGGAATGCCAGGTATTCGACAACCATCGGGTCATGCATGCCCGCCTCGGCTTCGACCCGGCTAGCGGACGGCGTCTGCTCCAGGGATGCTACGTCTGTCGAGATGATTTCGTGAGCCGGCTGGCCCTGTTGCGCCGCGAGGGCCGGGATTTTCGGAAAACCTGAAGGCCCGCCGGGCGGTTTCAGTCCGCTGCAGGTTAGTCGGTGCCTGTTGCCGGAACCGCGGATGAATCCCGGTTTAACGACGTGATCACGCCGGCGGTCATTGCCAGGAGAACGATACAGACGGGCAGGGCGGCGGCGATGGAGGCGGCCTGCAGTGCCTGCAAGCCGTCGGCGAGCAGCAACGCCGCCGCTACCGTGCCGATGGCAGCGCCCCAGACGACGCGGAAACGGCGCGGCGGGTGATCATCGCCCATGCTGAGCATGGTAGCGATTACCAGCGTGCCGGAGTCCGAAGAGGTGATGAACCAGGTCGCCAGCAGGAAGGTCGCGAGCGCTGACATGGACCAGACCAGCCAGGAAAGGTCGGTCATTCGCTCGATGGTGCCGTAAAGCGCCGCTTCCAGTTGCCAATCCCGCACGAGGTCGAGGATGCCCGCGGTGCCGACGCCGCCAGCGGCATTCAATTCCATGTACAGGGCGTTGCCGCCGAACAGGCAGAGCCAGACGATGCCCACCACCGTCGGGACGAACATCGTGCCGATGGTGAACTCCCGGATGGTTCGTCCGCGGGAGATGCGTGCGATGAACATTCCGACGAAAGGCGCCCAGGCGATCCACCAGCCCCAGTAGAAAACGGTCCAGCCGCCCTGCCACGCCGCGTCGGGAGCCTCGGCCGCGACCCAGAGCCCCATCGGCACCAGGTTCAGGAGGTAGTCGCCGACCGTCGTTACGAAGAAACCAAGCAGCCACTCGATCGGCCCGAAACAGAGGAAGAACGCGAGCAGGACGATGCTGAGATAGATGTTCCACTCGGAGATGATTCGAATTCCCCGCGCCACGCCGGACACCGCCGACAGGGTGGCCGCCGCGGAGATGACGACGATGAGCGTGATCTGAACCGCGAGATCCGGGACGACTCCGAACAGGGTGTCGAGGCCGGCGGCCATCTGCTTGACCCCGAGTCCGAGCGACGTGGCTACGCCGAACACCGTGCCGAACACGGCGAGCAGGTCGACGCCGTGTCCGACAGGTCCGTATATGCGATCTCCGATGATGGGGTACAAGGCAGATCGAAGCGTAAGCGGCAGCTTCTTTCGAAAGCCGAAGTAGGCGAGACACAGACCGACCACCACGTAGACCGACCAGGCATGAAATCCCCAGTGGAAGTAGGTGACGCGCATGGCGTCCGCTGCGCGCGCTTCGTCGAGATCCACCGCGCCGGCCATGTCGGCGTGGGGATTGTTGGGATAGCCGAAAGCCGCGGAGTTGTCGAAATAGAACATCGGCTCCGAAATGGAGAAGAACAGGAGCCCGATGCCCAGGCCGGCCGAAAACAGCATCGCGAGCCAGGAGAACGTGCTGAACTCCGGCCGGCCGTCGTCGTCGCCGAGGCGCACCTTGCCGTGGCGGCTGCACATGATGTAGAGGCAGGCGACCAGCATCACGCAGATAGCCAGAATGTAAGACCAGCCCAGCGTGGACTCGATCCATGACCTGACGGCGGCGAAGACCGCACCGGCCCCCTCCACGTCGACCACTGTGAAGGCGACGAAAACCAGCACCATCCCGAGGGAACCCATGGCCATGCCCGGGTGCAGACCGGCCCAGAAACCCGACTTTGCGACGGAGATGGGATTGACGGGGGTTCCCTCCACTGTCACCCCAAGAGGAGTTGATCGCTCGGAGCGTCGAGCGCGGGCGGTAGCGCCTTCAACATCCGCTTGAGTGCGAAGTGGCGATAACTTCCCAATGCGAGCTGCTGGACTTCCTCCCAGTCGAACCGGTCCTCCACGTCGAGGTCGATCCAGCCTCGGTGCCCGATGTAGGCGGGGATGGAGAATCGGGGGTCGTCGCACAACGTCGACTGGAGTTCCGGTCCCACCCAGAATTCGAGACGCAGGCGTCTGCGATGGCGATGGACCGTGAGGAACGTCTTCCTGCCCGCCTTGAATGCCGGGATGCCGAACTGGGTGCCTTCGGACGTCTCCGGCAACGAAGCGCAGAAGTCGCGGATGCGCGCGAGGCGATCCTGCGCGTGCGGGGCAGACAGCGGGTCGAAGTCCTCCGGGTCCACGGTTTCGTTGGGGGGTTCGATTTCCGGCGGGTCGCCCAGCAAGGTCGCGAGACTTTCCGGGGCGACGTTTGCATACGCCTCCTGCACACGGGCCGCGATGCTGAACCAGTCGTTGCCCTGGTCGAGATGCACGCCGAGCCATCCTCTCGGGCCGACATAGGGAGGCACGAAATAGAATTCGGGTTCGCCGTCGACATGGAGTTCCTGTGCGCCGGGTGGCGCATGGATCCATAGCGCGACGCGGCCGTCGCCGTGATGATTGATCGCGAGCGTTGCAAAAGACCTGCCGCCGATCTTGTAGTCGGGCATGCCGTGGCCCGTGCGCTCCTCGACCTCGGGAAAGGAAAGACAGATTTCCCGCACCGCCGCCTTGATGTCCTTTGCCATTCGCTCGCCTCCCCGAGACACCAAAAACATACCACGCGGGAGCGTGCAGTCAGCGAGGACCCAATGCCGACCGCCCGGCATTTGCGCTGGCGAATCGGGACGCGGGTCCGGTCAGTCTCCGGCGGGTAGTGGTGAAGATGGTGCCACGCGCAGCTCTGACGCCTGTCCTTGCGCCTCCGGCACCGCCATGATCGGCTTAGCGTAGTGGGGAGAGATGGCGTTGTATCCGCCGAGGCCAGTGAGCAGCGTGAACCCCAGCGCCATCACGCCGAGCAGGATGTTGAATTTGCCGGAGAGTTCCCGGTGAACGGAGTCGATTTTCTCATCCAGGGCGTCGAACCGGGCGTCGGCGGCGTCGAACCGGGCGTCGACGGCGTCGAACCGGGCGTCGGTATTGCCAGCCATGGCGTCGAACCGGGCGTCGGTACTGCCAGCCATGGCGTCGAAGCTGGCGTCGATGGCATCGAACCTGGCGTAGATCGGACGCAAGGCCCCGTCCAGATCGCTCTTGGTGACGATCCGCTCGGCCAACTCGCTACCAAGCGCGCGCGCCAGACCCTCGGCATGCGGAGCCTCGAAGCCCGCCGCCTTCAGCCGGTCCGCGAATCTCAGCGTGTCGATCACCGTCGCATTCATCTTGCCGTTCGTCTTCCGAAGTGTAGCAGTTCGCCCGCTTGTCGCCCTGTCACCTCCGATCATGCCGTTTTGGCTTTTGGCATGCCGTAGGACAGTGACGCCTTACGAGTTGGGAATACGCTGAAGATCGCGTGCGATCGAGTGCCACAGAATCCCTCGGAGCCGAAGGCGTGCGCCGTGTTTTGCCCGCCGCCCAGAGCCCGCCTGGTCGTTTGCGAGCGAACTTGCGCTACAGTTGCCGAGTTCCGGTGCCTTCAGCGACCTCGAAGCCGAAAGCGCCAGCTGTGGGGCCATGGGAGTTGGCATGCGCATCGAACGGGCGGATCTCAAAGCGGCGCTGCCCGACCTGACCTCGACGCTCCGATTCAGGGGACTGGACCAGCCGGTGGATGTGGTTCGCGACCGCTGGGGTGTGCCTCACATCCGCGCCCGAACGAAGCAGGATGCCTTCTTCGCGCAGGGTTTCGTTACCGCACAGGACCGGCTCTGGCACATGGATTACGACCGCCACCGAGCCCTCGGCCGCTGGTCGGAGTTCGCGGGCGGGTCCGGCATCGCGGAGGATCGGTTGATGCGTAGGCTCGATGTCGAACGCGCCGCGAAGGCCGATCTCGCCGTGTCGAGCGAAGCTGCCAGGGCCATGCTCGATGCCTACTCGGCCGGGGTCAACGCGTTCATCGAAATCACGGAGTCGCTTCCCGTGGAGTACCTGCTCGTGGGCATGGAGCCGGAAGCCTGGCAGCCGTGGCACTGCCTTGCCGTCTACAAGGTCCGAAACATGCTGATGGGGACATTCGAGATCAAGCTGTGGCGGGCGCGGCTGGTGCGTGCCCTGGGAGCCGAGCGGGCAGCCCCGCTGTTTCGCGGATACCCCGATGACAGTCTCGTGTCGATCCCGCCAGGGGAAACCTATGGAGACGGCGCGTTGGACTGTGTCGATGTTCGCTCGGCGGCGGAACTCGAGTGGCTGGACGAAACCGACGGCGGCAGCAATGCCTGGGCCATCTCCGGCGAGCGCACGGCCTCCGGCCTGCCGCTGGTTGCCGGCGACTCCCATCGCGCGCTGGATACGCCCAACGTCTACTACCAGACACACATCGCCTGTCCCGCCTTCCGCTGCAGCGGTTACGCCCTTCCGGGGGTGCCGGGGATGCCGCATTTCAGTCACAACGAGCATGTCGCCTGGGGCATGACCCACGGCACGGCTGACTACCAGGATCTCTACATCGAACGCTTCCGGAGGGAAAACGGACGGCTCGAATATGCCTGGCTCACGACTTGGCTGCCCGCCGAGGTTCGTAGCGAAAGACTCGCCGTTCGCGACGGTAGGCTTCACACGCTGACGGTTGTCCGCACCCGGCATGGTCCTATCGTCGCGGGGAATCCGGAGGCGGGATATGGCATTGCGTTCAGTCATCCCGGCACGAACAGCGGAACCGCCTGGGCCAACGCGCTGCATGACCTCCTTCTCGCCCGGTCGGCGGACGAAACGGAGGAGGCGCTTAAGGTCTGGACCGAACCGGTCAACAATTTCGTCTACGCCGATGTCCAGGGCGAGTTCGGGTATCGGTACCGGGGCCGGATCCCCGTTCGGTCCATGGCCAACGCGTGGATTCCGGTGCCGGGCTGGACGGGCGGCCACGAGTGGAGCGGCCGGATTCCGTTCGAGGAAATGCCGAACGCGCGCAACCCGGAAGCCGGCTTTGTCGTCACCTGCAACAATGCGCCGACCACCGCCGACTATCCGCACTACATCAACACGTTGTTCGCCCCGGATTGGCGGGCGCGGCGGGTCAGCGCGCGGCTGGCTGCGATACCCGCTGGTGCGGCGACGCCGAAAGACATGGCGTCCATCCATGCGGATCGGGAGTCGATTCCAGCAAGAACGTTCGTGAACCGCATCGCCGCGTTGAATCCAGCCCACGCGGACGCTCGGATGGCGCGCGAGATTCTCGTGGACTGGGACTGCCACATGGACCGCTCTTCGCCGGCCGCTGCGATCTACGGCGTGACGCGCGCTCACCTGTTCCGCGAGGTGGTGAAAGCCGCGCTCGGCCCGCTGGCGGATGCGGCGCTCGGTGCGCCGGGCGGTATTGGCCGGGGCCCTGCAACGCACACGGCAGCACTCTACGCGCGCGCCGTGACGGCCATGGCGGAGGATGACGACTCGTGCCTCGAAGTCGGACAGACTTGGGCGGGATGCATTGAATCCGCCGTGGTGCAGGCGGTCGGTGAACTTCGCGAGCGGTTGGGCGACGACATGCGCAGATGGAGGTGGGGCGACGTTCACCATACCCGCCCCCGCCATCCGCTATCCCGGATCTTTCCGGAGAGCGCGGAATATCTCGATCCGCCGCAGATGGAAGTGCACGGCGATGGCGACACCCCGCTGGCCGGCGCCTATTCGATGGAGGACCGTTGCGTTGTCACGCTGATGTCAGTCAACCGCTACATCCACGATCCGTCCGACTGGCGCAATTCGCGATGGATCGTTCCCCTCGGTGCGTCGGGGCATCCGGGCAGCCCGCACTACGCGGATCAGGCGAGGCTCTGGGCTGACATCAAGACCGTCCCGCAGCTCTGGGATTGGAACGATATAGTGGACGCGGCCGAGACGCGGCAAACGCTGAACCCTGAATAACGCCGGAGTCTTTCCATTGCGGCGAAAGCGTCGGACCGTGGTCGCCTCGTTGCGCCGGTACAATGTCGCGGGAGTTGAGCGAAGCACGGGACATGACAGTCACGTTCGATGACATCGAGGCGGCGAAAGCGCGCCTGGGTAGCGCTATTGCCCGTACGCCCCTGACAAGGTCAGAAACCCTGTCCAGGCGCCTCGGGGCCAGCCTTCATCTCAAATTCGAGAACCTTCAATTCACGGCGTCGTTCAAGGAACGCGGCGCGTTGAACAAGCTGCTCCTGCTGGGCGAGGACGAGCGTCGTCAGGGCGTCATCGCCATGTCCGCAGGCAACCATGCCCAGGCGCTCGCATATCACGGCAGCAGGTTGGGCATCCAGGTCACGATCGTCATGCCGCGCCACACGCCGAACGCCAAGGTGGAGCAGACCCGGGTATTCGGCGCCGACGTGTTTCTGCATGGCGACCGCTTCGACGAGACGCTCGAGTATACGCACCGACTGGCCGCGGAGCTGGGCCGCATCCTGGTGCATCCGTTCGAGGACGAAGCGGTGATCGCTGGCCAGGGTACGCTGGGCATCGAGGTGGTCGAGCAGGCGCCCGATGTCGATACGCTGATCGTGCCGGTCGGCGGCGGCGGTCTGCTCGCGGGTACGGCGACGGCGGTGCGGGGGCTCCGGCCGGAGGCTACGATCATCGGCGTGCAGGCGGAACGTTTCAGCGCGGCCGTGGCCGCCTTCGACGGCCGCGATCCGGGTCCGGCGCTGCCAGGCACCGTGGCGGAAGGTATTGCCGTTGGCACGCCAGGTGACATCACCATGCGCATCATCCGTCAGGCGGTGGACCGCATGGTGGCCGTTTCCGAGCGCGACATCGAGCGTGCGATCTTTCAGTTGCTCGAAATCGAGAAAACCGTCACCGAGGGCGCTGGCGCAGCCGCGCTTGCGGCCGTCATTGCGGACCCCACGCTCGCAGCCGGGAAGACGGTAGTGGTGCTCACGGGTGGCAATATCGACATGATGATGCTGTCATCCGTGGTGCAGCGCAGCCTCGTCCGTGCACGCCGGCTGGTCAGAATCGCGGTCGAGATACCCGATCAGCCGGGTGCGCTGGGCGAACTCACGCGGCGCCTGGGCGAACTCGACAGCAACATCGTGGACATCGTGCACCAGCGCGCGTTCGGTGTCTCCACGGTACGCGCGACGGTTGTTGAACTGGTGCTGCAGATGCGGGGAGAGGAACAGGTGGAAGCGGTCGTCGGGTCGCTGCGGGACGTAGGCTATGACGTGCGTCGGGAGCAACGATGACCGGAAGACCGCGTGAGGCGCCATAGGCTATTCTGCACACAGAACAACAAGGGGAACCCATCATGAGAACCAAAACGCTGGGACGGACAGGCCTCGAGGTCTCCATTGTCGGGCTGGGAGCAATGTAC
Organism: Gammaproteobacteria bacterium; assembly: GCA_028821515.1. GTDB lineage: Bacteria > Pseudomonadota > Gammaproteobacteria > Pseudomonadales > Azotimanducaceae > VXNE01. The sequence goes on along the minus strand of JAPPGA010000055.1, from coordinate 49,059 downwards.
TCCGGAAAGCCAGCGAATTCCGGCATCAGCACTCCGGACATGGATTTCGAGCTTGGCGTAGAGACCATCATCGCCGCCATGGAGGGAGGCTGCACGCTTGTCGACACCGCTTACGTTTATTCGCGGGGTGGATCCGAGAAGATCGTGGGCGAAGCGCTCAAGCGGCGGCCGGACCTTGCGGCCAAGTGCATGGTCGTCACCAAGGTCGGTTACCTCGGGGAAGGGCGGGACCATTCCTACGACGGCATCCTGCAGGCCTTCGAAGGCAGCCAGGAACGTCTCGGCATCGAAAAGTTCGAGATCGTCTACATCCACGATGCGGGCGGTTACCCCGTGGAAGAGGTCATGAGCGACGATGGCGCGCTGGGCGCGGTGCGCAAGCTCCAGAACGAAGGACTGATCCGTTGGGTCGGTATTGCCTGCAACGACCCGGAGATCAATACGCCCTTTATCGTGACCGGGGAGTTCGACGCTGCGGTGGTGCCTGATGCCTGGAGCCTGCTCAACCAGACAGCAGCAGAAGTGATTCTGCCTGCGGCGGAGAAGTACAACATGGGAATCTCCTGCGCCACGCCGCTCGAGATTGGACTTCTTGCCACCGGGCCTTCGCAGGCGTCGGCAGAGGGCCGCCGGAAGTTCAGTCCGGAATGCCTGGCTCACGTTGGCAAGATCGAGGATCTGTGTAACCAGTACGGAATTTCGCTGCTGGCCGCGTCGCTGCAGTGGTGCACGCGCCATCCACAGGTCGCCTGCGCCATTCCGGGCGGTCGGACACCGGCAGAGGCTGCTGCGAACGCCGAGGCAGGGTCAGTGGATATCCCCGAGGCGTTCTGGGACGACCTGGCGCCAATGGTCCGGCACTGGGAAGCGGGCGTAGATCGCTAACGCCACGTCGGCTCGGAAAAGCGAATGAGCGCAGAGATCGCGTCGGAGCGATCTCTGCGTCAGGTCAGTGGGACGATGCGCGCGCGTTACTGTTCGACGGGGCGGTAGCCTTCCCCAATCTCTTTCGCGTAGGCGGCGAGGTACTTCTCGGCCGTCTCCACCCTGTGCTCTGTCTCCTCCGGGTTCGAGCCCCCCACCTTGACGCCCTGCTGGGTCAGGATCGCGAACCTGGGCGGATGCCGGTCGAGCACTTCCTGCGGAACCTTGTCGATGTAGTTCTCGGTCGTACGCATGAAGTGCCGCAGCATGTAGTTGGTCAGGCTGACACGCACTCCGGGCGCGGTGCGGTTGTACGCGCCGTGCCAGAGGTTGCTGTGGTGGATCAGCAGGGAACCGGCCTTGCCCTCGAGCGGGATCGCCTGCTGGTTGCCGCGATCGCCTGGCTGCTCCGGTACGATTTTCTCTTCGCCGTGGGGCTGCCTGCACCACTTGTGGCTGCCCGGCACGACTGCGGTGGAGCCGTTCTCGCGGGTGTAGTCGGTCAGCCAGTACGTGGTCTGGCAGCCGATGGCGTGTGGCGGCAGCGGTGACGGCAGCGAATTGTCCGCATGCAGTGCCAGCGTGGTGCTGCCCTGTCCTTTCATCCAGCAGCCCATGCTCGACATGACCGCGTTGTAGCCGAGCAGGTGCGTGACCAGCGCGAGGCGCACCGGGTTCATCAGCACCTCCTGGAACACCTCGTCCTCGAGTAGCAGCGAATGGAATACGTCACCCAGCGGTCCGTGAGGATGGTAGGTATGTCCGACGTAGCGCATCCCCACTTCCGTACCCTCGAGGTTGACGTGCGTCGAACCGTTTTCGAGGTCGGGACGCTCGCCGTTGCGCCGCTCAGCGATATCGAGACATTTCTCCAGCAGTCGCTCCGCCAGGTTGTCGGGGTTCGCGATCTCGGGCGGGACGATGGTGTAACCGTAGGCGTCGAGTTCAGCGACGTTTTGCTGCAGGCCAAGATCACAGATCTCGTTCCAAGAGCGGTCGAGAGTGGTCGGGGGCCTGGTGGTGGGTTCTGCTGTCCTGATTGCGGGTTCTGCCATGACTTCAAGTTCCTCCCCGGGACTGGATCCTACATTCTACGCGTTCGCCGTGGGCAATGGCGGGCGCGGCCTTACCACTCGCCGGTATTCGGCATGCTGGCCCACGGCTCCGCAGGCGGAAGCGACCCGCCTTTCTGCAACAGTTCCACCGAGATGTTGTCGGGAGAGCGGACAAAGGCCATGTGCCCGTCGCGCGGTGGACGGTTGATGGTGACGCCAGCGTCCATCAACGACTGGCACAGCGCATATATATCGTCCACCCGGTAGGCGAGATGGCCGAAGTTGCGGCCGCCGCCCAACGTTTCCGGATCCCAGTTGTGGGTGAGTTCGATCTGCGCATCGTCGTCGCCGGGCGCCGCCATGAAGACGAGCGTATATCGGCCCGCTTCGCTGTCGTGACGCCGCAGTTCCTGCAGGCCCAGCTTCGAGTAGAAGTCGATGGAGGCGTCCAGGTCGTTCACCCGAACCATGGTATGGAGATATTTCATCGTGCGTGTCCGTGTCTCGGTCGATCAACAGGTGACATTACCATGCCGGTCCCGCGTAGCCACCATGTCAACGGCGCAATCGGTTCGGCGCGGCTGCCTTGATGGCGGCGGCGAGTTCGAGGCGCTTGTTGTCCAGGTCCCGGAGGAGGGCGAACTGATTGCGTGCCCGGTCCAGGTTGTGATCGGGATAGGCGGTGCGAAAGTACCCGTCGCCTTCGAGATAGTCCGTCAGGAAGCGGACGGCAAGCATGAACGTGACGTAGAGAACCCCGTCCGCGAGCGTCTCCCGTTCAGCCGATGTAAGGGCGGCGGCTGGGCAGAACCCGCTGGCGATTGCCTGCGTGCGTGCGAGGTCGATGCCGATTTGCGACGCATCGGTTTCGTCCTCGTCGGTCCGCGCCGCCGCCGAGCGGACGAGATCGCCGAAGTCGAGCCCGGCGGCGCCTGGCATGACGGTGTCCAGGTCGATCACGCATAGCGGGCGAGGGGCGTCGGCATCGAACAGGACATTGCTGATCTTGCAGTCATTGTGGGCGATGCGGTCGCGGGGAAACTTGAGAGCTGCGAGGTCGGCAAAGCGTTCGGCGTCCGCGCATGCCTCCTGTGCCCGGTGTGCTCGGCCATGGGTGTCTGCGGACAGCGCGCGGTCAAACCTGCGCAGGCGGGCGGGCAGGTCGTGGAAGCGGGGCACTGTTTCCTTGAACGCACCGGTGGCGAGACCGCGGGTTTCGTTCAGGAACGCGCCGAACGCCCGGCCCGCCGCCCGGGCGATTTCCGGCGTCGCTGCAGTGTCCATGTGGCGGCTTGCGGATACGAAGCGGTACAGGCGCCAGAACTCCCCATCGGCATCCCGGTGAAGCAGTTGGCCATCCGTCGTCCACAGGATTTTCGGCAGCCGGTCAGGCTGCGCCGCATACAGCCGCTCAAGATTGTGGGCGATGTGTTCGGGATGGACGAATACCGCCCGGTTGATTCGCTGCAACAGGTATTCGCCGCCGTCTCGCGCGATCAGGCGATAGCTGTCGTTGATGTTGCCGGAGCCATAGCGATGGATGCGCTCGGATGCGGCGACATCGAAGGCGCCGGCGACCCGCGCGAGGGCGCCGCGCAATGCGGCGTCTATCGCCCTGCCCGGCGGGTTGGTGACTCGTCCAGGGCGTCCCGGATGACGATATCCTCGACCCGGACGGGAAACACGCCGGTCCTTCGATCACGAAAGTAGTGTTCCAGCGTCTTCGAGATGACCGGGAACGCGAGTTCGTTCCAGGGAATATCGGGTTCCCGAAACAGGTCCGCTTCCAGTGTCTCCTCGCCTACGCCGTAGCGGCCGCCGATCAGGGCAGCGCGGAAGAACATGTACACCTGCGAGATGTGCGGGAGGTTGAACACGGTGTACAGCGAGTGACTGTCGACACGTGCCCGGGCTTCCTCCCATGTTTCCCGGGCGGCGCCTTCGAACACGGTCTCGCCGGTCTCGAGGAATCCTCCCGGCAGGGTCCAGAGCCCGCGGCGCGGTTCGATGGCACGGCGACACAGCAGCACGCGGTCTTCAAACGCGGGCACGCAACACGTCACGATCTTCGGATTCTGGTAGTGAATCGTATTGCAGGCGGAGCACACGAATCGTTCGCGATCGTCGCCCGGGGGGATTTGTTGGGAAACCGGTGCCCCGCAACTGCTGCAGTAGTTCACGGAGCCGATTATAGCCTCGCGCCGGTTTGCCTCCCCCCGGGTACATTCGTTCGGCGGAATCGAATGGATTTGCGCGTGCGCCTTCGACACAATGTGACCACAGGTGAAGGTCAGCCCGGGGGAGGGCGAAAGCGCGTGATCTATGCCTTGGGCGAGCGCCGCGTGGTGATGTGCGGCGACTATTTCGTAGCCGAGTCGGCTGCCGTCATCGGGTCCGTGGTCCTGGACCATAACGTGAGCGTGTGGTTCGGCGCGGTCGTGCGCGGCGATTACGATACCGTGACGATCGGCGCGAACTCCAACATCCAGGATTGCGCCGTGGTGCACATGGACGATACGTATCCCGTCACGATCGGGCACGGGGTCACGGTGGGCCACCACGCCGTCGTGCATGGTTGTACCGTCGGCGACAACTCCCTCATCGGCATCCATGCGGTTGTGATGAACGGCGCGAGGATTGGCGAAAACTGCCTGATTGGGTCCAATGCCCTGGTCACCGAGGGAAAGACCATCCCGGACGGCAGCCTGGTACTCGGGTCTCCCGGTCGGGTCGTGCGTGATCTAACCGACGATGAAGTAGAAGAAATAAGTTATTTTTCAAATCTCTATGTGAATAATTTCAAGTCGTACAAGAGACAGATGCAGAAGCAAGAGGAAGCGAATCGAGAATGATCGAAATCGGCACGCCCCTATCGGGGTCATCGACGCGCGTGATGCTGCTCGGGTCGGGAGAACTCGGCAAGGAGGTCGTCATCGCGCTGCAACGGTTTGGCGTGGAAGTCATCGCCGTCGACAGGTATGCCGGCGCGCCGGCGATGCAGGTCGCCCATCGGGCTCACGCGATCGACATGCTGAATGGCGACGCGCTGCGTGCGGTCATCGAGTCGGAACGCCCGCACCTGGTGGTACCGGAAATCGAAGCCATCGCGACGCCGACGCTGGTGGAACTGGAACGCGAGGGGCATCACATCGTGCCGACCGCCCGGGCGGCGCGACTGACCATGAACCGCGAAGGCATCCGCCGGCTCGCCGCGGAGGAACTCGGCGTTGCGACGTCCGCGTATCGCTTCGCGGAGACGGAGGAGGAGTATTTCGCCGCCATCGACGAAATCGGGGTGCCGTGCATCGTGAAACCGGTCATGAGTTCGTCGGGCAAGGGACAGTCCACGGTGGCGGTGCGGGAAGACGCAGAGCAGTCATGGCAACTGGCGCATAGCGCGGCCAGGGGCGCTGCGGATCGCGTCATCGTCGAGGGCTTCGTCGACTTCGACTACGAGATCACCCTGCTGACCGTACGCCACGGCGACGGTGAAGTGTCCTTCTGCGAACCCATCGGGCATCGGCAGGAGGGTGGCGACTACCAGGAATCCTGGCAGCCCCAGCCCATGGCCGGAGCGGCCCGCGCGGAGGCGCAGCGCATAGCGGCGCTGGTCACCGGCCAACTCGGCGGCCGCGGCATCTTTGGGGTCGAGTTTTTCATCAAGGGAGACGAGGTCATATTCTCGGAAGTGAGTCCGAGGCCGCACGACACCGGCATGGTGACGATGATCAGCCAGGACAAGTCCCAGTTCGCCCTGCATGCCCGGGCGATACTGGGATTGCCCGTGCCGGAAATCGTGCAGCGTGGACCGTCGGCTTCCGCGGTGATCATCGCGCACGGCGATTCCGACGAGGTGACGTACTCTGGACTCGATGAGGCTCTCGCAGCGCCCGGCACCGAGATTCGGTTGTTCGGAAAACCCGAAGTCCGGGGCGAGCGCCGCATGGGCGTCGCCCTCGCGGTGGGCAGGTCCATCGACCAGGCCCGCGGCAAGGCGAGAACCGCGGCCGCCGCCGTGCAGTGCAACGTGGGATAGGTCCGGACACGCCATTGCGTTGACAAGCGTGGAAACAGGTCTATAGTTCGCCGCTATGGCCCGACGCACTACAGTTCTGTCCGAGATCGCGTTGCGGCTGGCACTTCTCCTGCCGGCTTAGGCCGGCATCTATCTCAAAATCCGGGCCCCTGGCCCGCCGCCACCACCAAGAAGTCGGGACGAGTTCGGGAGAAATTCGCCATGCAACCAAGTCAAGAGTTCGACGTCGGCAACGCTGGCGCGCGTGTCGGCGCCATGCCGTTCCAGAAATACCGCGCTTTCAGGCCCATCGAACTGCCGGATCGGACCTGGCCCGCGGCGATGCTGAAGCGCGCGCCGCGCTGGTGCAGCGTCGATCTGCGGGACGGTAACCAAGCCCTCATCGATCCGATGAACGTGGACGAGAAGATCCGCATGTGGGAGCTGCTGCTGGCAGTCGGATTCTCTGAAATCGAGGTGGGGTTTCCGGCCGCGTCGCAACCGGATTTCGACTTCATCCGCCGCATCATCGACGAAGACCGCATCCCGGATCACGTCGCGATCCAGGTCTTGTGCCAGGCCCGCCCGGAACTCATCGAGCGCACCGTCGAAGCCCTGGACGGTGCCCGGAACGTCATCTTTCACCTCTACAACTCGACCTCGACCCTGCAGCGGCGGGTGGTGTTCCGCCTGGGAAGGGAAGGCATCGTGAAGCTTGCGGTGGACGGGACCAGGCTTGTCCGGGACGGACTGTCGTCACTGTCGGGCGCCAATATCACCTACGAGTACTCGCCTGAGAGCTTTACCGGTACGGAACTCGACTTCGCCGTGGAGATCTGCGCGGCCGTCGCCGAGACCTGGGGCGCGACGCCGGAAGACAGGATCATCGTCAATCTTCCCTCCACCGTCGAAATGGCGACACCGAACGTGTATGCGGACCAGATCGAATGGTTCTGCCGCAACTTCCCGGCGCGGGACAGCGCCGTCGTCAGCCTGCACACCCACAACGACCGCGGCACCGGCGTCGCGGCGACGGAACTCGCGCTCATGGCGGGTGCCGAGCGGGTGGAAGGGACCCTGTTCGGCAACGGCGAGCGCACCGGCAACTGCGACATCGTCACGGTGGCCATGAACCTGTTCTCCCAGGGCGTTGATCCGGAGCTGGATTTCCGGGATATGCCGCGCATTCGGGAAACGGTGGAATCCATCAACAAGTTGCCCGTGCACGAACGCCATCCCTATGCGGGCGACCTCGTGTTCACTGCGTTTTCCGGATCGCACCAGGATGCGATCCGAAAGGGCATGGCGGAAGTGGGCGACGACGCCTGGGAGGTCCCGTACCTGCCCATCAATCCGGCGGACGTCGGTTCCTCGTACAAGGAGACCGTGCGCGTCAACAGCCAGTCCGGCAAGGGCGGCGTCGGTTTCGTCCTCGAGGAGCACTACGGCGTGCCGCTGCCCCGGGAAATGCTGGTGGAGTTTTCCCGGCACGTGCAGGGCATGACCGAGCGCCTGGACCGTGAAGTGCGCGCGCATGAGATCTTCCAGGCGTTGATCGACGAATACCTGTGCGAGGACGGGCCCTACAGGCTGATCGACTATGACCTCACCCAGGGAGAAGACGGCACGCAGCGCTGTGAGGCGATGGTGGAGGTATCGGAAAACGCGGTACGCATCGCCGGCCAGGGCAGCGGCCCCATCGAAGCGTTCGTCAACGGCATGGTCGATACGCTGAACGAACCGCTCAACATTATCGACTACCGCGAGATTGCCCTGTCGACGGGTAAGGACGCGGCGGCGCTCTGCCTCCTGGCCATCGACAACGGCGAGGAACAATGCTACGGCATCGGCATGAGCCGAAACACGATCACCGCCTCGTTGTCGGCGATCGTCTCCGCCGTGAACCGGCGCTGGAAGATCCGGCAGTAGCTGCGATTATCGGGCGCCCAGCACGAATTCCAGCACGAACCGGCTGCCGAAGTAGCCGATCACCAGCAACGCGAACGCCGCCAGCGTCCAGCGCGCCGCCATCGTGCCTCGCCAGCCGAACACCCGGTGACCGATGAGCAAACCGCCGTAAATGCACCAGGACGCGGTCGCGAGCACGGTGTGGTAGACCACGTCCCGCGCCAGCACGTTGTCCAGGAACGCGAACCCGATCGCTATCGAGACGGTAAGCAGCGCGAAACCAGCCATGAGGAGCTGAAACAGGAAGACTTCCAGTGTTTCGAGCGGAGGAAGGATGCGAATCACGCCGATCGGCTCCTTGTGCCGGATGTGTCGTTCCTGCACCCACAGGAGGATCGCCTGGAATGCGGCAACCGTGAGCAGCGTGTAAGCGAAGATGGAAACCAGCAGATGCGCCAGCAACCCGCCCTCCAGGACCTGACGCACCTTGGTGCCGCCGAAAGCGAGGGACCCGGCGATAGCGATGATCGAGAACGGAAAGACGAGCAGGTACAGGTTCTCCAGCCTGCCCTGCGGCTGGGCCAGAGCCGCGGCAAGTATTGTCAATGTCGCCGCGAACGCGATGAGCGATGCGATCGTGAACAACGACAGGTCGATGCCGGTAGCCGAGTAGATCACCAGCGCCAGGCAGAGCCCGTGCAGCACGACAGCGGGCAGGGAAATGGCGAGCAGCCGCTTCGATGGCTTCGGATCGCGCACCGAAAGCGCGCGGAACTGCAAAAGGCATCCAGCGACGTAGAGCAGTATCGCAAGAGCACCGGGATAGACCGGGTTCATCGGCCGATTGGCGGCGTGCCGCCCTCGATTGCGGGAGGTTGATGCCCGAGTTTGGCACAATGCCGGCACCTTGCGCCAGCGTGGTCAGACTATAATTTCTGCTCTTCGACGATTCCTGGCGAACACGGGAGACGCCAATGTTCGATAGCTTGAGTCAGCGCCTGACGGCGGCGCTCCGAGGCCTTTCGGGGAAGGCGTATCTCTCGGAAGACAACATCCAGGAGACGCTGCGCGAGGTGCGCCTCGCGCTCCTGGATGCGGACGTGGCGCTGGAGGTGGTCCGGTCGTTCACCGAAGGGGTGCGGCGCAAGGCCATCGGTCAGTCGGTGTCGGCGGGGATCAACCCGGGCGAGGCATTCGTCAGGGTGGTTCACGACGAACTCGTCCGGCTGATGGGCGAGCGGAACGACGCGTTGAATCTCGCCGCGGCGCCGCCGGCGGTGGTGTTGATGGCTGGCCTGCAGGGTGCCGGCAAGACCACGACCGCCGCCAAGCTTGCGCGCCTGCTCATCGAACGGGAGAAGAAGAAGGTGTCCCTGGTGAGCGCCGACGTCTATCGGCCCGCCGCGATCGAGCAACTGCGAACGCTCAGCGAGGAAGTCCAGGCGCGATACATCCCAAGCGCCGTTGGACAGGAACCGATCACGATTGCCGAGGGTGCCCTCACCGACGCGAAGACGCGATTCGACGATGTACTGATCGTCGATACGGCGGGCCGGCTTGCCATCGATGAGGGGATGATGGCGGAGATCAGGGCGTTGCATGGCGTATTGCGGCCGGTGGAGACCCTGTTCGTCGTCGATGCCATGACCGGACAGGACGCTGCGAACGCGGCGAGGGCTTTCGACGAGGCGCTGCCGCTGACGGGAGTGGTCCTCGCCAAGGCGGACGGTGATGCCCGGGGCGGGGCGGCCCTGTCGGTGCGCGCGATTACCGGCAAGCCGATCAAATTCATCGGGGTCGGCGAGAAGACGGATGGGCTGGAGGCGTTCCATCCGGACCGGATGGCGTCGCGGATACTGGGCATGGGAGATGTCCTCGGCCTGATCGAGGAAGTCGAGCGCAAGGTTGACAGGCAGAAGGCGCAACGCCTCGCCAGGAAAGCGGCGGGAGGCCGCAGGTTCGATCTGGAGGACTTTCGCGACCAGTTGCAGCAGATGGCGCGCATGGGAGGAGTCGGCAGCATGCTGGACAGGCTCCCGGGCGCGGGGCAGATGCCCCGGACCGGACTCGACGACGCCGACTTCCGGCGCATGGAAGCCGTGATCAACTCCATGACGCCGCGCGAGCGCCGCTTTCCCGACACCATTGACGGGTCCCGAAAGCGCAGGATATCGGCGGGCAGCGGTACGCGTGTGCAAGACGTCAATCGGCTCCTGAAGCAGCACAAGCAGATGCAGAAGTTCATGCGCAAGGCAACCCGCAGAGGGGGCATGGACCGGATGCTGCGGAACCTCCAGGCGCAGGGCCAGGTGGCGCAGCGGCCCCGTTTTCGTCGCTGAGGTGGTACGCCTCGTGCCAAGGGTGGCCGCTTGCTGTAACATGCGCGCCTTTTCTTAAAGGAGCCGATCCGAATGGTCACGATTCGATTGGCGAGACACGGCGCGAAGAAGAGACCCTTCTACCACCTGACCGTCGCAGACAAGGCGGCGAAGCGCGACGGACGGTTCATCGAGCGGGTGGGCTTTTTCAATCCGCTGGCGAAAGGCGACGAGCAGCGGGTGCGCATCGACCTGGACCGTATCGATTACTGGTTGTCGGTAGGTGCCCAGCCATCCGAACGGGCCAGGCAGCTCATCGGAGCCGCGCGGCGCGAAGCCGCCGCATCCGAATAGCCCAACCTCTCGGACGGGGCTGGCACGATGCCGATTCCGGCGACGGAACAGTTGCCCGGCGACGGGATGGTCGTGGTGGGCAGGGTGACCGGTCCCCATGGGATCGGCGGCATGCTGCGCATCGTTTCGTTCACGCGTCCCGCAGAGAATCTCCTGGAATATGCGCCGTGGTCCCTGCTGTCCGACGGTGCCTGGCGCGAAGTGACCGTCTGCCCCGACGGCGCGCGAAGGCATGACAACGGTTTTCTTTGCCGCGTGGATGGCATTGACGATCGCGAAGCCGCTGCGGCCCTGCGGGGCGTCCTCATCGGCGTGCCCGAGTCCGCGCTCCCGGAAACGGAAACCGACGAATACTACTGGCGGGACCTGATCGGGCTCGACGTGGTAACGGTCGGGGGAGAGGATCTTGGCCGGGTAGAGAACTTGATGGCCACTGGTGCCAACGACGCGCTGGTAGTCAGCGATGGTTCGAGCGAGAGACTGATTCCCTTCATCGCTTCCGTTGTCAGGGATGTTGACCTCGATCGGTCGGTGATAGTCGTGGATTGGGAAGAACCGGGCTAATTGACCATGTGGGCCGGAGTCGTCACCATTTTCCCGGACATGTTCCGCGCCTTGACCGGCGAAGGCGTGGTAGCCCGGGCGATCGCCGACGGCAGGCTGGCGCTCAACGTCATCAATCCTCGCGACTACGCTTCCGATCGGCGGCGTTCGGTCGATGACCATTCCTATGGCGGAGGTCCGGGCATGGTGATGACGGTGGCGCCGCTCAGCGACGCCGTCAATGCGGCGAGAGTGTCTGCACCGGGTCCCCTGACAACCGTTTACATGTCGCCCCAGGGACGCCGTTTCGACCAGGCGATGGCGGAAGAACTTGCCGGCCTCGACAACCTGCTTTTCGTGGCAGGCCGGTATGAAGGTGTCGACGAGCGGTTCGTACAACGCGAGGTCGATCTCGAACTTTCCCTGGGCGACTTCGTCATGACCGGGGGCGAACTCGCGGTCATGGCCGTTCTGGATGCCCTGGCGCGCCTGTTGCCCGGCACGCTCGGTAATCCGGCGTCGACGGTAAGCGAGTCCTTTGCCGACAACCTGTTAGACTATCCGCACTATTCGCGACCACCCGAATATCGCGGGATGCGTGTCCCTTCGGTACTGCTGAGTGGTGACCATGCCGCGATTGCGAGATGGCGCCGGGCACAGGCACTGGCGCGAACCTGGCGTCGTCGCCCGGACCTTTTGGTGAACCGGGTGCTATGCGCCGAAGATCGGGAACTGTTGAGACAATACCTGGCGGAAACGGGCCTGGGAGAGAAGGGTCCGGAAGAGAAGGGCCTGGGAGCAAAAGCGGAGTAGATTTCCATGCGGCGCAACACAGTCATCGAAGAACTTGAGAACGCGCAGCTCCGGGACGACCTGCCCGAGTTTCGTCCCGGCGACACGGTCGCGGTGCGCGTGCGCGTGCGCGAGGGGGTCCGGGAAAGGTTGCAGGTATTCGAGGGCGTTGTGATCGCCAAGCGCAACCGCGGTCTCAACTCGTCCTTCACGGTGCGCAAGGTCTCCCACGGGGTTGGCGTCGAGCGATCGTTTCAGACGCACAGCCCGATCATCGCCAGCATCGCCGTCACCCGCCGAGGCGATGTGCGCCGGGCAAAGCTCTACTACCTGCGGAAATTGTCCGGCCGCGCTGCGCGAATCAAGGAAAGGGTCTGACCCGGGCGAGCGGGGGAGACCGACCCATTAACGCGTATCCGCACCGGTACACTCCCGAAAGGGTTCATGCTGGCTGACGTGTCGGCAGGCGGTGGCGGCTCGGCCGTAGACACGCGGCCAGGCAATGAGATTGACGCTTACATTGATCGGGTCTGGCTGCGCCGCGGGCTGAGCGCAAATACCCTGGCTGCGTATCGGCGGGATCTCCGCGCTTTCGGCGCGTGGTTGGCGGCACAGGCGGGTCGCGACCTCGACGGAGCGCGCGACCACGACATCGAGGCCTACCTGGGGGCGCGCCACGCGGATGGCCTGTCCGCCCGGTCCACTGCGAGGCTCCTGTCCTGCCTGCGGGGCTACTATCGGGATGCGGTCGATGCGGGGCGCCTTGGTCGCGATCCGACCCAGGACATTGCGCGGCCGTTGCTTGGCAGGCCGCTGCCAAAGTCGCTCTCAGAAGACGAAGTCGAGGCGTTGCTGGCCGCGCCGAACACCGAGGATCCCCAGGGATGCGCCACCGAGTTCCGCGATCGCGCGATGCTTGAACTGCTCTACGCTGCGGGTTTGCGGGTATCGGAGCTTGTTGGACTCGAGGTTTCGTCGCTTAACACCCGCCAGGGCGTTGTGCGCGTCGTAGGAAAGGGTGGCAAGGAGCGGCTGACCCCGGTGGGCGAGGTTGCGCTGGACTGGTTGACACGTTACCTGGCCCAGGCGCGGCCCGCGCTTCTGCGCGGCAAGCCAAGCGATGTGATGTTTCCGAGCAGGCGCGGGAGCGCGATGACCCGGCAAACCTTCTGGCATGCGGTAAAGCGTTACGCAATGCGCGCGGGGATCGCTAGCGACATTTCGCCGCACACGCTCAGGCACGCGTTCGCGACGCACCTCATCAACCACGGCGCCGATCTGCGGTCCGTGCAAATGATGCTTGGCCACGCGGATCTCTCGACGACGCAGATCTATACGCATGTCGCGCAGGATCGCCTCAAGCGGTTACACTCGGCGCATCATCCGAGAGGGTGAAGCCGCACGATCAGTGACGATTGCACTCTAATAGTCCCGGGTTCCACAGCTAACGGCGAAGCAGTATGGGCATGATTCGAAATGCGGCGGCATGTGCTGTCCTCGCGGCAGCGGCTGCTGGGGCGGATGAAGCAGCAGAATCCGCGCAGGCCCAGGGCGCACCCGCAGCCAGCGCCGATCTGGCCGAAGTGCTTAAGCGCCGGCTACCGGACGTCAACGTCACGGCGGTCGAAGCGTCCCCCATTCCCGGATTCCTGGTGGTCGAGATTGAAGGTGGCGTGATGCTCCATGTCACCGAGGACGGCTCCTACGCGATCGCGGGGGTCCTGTACGCCCTGACCGACCAGGGACCGGTCGATCCCTTCGAGCCTCGCAGGGCGGCGAAGCGCCTGGCCTTGATTGCCGACGTCCCGGTGGATCAGATGATCGTTTTCGCGCCCGCGGGAGAGACCCGGGCGGTGCTTAACGTATTCACGGACCCCGACTGTGGGTTCTGCCGCAAGCTGCATGCGGAGGTGCCCGAACTGAACTCGTACGGTATCGAAGTGCGCTATCTCGCGTTTCCGCGAATGGGGATAGGGTCCGAGACATACGACCGGCTGGTCTCGGCATGGTGCGCGGAGGATCCGCAGGATGCCATGACGGATCTGAAACTTGGAAGGAAGATACCTTCGAACTCGTGTCAGAACCCCGTCGCCGAGCAGTATGAGATGGGCAAGGTCGTGGGCGTCGAAGGTACCCCGACCATGGTGACGGCCGACGGCGAACTGATCGGGGGCTACGTTCCCGCGGCGCAACTGGCGCAAGGGTTGGGATTGAAATAAGCGTCGGGACGCCACTGAGAATAGGGCTGGCGGGTCTCGGTACGGTGGGCCGGGGAGTCGTGCGCTTGCTCCGATGTGAAGCCGGGGCGTTGACGGCGGCGGCAGGACGGCAGCTTGAGTTGACCCGGGTGGCGAGCCGTACGCCCCGACCCGAAGTGGACCTCGGCGGAGCGGCGTTTTCCACGGACCTGGCCACGCTGCCCGCGGCAAACGATGTCGACGTGGTGGTCGAGGCGATTGGCGGTGAAGATGCCGCGAAGACACTCTTCAGTGCGGCCGTCGCCGCGAAGAAACACGTCGTGACCGCGAACAAGGCCCTCATAGCCGTGCATGGCAACGAACTCATGCGGTCGGCCCGCGAGGCGGGCGTTTTCATTGGCATCGAGGCGGCGGTCGCGGGGGGCATTCCCATCATCAGCGCGTTGACCCGGGGTCTCGCGGCCAACCGGATCGAGTGGCTGGCCGGAATCATCAACGGCACGTCCAACTACGTGCTGACGGCCATGTCCGAGGAGGGTCAGGACTTTCGAGCCGCACTTCGCGAAGCGCAACGGCTCGGCTACGCGGAAGCGGACCCTACGTTCGATGTCGAAGGCATAGATGCAGCCCACAAGCTCGCGATCCTCGCCGGCCTGGCATTCGGCACCCCGTTCGACTTCGACAGCGTCTATGTCGAAGGTATCTCGGATGTCGAAGCGGAGGATGTCGCGTACGCGCGGGAACTCGGCTACCGGATCAAGCACCTGGGGATCGCCCGGCTGAACGCCAACGGTGTCGAGGCACGTGTACATCCATGCCTGACGCCCGAATCGGCACTGATCGGCAAGGTGGATGGCGTCATGAACGCGGTGCAGGTGAAAGGTCATGCCGTCGGTTCGACGCTTTATGTGGGTCCGGGTGCCGGTGCCGGCCCGACCGCGTCTTCGATCGTCTCGGACCTGATCGAACTGGCGCGTGGTGCCGCCGGGTGGATTTCGGCACCGCCCGCGAAAAACGCCCCCGGGGCTTCGCCCCTGGGCGACCTCACCTGCGCGCACTACCTGAACGTCCCGGCCGAGGACCAGCCGGGCGTATTCGCAGATGTCGCGCAGACACTGAGCCGACATGGGATATCGATCGAAGGGGTCATCCAGCAGCCCCAGGCGATACGGGGCAAGCGGGGGGCAGAGTGGGTACCCATCGTCATCCTCACCGATGTCGTGGCCGAGCGTGACGCAGAGAGGGCTGTCGCGGACATCGAGAAGCTGGCCGGTGTGACAGGAAAGGTGAGGCGTATCCGCGTGGCGGACCTCGCGAACTCCAGCGGCGAATAGCGCAACGCGTGCGCCCGGCGGCCCAGGGAGCAGACTGATCGAACTCGAATCCCGAGCGGCACCGGAGCCAACCTCCGACCTTCTGCGGAGGTACCCCAGGTTTTTTGCCCGGGTGCTTGCGGGACGCGGCATCGAGTCCATCGACAACCTGGACCTCTCGCTGTCGCGGCTGATGCCACCCGACGGCCTGTCGGACCTGGATGTGGCGGCTGCCCGTATCGCGCGCGCAGTACGGGGTGACGAGGCGATCCTCGTGCTGGGCGATTTCGATGCGGACGGCGCGTCCGGCACCGCGCTCGCGGTGTCGCTTCTCGAGTCGTTTGGCGCAACGCACGTGGACTACCTGGTTCCCAACCGGTTCGCGTTCGGATACGGGTTGACGCCGGAGATCGTGGGCGTTGCCCTCAAGCGCGAACCCTCCCTGATCGTCACCGTGGACAATGGCATGTCGAGCGTAGCGGGGGTGACGTTGGCACAGGAGTGCGGCGTTGACGTGGTGGTCACCGACCATCACCTGCCCGGCGACGAGTTGCCGCCGGCGTGTGCCATCGTCAACCCGAACGCGCCCGGATGCGCATTCGCCAGCAAGGCGCTCGCAGGTGTGGGCGTTGTCTACTACGTGCTGAGCCGGGTGCGCGTCCTGCTGGCGGAAGCGGGTTTCTTCCGAGAGCGGGGAATTGCCCCTCCGAACCTCGCGAACTGGCTTGACCTGGTTGCGCTTGGCACCGTCGCCGACGTCGCGCCGCTGGACCTCAACAACCGTGTCCTCGTGCACCAGGGGCTGCGGCGCATGCGGGGCGGGCTGGCCCGTTCCGGTATCCGGGCCCTGGCGCAGGTTGCAGGGCGGAACTTGAGCGCGGTGACCGCCCAGGATCTCGGTTTCGGCATCGCTCCCAGACTGAATGCGGCGGGCAGGCTCAAGGACATGACGCTGGGTATTCGGTGCCTGCTCAGCCCCGATATGCCCGAGGCCCAACGGCTCGCGCGCGAGCTGGATGAACTCAACACCGAGCGGCGCGACATCGAACGCGACATGACGCTGGATGCGACGCTCCTGGTGGATGAGTCCAGCGAGGATCAGCGGAGTGTTTTCTGTCTCTACGATGCCTCATGGCACCAGGGTATCGTCGGTATCGTCGCCGGGCGTATTCGCGAACGATATCATCGCCCCGTCATCGCATTCGCCGACGCAGGCGGAGCCGCTCCCGGCGAACTCAGGGGTTCGGCACGCTCCATTCCGGGGCTCCACATACGGGACGCGCTCGACGATGTCGCGGCGCGGTTTCCCGGTCTCATGGTGAAGTTCGGAGGCCACGCCATGGCGGCGGGCCTGTCCATCAGGAGATCGCAATTGGATCGCTTCACGAAGGCGTTTTCCGATGCCGTCGAGGCCCGCGTCAGCGAGCGTGACCTCGCGGGGATCCGATTGACCGACGGCGAACTCGAACCTGCCGAGCTCATCATCGAAAACGCCCGCCTGGTGGCCAGCCACGGACCCTGGGGCCAGGGTTTCGAGGAGCCGACCTTCCACGGCGAGTTCGACATCGTTGCCCAGCGTGTCGTCGGCCAGCGGCACCTGAAGCTGGCGCTGCGCCATGGGGCGAGGGTAGTCGATGCCATCGCATTCAACCGCGAGCCCGTCGGCCCAGAGCGCATCCGTGCGCTCTACCGCTTGAGCGTCAACGACTACTCGGGCATGGAAACGCTGCAGCTCGTGATCCAAGACCTCGAGCCCGCAGTCTGAAGGTTGCCGACTTTACAACAGCCAGAAAACGCCAGCCGAGATCAACGCGCAGACTGCGGTGAGGGCTGCTAGTTTGGTGATGATCCACCAGTCGCGATCAACTTTGGTCCCCCCGCTCAGGTATTCATGTCGCTGCAGCACTACAGAGCCAGCCGAACGCTTTCGCCAATAGGGGCCCTCTACCAGTCTAACGGAAGCGCATGCTTTGCACGTCGCGTGTCGACCTATTTGCGATCAGCGGGATCGGTCGGCGATCATCGCGGGAGGATGTTTCGAGGGACTCGATGAGTGTGATGCGCTGTGCTGTTGGCTGGGCGTTTCTCGCCGCATGTGTTCTCTGCGCTCCACTGCACGGTTCCAGCGCCGAGCCGATTACGCTTCGGCTGCACACCTTCAACTCCCCCAAGGCCATCGTGAACCAGCTGTTCCTCGAACCGTGGGCGAAAGAGGTCGAGGCCAGATCGAATGGCCGTGTCACGGTGCAGGTGTTCCCGGCGATGCAACTCGGGGGCAAGCCGGCGGATCTCTACGGGCAGGCGCGGGATGGCGTGGTCGACATCGTCTGGACGTTGCCCGGGTATTCGCCCGGAAGGTTTCCCTTGACGGAGGTGTTCGAACTGCCCTTTGTCTGCGTGGACGCGGAGTCGACGAGCCAGGCGTTGACGATGTTCCATCGGAAATGGATGCGTGACGAGTACCGGGACACGCATCCCCTGGTGTTCCACGCGACCGCGCCCAATCATATCCACACCGTGGATCGCCAGGTCCGCACCCTCGAAGACCTCAACGGGCTGGAGGTACGCGCCGCGTCGCAGACGGTCGCCGCAATGCTCGAGGCGCTCGGCGCCGTCCCCGTGGGTATGCCGGTCCCGCAGGTCTACGAGGCGCTGGCGCGGGGGGTGGTGGATGGCGCATGGCTTCCCTGGACCATCATGCGGCCGTTCCGGCTGCACGAAGTGACGCGGTATCACACGGAGGTTTCCCTTGGCTGCACACCATTTGTGCTGGCGATGAACAAGGCCCGCTATGGCGGGTTGCCCGCCGATGTCCGACAGATCCTGGACGACACCACGGGGATGGCGTTGGCCAGGCGGCTCGGGCGGCTGTGGCAGGAAGACGAGGAGGCGGGCCGCGACATCGCCGTAGGGCGCGGACATCTCATTGTGCCGCTCGATGCGGCGGAGCGCGCGCGGTGGCGGGCGGCCACCGCGTCCGTGGCCAATGGCTGGGTGGCGAAAGTCGACGCCATGGGATACGACGGGCGGGCGCTGCTTGCCGACGCGCAACGCCTGATTGCGAGCTACAGCGATGCGTCGAACCGGTAGCGCCGGACGGAACGCAGGTCCGGCGCCGCCGGGCCGGGGCAGTTCGGCGGGCGAACGGTTGGGTGGGGGGCTCACGCGGCTGGCCCGGGCGTTCGCGATGGCAGGCGGAATGCTTCTCGTCGGGATCGTAGGGATGACGGTGGCCAGCGTCCTCGGACGCTTTCTTTTCGGTGTGCCCATTCCCGGGGACTACGAACTGACCGAACTGGCCTGCGGGATTGCGGTGTTCGCCTTCTTCCCGTACTGCCATGCTACGAACGCGAACATTGTCGTCGACTTCTTCACGAGCCGGCTGCGTCCCCGCGCGAGCGCGGTGCTGGACGCCGTTCACAGTGTCGCGTTCACGATCATGGCGAGCCTGATCGCCTGGCGCCTGCTTGTCGGCGGGACGCGCAAACTCGAGGACGGGGAGACCACCCTGTTTCTCGCGATTCCGATCCACTCGGCGTACTTCGCGGCACTGGTCGCCGCGGGACTGTTGGCCGCAGTCTCGATCCTGGTGCTGTGCCGCCGCCTGCAAGCGCTCCGGCGATGACGGACATCGAGTTCGGTGCGCTCCTCTTTGGCGCCTGTCTGCTGCTGATCGCGTTGCGCATGCCCGTCGCGGTGGCGATGTTTCTTGTGGGCGGTTTCGGCTTCGCCTCGCTCGCAGGCTGGCCGGCGTTTCTCAACCTGCTCAACACCGCGCCGTTCGGTCGGGTGTCGAGCTATACGCTGTCGGTGCTGCCGCTATTCCTGTTGATGGGCCAGTTGGCGACGCGAGCGGGACTCAGCCGCCTGCTGTTCGATGCGGCGAGGGCCTGCGCAGGCCATCGCCGCGGGGGCCTGGCCGTCGCGACCATCGGTGGGTGCGCCGGGTTCGGCGCCGTCTGCGGATCCTCGCTCGCGACCGCGGCAACGATGGGGTCGGTTGCGCTGCCGGAGATGCGGCGATACGGATACTCCGGCGCGCTCGCCACCGGTACGTTGGCCGCTGGCGGAACGCTGGGGATCCTGTTTCCGCCGTCCATCATCCTGGTGATCTACGCAGTCATCACTGAGCAGTCGATCGGCAAGCTGTTCCTGGCGGCGCTGGTGCCGGGCGTCATTGCGACGCTTGGCTACCTGGCCGCGATAGGCATCTACGTCCGAGTGAACCCCGCGGCGGGTCCGGCGGCGCCGCCCATGCCGCTCGGCGAACGTTTGCGCAGCCTCGGTAAGGTATGGCCGGTATTGGCCATCTTCCTTGCGGTCATCGGCGGAATCTACCTCGGCGTGTTCACACCCACGGAGGCTGCGGCAATCGGGGCTGCCGCGATCGGCCTGGTCGCGCTCGTCTCCGGCCGATTGCGCAGGGACACGCTCTCCAGCAGCCTGCTCGAGACGGCGAGAGCGACGGGAATGATCTTCCTCATCCTGATCGGCGCCGAAGTCTTCAACGCGTTCCTTGCGCTGACCCAGATACCCTCGGCGCTGGCCGAGGCGCTGGCCGCTTCGGGACTGGCGCCGGTGGCGATCCTCGTCGGCATCCTGCTGGTCTACCTCCTCCTCGGCTGCGTGATGGACAGCCTGGCGATGATCCTGCTGACGGTGCCCGTCTTCTTTCCGCTCCTGACGGGGCTGGATTTTGGCTACACGGAAGAGGAGATCGCCATCTGGTTCGGCGTCATGGCCCTGATCGTCGTAGAAATCGGTCTGATCACTCCGCCTATCGGTCTCAACGTCTATGCGATCAACGCGATGGACCGGAACGTGCGCTTAAGCGAATCGTTCAAGGGCACGGTTCCGTTCGTGCTCAGCGGTTTCGTGCTGCTCGCGATCATCCTGTCGGTGCCGGGGGTGTGCCTCTGGCTCGCGGGGCTGGTGTAAGGTTCTCATTGCGGGTGTAGCGGAGACCGTGGTGTGGAAGCCCAACAGCCTGACCAGGGAGACGAAGTAACGTCGGGTCCCAATGCGAAGATTCCGGTGCCGCTTGCGGCGGGTCTGGGTCTGCAGCTTGCCGCCCTCGTGCTTCCGGGCGCGGTGCTGATTCCGACGATCGTCTTCCGCAGTGCCGGTCAGCCCGAGGACATCCTGCTCTGGGCGGTGTTCGCCTCAGTGGTGGTCTCCGGTGGGGCCACGGCGCTGCAGGCGCTTCGCGTGGGGCGTTTCGGTTCGGGCTACCTCATTGCCACCGGAGCTTCCGGGGCCGCCATCGCGGTCAGCATCGCCGCACTCGAGGCAGGCGGTCCAGCGCTTCTCGCCGCCCTCGTGCTCACCATGGCGCTCCTGCAGTTCGCCTTCTCCGCCCGGCTCGCGCTGTTCCGGCGGATTCTCACGCCCACGGTGACGGGGACGATCATCATGCTGACGCCGGTAACGGTGATGCCGGTGATATTCGAGCAGTTGAACAACGTGCCCGAGGGCACGGCGCCGGCCGGCGGTCCCCTGAGTGCGGCGATTACGCTGGCCGTAGTGGTCGGAATCATGCTGAAGGCCCGTGGCGCGCTGCGCCTGTGGGCGCCGATCGTCGGCATCGTTGCCGGGTCGCTGGTCGCGGCCGCGTTCGGCTTCTACGACACCGGCCGCGTCGCGAACGCGCCGTGGATCGGGTTTCCGAGCCCCGCGTGGCCCGGCATCGATCTTGATTTCGGTGCCGCCTTCTGGACGCTGCTGCCAGCGTTCCTGTTCATTGCTGTCGTCTGCACGATCCAGACCATCAGCGGTGCCGTGGGAATCCAGCGCGCATCGTGGAGCAGGCCGAGGGCGGTTGACTTCCGAGCCATCCAGGGCGCGGTTGCGTCCGACTCGACGGGCAATCTGCTGTCGGCACTTGCCGGCACGATGCCGGTGGGAATCCGCCCGACGGGTACGTCGATGGCGGAGATCACCGGGATCGGCGCACGAACCATCGGCATCGCGTCGGGTGCGCTGTTCGTCGTGCTGGCGTGCCTGCCGAAGGCCCTCGCCGTGATCCTTGCCATCCCTGGGCCGGTTACCGCGACGTTCATTACGATCATGATGGCGACCATTTTCATCGTCGGCGTGAAGGTGATCGTCCAGGACGGCATCGACTACCGCAAGGGCGCCATCGTGGGTATCGCGTTCTGGACCGGTGTCGGCTTCGAGAACGGCGTCGTCTTCCCGGACTTCTTTGCCGCGCTGACGGGTGGCACCCCGCTCAACGGCATGATCGCGGGGGGTGTGCTCGCCATCGTCGCCACGCTTTTCACGGAACTGACGAAGCCGCGCAGGCGCAAGGTGGAGGTGGCATTTGATCGCTCGGCCCTGCGCGAGATTGGAGAGTTCGTGGCGGGCTTCGCAACGCGTTCCGGCTGGGACGAAGCGATGGCGGCGCGCCTCGACGCGGTTAGCGAAGAGACCCTGCTGACGCTCCTGGCCCAGGATGAAGCTGCGCCGGACGCGGCGCCGCGGCGGCTCATGGTCGTGGCGCGCCGGGAAGACGGCGGTGCGACCCTGGAGTTCGTCGCCTCGCGAGGCGAGGAGAACCTGCAGGATCGAATTGCGCTGCTCGGCGAAGCCAGCGCCGGTGACGTGCTTGAGCGGGAGGTATCGCTTCGCCTGTTGCGTCATCTCGCGTCCTCGGTCCGGCATCAGCAGTACTACGACACGGATGTCGTGACTGTCCGCGTGGAACCGACCGCGCTGGACACCGCGAAAGGGGCGTGACAGTCGCGCGCGCCGCGGCGTGTGTTGACAGCCGCGGAAACGATGGCCTAACGTAACGCGCATAGTCGAGAGGAGCATGTCAATGTATGTTGCTGCATTCGTTACGGACAAGCCCGGCGTGGCCCAGGTGCGAAGCGACACGCGCGAAGCGTTCCAGGCCTATCTTCGCGATCATCCCGCCCATGCCGGCGTCGTCGTGCATCACGGCGGGCCGACGCTCGCGGACGATGGTGAGAGCGTTGTCGGACTATTGCTCGTGATGGAGGCGTCCTCGCTCGACGAAGCGCGAGCCTTCGTGGCCGACAGTCCATATGCCCAGGCGGACCTGTTCGCAGAGTGCGATGTGCGGGCGTGGGACTGGACTACGGGGCGCCCCGGCTAAGGATCCGGCGCGGCGTCAACGCTGTCGCCTCACAACCGGGACCTGCACCCTGACCCTCCCTGGCTCCATTCAGTTGAGGATTGGGGCCGGGGTGCCTTTGGTGTGTGTCCGCATCCCGAGAGGGTACAATTCGCGTTTTTCCGGGCACTCCTATGGCGGAAATCACTTCGATCCGCGACCGGATCAAGGATCTTGACGCGCGTCGCGAAGCGCTGTGGGGGTATCTTTGACTACGATTCCCGGCAAGAACGCCTGGCGCAGGTAGAGCGCGAGCTTGCAGCGCCGGATCTCTGGCAGGACCAGGATCGGGCGCAGGCCCTGTCGCGCGAGCGCGCCGCACTGAGCAAGGTGGTCGGCGGACTGGCGACGGTGGCCGCCGAGTTGACGGACGCATCCGAACTGGCGGAGCTCGCCGCCTCGGAGCGCGATGCGGAAGCCCTGGACGAAGTTGACGGCGACCTGGACGGGATCGAAGCGACGCTCGCCGAGCTCGAGTTTCGCCGCATGTTCAACCACCGGATGGACCCCGCCAACGCTTTTCTCGAGATCCAGTCGGGCTCCGGAGGCACCGAGGCACAGGACTGGGCCGAGATGCTGCTGCGCATGTACCTGCGCTGGGGCGAGCGGAGGGACTTCGACACCGAGATCGTCGACCTGTCGGCCGGGGATGTCGCAGGGATAAAGGGCGCCACGGTCCAGTTCAGCGGAGACCATGCATACGGCTGGCTTCGTACCGAGACCGGCGTACATCGACTCGTGCGCAAATCGCCGTTCGACGCGGGCAATCGGCGCCACACGTCGTTCGCCTCGGTTTTCGTGTCGCCGGAGGTCGAGGACGACATCGAGATCGAAATCGTGGCGAGCGACGTACGCGTCGACACTTACCGCGCCAGCGGCGCGGGCGGACAGCATGTGAACCGCACCGACTCGGCGGTCCGGTTGACGCACCTGCCTACCGGGGTCGTCGTGCAGTGCCAGAGCGAACGCTCGCAGCACCAGAACAAGGACAATGCCTACAAGCAGCTCCGGGCTAAGCTCTACGAGCGCGAGCTGCGAAGGCGCCAGGCCGAACAACAGGCCGTGGAAGACAGCAAGGCCGACATCGGCTGGGGCAACCAGATCCGGTCCTACGTGCTCGATCAGTCCCGCGTCAAGGACCTGCGCACCGGTGTCGAGCGTGGCGATCCCAACAGTGTCCTCGACGGCGACCTCGACGACTTCATCGAGGCCAGCCTCAAGGCCGGGTCCAACCGCTGATGCCGGACGAAAGCGATATCGCGGCCGTCCGCCGCAGGAAACTGGCCGCCCTGCGCGAGCGCGACCTGGCATACCCCAACGGCTTCGAACGCACGGCGCTTGCGCAAGAACTGCACGCGGCATACGCCCAGACGGACAAGTCGGCCCTTGAATCGAGCACGATAGCCGTAACGATCGCGGGCCGCATCATGTTGCGCCGCGTCATGGGCAGGGCGAGTTTCGTCACGCTGCAGGACGTGAGCGGCCGCATTCAGTGTTACCTGCGAAGCGACGACATCGGAGCCCCGGCGTACGAGGATTTCCGGGAGCTGTACGACATTGGCGACATCGTCGGGGTCTCCGGAACGCTCATGCGGACGAACAGGGGAGAACTCACCGTTGCCGCCGGGACGATCTGCCTGTTGAGCAAGGCGTTGCGGCCCCTGCCCGAGAAATACCATGGCCTGGCCGATACCGAGGTCAGGTACAGGCAACGCTACCTGGATCTCATCATGAGCGACGAGTCGCGCGCGCGCTTCGCCATGCGTTCGCGACTGCTGGCGGAACTGCGCCGGTTCTTCGACGCACGCGGCTACCTGGAAGTGGAGACGCCGATGATGCATCCGATTCCCGGCGGTGCCGCGGCGCGTCCGTTCGTGACGCGGCACAATGCCCTCGACATGGACCTCTACCTGCGCATCGCGCCGGAGTTGTACCTGAAACGACTGACCGTGGGCGGTTTCGAGCGCGTATACGAGATCAACCGGAGTTTCCGCAACGAAGGCCTCTCGAGGCGGCACAACCCGGAGTTCACCATGCTCGAGTTCTACCAGGCGTACAGCACTTTCGAGGACCTGATGCGCCTGACCGAAGAACTGATGCGTGAAGTTGCCTCGGCGGTAACCGGTTCGAGCGTCGTCTCCTGGCAGGGCACGGAATTCGACTTCGGCGCGGCCGCCGCCCGCCACACGATGGCCGATGCGGTCATCGCGCACACGGGTATCGCGGCGGAAGACCTCGCGGACCGGTCAAGGCTTGCGGTCGCCGCCGGCGGGATGGGTCTCGACCTCGAGGCGGATTGGGGTCGCGGCAGGATCTTGACGGAGTTGTTCGAACGGCATGTCGAGCACAAGCTCACGCAACCGACGTTCATCACCCACTATCCGACTGAAGTTTCTCCGTTGGCCCGCCGCAACGACACGGACGCAAACTTCGCGGACCGGTTCGAGTACTTCGTGGGCGGCCGGGAAATCGCCAACGGGTTCTCCGAGATCAACGATCCCGACGACCAGGCTGCGCGGTTCAGGGCCCAGGCGGAGCGCAAGTCCAGGGGCGATGACGAGGCCATGCACTACGACGCTGACTACATCGCGGCGCTGGAATACGGCATGCCGCCGACGGCGGGCGAGGGGGTGGGCATCGATCGGTTGATGATGCTGTTGTCGGACGCGTCCTCGATCCGCGACGTGCTGCTGTTCCCGCAGATGCGCAAGATCGAGCCATGAGTGAAGCAGCGGATCGGGTCGTCCTGGAGGAGTCGTGGAAAACGCCGCTCCTGCCGGAGTTCGAGAAGCCTTACATGCGCCAACTCCGGGAGTTCCTTGTCGCCGAGAAACGGTCTCGCAAGGTGGTGTATCCGAAGGGCAGCGAAATTTTCGCCGCGCTGAACCTGACGCCGCTACCCGACGTGCGCGTGGTCGTCATTGGCCAGGATCCCTACCACGGGCCGAACCAGGCGCATGGCCTGTGTTTCTCGGTCCGCCCCGGGGTGCCCCGTCCGCCATCGCTCGAGAACATATTCCAGGAGGTCTCTTCCGACGTGGGTGGTGAATTGCCGCCGGGCCACGGGTGCCTCATACCCTGGGCGAAGCAGGGGGTGCTGTTGTTGAACTCCGTGCTGACGGTGGTGCGCGGACGCGCAGGCTCCCACCAGGGGCGCGGATGGGAGACGTTCACCGACCGCGTCGTGGAAGTGATCAGGGACCAGCGGGAGTCGGTGGTCTTCATGCTCTGGGGCAGCTACGCGCAAAGGAAGGGCGCGCTGGTGGACACGCGCCGGCACCTGGTTCTCTCGGCTCCGCACCCATCGCCGCTATCGGCGACCCGGGGCTTCTTCGGTTGCCGCCACTTTTCGAGCGCGAATCGCTATCTTCAGGCCCGCGGGTTCGACCCCATTGACTGGTTCGCTGTCGACTAAGGGTCTGATGCTCGCAAGAGTTGCGTGGTCCGTCGTTGTCGCCGCACTCATCGGTACGCCAGTTGCTGCGGATTCGATTGCATTCGAGCAGGATGCGTTGGGGAAATCGTGCGCCGAGTTGAAAGCGGCACGAAGCAATCTCAACCAGCACGTCAGGCTTCGGCGAGACAGGTTGCCGGACTTTTTGCTCGGCCAGGAATGGAGAACTTCAATGGACAGGTTTGATCCTCGAAGGTGCTTTCGTAAGCTGGATCTCCGGAAGTTGGCATTTCCGCGCCGCGGTTGCTTTGACGAAGAACGCCTAGATGATGGCAAGGCCATGGCCGACGAATTGCGCTCTCTGATGGGGGAGACTTTTGCAGATTTGCTGTTGGGGAATGTCGGAAACCAGCTTGATGGCAACAGGAGCATCAGAACTGTGCGAGACGCAGGCCGCGCGATACAGGACCTGCTTTCGCTCACGAGTTTCGAGAGCGATCTTGCGATCGTGTCAAAGGTGTTCCAGGAGAAGAACTGTGGCGATGGTCCTGATCCCAGCGTCACCGTGGAAGAACTGCCGGCGCCGGCGCCATGAAGGGGTGGCTGGCGAAACGATTCGCCACACGCGGCTTTCGGATCCCGTCCCTGCCGCGAAACGGCGGTGCGGCATATGGAAAAGGAACGATAGGACCGAACACTACCGAATCCCGGGGCAACCAATTGGCATACCCGGAACTCCGGTTCTCCGGGCGCCATGAAGTCCGGTGGTCGCTTGGCGCGGACTGGTTCGTCGCCGTCGCGGCGCTGCACGTGTTGCTGGCGGTCGCGCTCGGATCGCTCCTGTCGCCCTGGTGGATCGCCGTGTGTACGGTGAGCCTCGCATTCAAGTCCGTTCGCGCGCGACCGGGTGAAACGTACCTGTTGATCGCTTTCGACGACCATATCGAGGTGCGCCGCCAGGATGCCGTGCTCCGGTTGTCCGGCGCATGCTGGATGACCCAGAGATGGCTTGTCATACCGACCACGCGGCGAGTATTGCCGGTGCGCCGCGGGCGGCTATCGGCTCAGGACTTCGCCCGGCTGCGGCGTGCCGCGAGGGGCTGAAGGAAATCCCACGAATCCGTGCTCGGGCTGAGTACGCTGGGCACCGCGCGATTCAGTGTATGGGGATAGTCCAGGGTGTAGTGCAGGCCACGGCTCTCCCGGCGCGACATGGCACAACGCACCATGAGTTCGGCTACCAGGATGACGTTGCGCAGTTCGATGAGATCGTTTGAAATGTGATGGTTCGCGTAGTACTCGTGCACTTCCTTCTTCAGCAGTTTGATCCGCCGAAATGCGCGTTCGAGGCGTTTGTTCGTGCGCACGATCCCGACGTAGTCCCACATGAAGCGGCGTAGTTCGTCCCAGTTGTGGGACAGCACTACATCTTCGTCCGAGTCGGTGACGCGGCTGGCATCCCAGGCGGGAGCGGGCGGCAACCGGACCTTCGAACGGTCGAGTCGCTGGAGGATGTGGTCTGCGGCGGCGTGGGCGAAGACCATGCATTCAAGCAGCGAATTGCTTGCGAGCCGGTTCGCCCCATGCAGTCCGGTGCAGGCGGTTTCGCCGATGGCATAGAGGCCGGGGACGTCCGTCGCGCCGTGCTGGTCGACCAGGACACCGCCGCAGGTGTAGTGCGCGGCGGGCACCACGGGTATCGGCTCTGTTGTCATGTCGATGCCGAACCGCTCGCAGCGTGCACGAATGGTCGGGAAATGCGATTCGATGAAATCCACCGAGCGGTGGCTGATGTCGAGGTAGACGCAGTCGGCCCCCAATCGTTTCATTTCGTGGTCGATGGCGCGCGCGACGATATCGCGGGACGCCAGTTCGCCCCGCGGGTCGAAGCGGTCCATGAACCGCTGCCCGTTCGGCAACAGGAGGCGACCACCCTCGCCGCGCACGGCCTCGGAGATGAGAAACGACTTTGCATGCGGGTGATAGAGGCATGTTGGGTGGAACTGGTTGAACTCCATGTTGGAGACGCGGCAGCCGGCCCGCCAGGCCATCGCGGTGCCGTCTCCCGTGGCACCGTCGGGGTTGCTCGTATACAGGTAGACCTTGCTCGCGCCGCCGGTCGCCAGTACGACGTTTGACGCCTGTATGAGTTCCACGTCATCCGTCGCCCGGTTGTAGACGTAGGCGCCGATAGCGCGTTGGGGCGACAGTCCGAGCTTGCCGGTGGTAATCACATCGATCGCAACGCGGCCGATCATGAACTCGATGCCGGGGTGTTCCAGGGCACGCTGGGTCAGGGTGCCCTCGATCGCCTGGCCGGTGTGATCGGCGACGTGCAGCACTCGGCGGTGGCTGTGTCCTCCCTCGCGGGTCAGGTGAAAGGCGGCCTCGCGGTCGGTATCGAAGGACAGGCCGTAGCCGACAAGCCGTTCGATGATCCCCGGGCCGTTTTCGACCGCGTAGCGGACGATCTCTTCATTGCACAATCCCGCGCCCGCCCGGATCGTGTCCCGGATGTGATCTTCGGGCGAGTCTGCGGGACCGGTCACTGCCGCGATTCCGCCCTGGGCGCGGTTCGTCGACCCGCCGTCTATGCGATCCTTCGACAGCACGACGACGCGTGCCCGGTCGGCTACCCGGAGGGCGGCGGCAAGGCCTGCGGCCCCACTGCCGATGATGAGCACATCCGTGCGATACCGGTTATTCATGGATCTGCGAAGTGCCGGCGATGGGGTCTGAGAATGACCCTATCCGATTGAAACGGAAAGACATTCGATTGCTCGATAAGCGTCCTGAGGCGATCCGAAGGCTAGTATATACCGCGCACAGGATGCAGAATGTCGGACGGGTAGGTCCGGAGTGCCGTGGGTGTCCGGAGAATCGAACGGGATGCGATAGTTGGCTGCGGTTGAGCCTGACCAGGAACTTGTGCGTCGTGTACAGAAGGGGGACCGACGTGCGTTTGACCTCCTGTTTTTGCGATATCGCCACAAGATTCGAGGGCTTGTGGGACGGTTCGTGCGCGACCAGGCGGAACTCGACGACGTCGTGCAGGAGGCGTTTATAAAGGCTTACCGCGCCTTGCCGAACTTTCGTGGGGACAGCGCCTTCTACACCTGGCTCTATCGAATCGCGATCAACGCATCGAAGAACTACATCGCGGCGTCCGCGCGCCGGACTCCGACGGTGGATGTCGACGTAAGCACGGCCGAGCAACTCGTCGAGACGGACGGAACCTATGCATTACGAGACTCGGAGAGTCCGGAGCAGGCGCTTCGGCGGGATGAACTCGCCGCCGCGATCAGGCAGGCGATCACGGACCTGCCGGACGATTTGAGAACGACGGTAACTCTTAGGGAATTTGATGGTCTAAGCTATCGACAGATTGCCGAGATTACGGATTGTCCTGTAGGCACCGTCCGTTCCCGCATATTTCGGGCGCGCGAAGCGATAGACGAGAAGATCCGCTTTCTGGCGGGTCCAAGGCGCCGACAGGATGGCGCAGCAACGACGTGGGATTAGCTATGGGATGTAGTTGCAAGTGACTGATAAACGTAAAGAGGCGATCTCGGCCATCATGGATGGCGAGGCTCACGAGCTTGAGACGCGACGGATCCTGGATGAAATAGGGAAAGACGACGAGTTGCGCGCTGCCTGGGACCGGTTCCACCTGGCGCGCAGTGCGATGGCCGGCGATCCGCTGGATACCAGGGATGGCTCGGATGCGATCGAACGTCTATGGGAAGCGGTGGACGCCGGCGCGGGCGAGGAGTCTGCTGGGACGGTCGAGGCGGTTTCTCGCCGCCGTCCCTTCGGCCTCCGGACGGGGGCAGCCCTCCTCGGGCTCGCGGCGTCGGCGGTGTTCTCCATCTGGCTGTACCCGGTGCCGCGTTCCGGGGGCGAACAGCTGCCGGTAGACCCGATCGCACAGGTACCCGTACCTGCGAGCCTTACGGAGCAACCTGCAATGGAGGCGGCGCTGTCAGCGGAAGAGCGCGCACGCGCGCAGGCCTACATGCTGCAACATCTGAAGCGGCAATCGATGGCCAACCGGGGGCACCCGGTCCCGTTCGCCAAGTTGGCCACCTATCGGCCGCAGCCCCAGTTTGACACCAATGAGTAGCGCCCTGCCTCGCGGACCTGATCTCATGCGGGGTGTACCCACTCGCGCTGCTTTTCTCTTCGGGCTGTTTGCTGCGGTCGCTTCGCACGCGCAGACGGAAACTGCGCAGGACAGAACGCCCGAACAGTGGCTCGATGCCATGCACCAGGCGTTCCATCGACTCGGCTACGACGGCGTGTTCATGTATCGGGGAGGTTCAGGATCCTCCATGCTGAGGATCGTGCACCTCAATGTCGACGGCGTGACCCGGATACGCCTGGTCCACCTGAACGGCACGCCCAGGGAGGTGATTAGAATTGGCGGTCACGTCATTCGGATGGTCCCTCCGAATGACGAGACGCTGGACGTGGGCCGCAGCGCTCCGGTGAGTCCCTGGGAACGCGCCGTAGCCCCCAGTTTCAAGACAGCGGAAAGACACTACCGGATTCACATCGACGGCGAGCACCGGATTGCCGGACGCCGCGCCGTGCATATCATGCTGCGTCCCTCGGACGAGGACCGGTTCGGACATCGATTGTGGCTCGATCGGGATACCGGACTGTTGCTCCGCTCGGAGTTGCATGACGCGGATGGCGACAGCCTGGAAGAGTTCCAGTTCGCCTCGCTCGTCGTTGGAGAAGGCATACCCGAGTCGGCGCTAGAGCCGGAGCCTGGAGAAGGCTGGATCCGGGACCCCCTGACGGACGAGAGTGCCGAAATACCCGCCACGCCCATACCAATGACACCAATAGAGTGGCATGCTAGTTGGGTGCCCGATGGTTTCGAAATGGCGTACGCTGAGATCTGCGACTTGCGGGGATCCGGCGAGGCGGTGACCGCCATGATGTGGAGCGACGGTCTGGCCGCCTTCCATGTATTCGTTGAATCGGCCCCCGCTGGCAATGCGGGAGGCCTGGTTGCACGCGACGGGG
Organism: Gammaproteobacteria bacterium; assembly: GCA_028821515.1. Taxonomy (GTDB): domain Bacteria; phylum Pseudomonadota; class Gammaproteobacteria; order Pseudomonadales; family Azotimanducaceae; genus VXNE01. The sequence continues at coordinate 18,073 of JAPPGA010000055.1, read as the reverse complement.
CGACAGTCATGGTGACGCATACGGTTAGGCCGCCGAAGGTGGATCCGCACCTCGTGACGGTTGTTGGCGAGGTGCCGACGACGACCGCCTGGCGGATTGCGATGTCTGTCTACTACCAGGACTGATTCGATTCGCGCAGACTCCCATGGCAGTACGCCTCGGGCGACGGGGGCATCTCCGGCACTTCCTAACGCGTCAGCGGTCGGGGAAGCGCCCCCGGCTGAAGGCTCCCATGGCAGTACGCCTCTGGCGACTGGGGAATCTCCGGCAGTTCCTAACGCGTCAGCGGTCGGGGAAGCACCCCCGGCTGAAGGCTCCCTTGAGCCCGGCCGGCTGATCCTGCGCAGCGGAACGGTGGTTGCGGTTGGTGGGCGGACATGCCGGGTGGCGCTCCGGCGTGACTACTGCGCGGCATGCCCGGCAAACCAGGAAACTGGCCCTCGGGGCAGCGGTGACCAACGGCGGCGCTGCGGGGTCGGGTTCGCGTTTGTGCGCGAGGTCGAACTGGAGGCCGCGGGACTGGCGTGCGGCGATTGTGTTCTTGTCGGCGTGTCCCGCGTTGGCGTAGCGGTCGCGTCGGCCGTGGTGTTCGGCCTCCCCCTGGGACTCATGCTGGTGGCCGCGGCCGCGGCACAGGTGGTCTGGAGCGCGGCGCTTGCGGGTGCTGCCGCAGGGCTGACCGGGGGTGCCGCCCTTGCACTCGTCATCGCGCGCCGATCGGGACTGGACGACCGGGTGGGTCCTATCCTGGCAGGAATTCCTGGCCGTGAGGACGACCACACACGTGATGATCGTGCTGCTACGAGGGAGAAGGGGTAAAATCCGACCGCGTTCTGCATGACGGCCCAGCCGGGAACCAGTGCCTTGCCGGTCATCGACCATATCCGAAATTTCTCCATCATCGCGCACATCGACCACGGCAAGTCGACGCTTTCCGACAGGTTGATACAGCTCTGCGGGGGCTTGTCCGAGCGGGAAATGGCCGAGCAGGTCCTGGACTCGATGGACCTGGAGCGCGAGCGGGGAATCACGATCAAGGCACAGAGCGTGACGCTGCGGTATGCCGCGCCCGACGGCAGGTCCTACCAGCTCAACTTCATCGATACTCCCGGCCATGTCGATTTCAGCTACGAGGTGTCGCGCTCGCTTGCCGCGTGCGAAGGCGCCTTGCTGGTGGTAGACGCCGCCCAGGGCGTCGAGGCGCAGTCCGTCGCCAACTGCTACACGGCCATCGACCAGGGGGTCGAAGTGCTGCCGGTGCTTAACAAGGTCGACCTGCCGCAAGCGGATCCCGACCAGGTGCGTGGAGAGATCGAGAACATCATCGGCCTGGACGCCGCGGATGCCATGCTGGTGAGCGCGAAGACCGGCAGCGGCGTGGAAGCCCTGCTGGAGCGGCTTGTCTCCGACATCCCGGCGCCCGAAGGTGATCCCGCCGCGCCATTGCAGGCGCTGATCGTCGACTCCTGGTTCGATAACTATCTGGGCGTGGTGTCGCTGGTGCGCGTCGTGCAGGGTTCCGTCGCGAAAGGCGACCGGATCCTGGCGAAGTCGGTGGGCCGCATGCACGTGGTCGACGATGTGGGCCGCTTCACGCCAAAGCGCGAGAGCTGCGAGACCCTGTCGGCGGGCGAGGTCGGCTACGTTGTGGCGGGCATCAAGCAGATCCAGGGGGCGCCGGTGGGCGACACCCTGGTGACCGCCAGCGCCCCGGACGTGGCGGCTTTGCCAGGTTTCGAACGGGCCAAACCCCAGGTCTTTGCGGGGATGTTCCCCACCTCCTCCGACGATTTCGAGAACTTTCGAGATGCGTTGGCAAAGCTGACGCTGAACGACGCGGCGCTTTTCTTTGAGCCCGAGACGTCCGACGCGCTCGGCTTCGGCTTTCGCTGCGGATTCCTCGGAATGCTGCACATGGAAATCGTGCAGGAGCGGCTGGAACGGGAATACGACCTTGATCTCGTCACGTCGGCGCCCACCGTGATCTACCAGGTGGCCACGAAGGACGGCCAGACCGTCGAGGTTGACAACCCCTCGCGTCTGCCTGAACCGACGCAGATTGCCGAACTGCGGGAACCTATCGCCCAGGCGCACATACTGGTCCCGCAGGCCTATCTCGGCAACGTCATAAATCTCTGCATTTCGCGGCGGGGCGTGCAGCGGGATTCCCAGTTCTCCGCCGGCCAGGTCGCCCTCACCTACGAATTGCCCCTTTCCGAAGTCGTGATGGATTTCTTTGATCGCCTGAAGTCCGTGAGCCGCGGTTTCGCGTCGCTCGACTACAGCTTCGTGCGTTTCGAAGCGGCGCCGCTGGTGAAGCTCGATGTGCTTATCAACGGTGACCGGATAGACGCGCTGGCGGTGATCGTGCACAGGGAACAGGCCGAGACGCGCGGGCGGGATCTCATTCGCAAGATGAAGGAGTTGATCCCTCGCCAGATGTTCGATGTCGGAATCCAGGCGGCGATCGGCAACCAGGTCATCGGCAGGGTCAACGTCAAGGCGCTGCGCAAGAACGTTACAGCGAAGTGCTACGGCGGCGACGTCACGCGAAAGCGGAAGCTGCTGGAAAAACAGCGCGCGGGCAAAAGACGGATGAAACAACTCGGCAGCGTGGACATCCCCCAGGAAGCATTCTTCGCGGTACTCAAGGTGGATCGCTGATTCATGGGCGACGGCATCGCTGACCGGCTCGCCGAACGGCTCGAGACCGCCTTGGGACACACCTTCTCCGATCGCGGCCTGCTCGTGCAGGCGCTTACGCACCGGAGCGGCGGCGCGGACAACTACGAACGCCTGGAATTTCTCGGTGATGCGGTGCTCGGCTACGTGGTGGCGAAACGCCTGTTCGACATGCATCCCGATGCCAGCGAGCAGGAATTGACGCTGATGCGCGTCAGCCTGATCAGGAAGGAGACGCTGTCGGAGGTCGCCCTCGAGATCGGTATGGGCGCCCACCTGCGGTTGGGGTCCGGGGAGCGAGGCCGCGGCCTCCACAACCAGCCGTCGCTGCTTGCCGATGTGCTCGAGGCCGTGCTGGGCGCCGTGACGGTGGACGGGGGTGTCGAAGCCGCCGCGGTGGTTGTGAACCGGCTGTTCCGCGATCGGCTTCGAGGCTCCGGCCGCGGTGCCGGCAAGGATGCGAAGAGCCAGTTGCAGGAACTGGCCCAGGGCCGTCGCATGGCGCTGCCGCGATACGACGTGATACGTGTCGAAGGGGCCGATCATGCGCCGAGGTTCGTGGTGCGTTGCAGTGTCGATGAGCTCGACCTCGAAAGCACCGGAACAGGGGGCTCCCGCAAGGAAGCGGAGATGAGGGCTGCCCTGGAACTGCTCGAGCAGTTCAGGCAGGCGGTATGACCGTGTCGCGGTGCGGATTCGTGGCATTGGCCGGCCGGCCGAATGTCGGCAAGTCGACGCTGCTCAATCACCTGCTGGGGCGAAAGCTCAGCATCACGGCCCGCAAGCCCCAGACGACGCGGCACAATCTGCTGGGTGTCGACACTCGGGCCAAAACGCAGATTATATTTCTCGATACCCCGGGCATTCACCGGCCAAACCGGCGAGCCATGAACCGCTACATGGCGGGCCAGGCGGCCAGCGCGATCCGCGAGTCCGATGCGGTGGTGCTGTTGACGGAGGCGCGGCGGTGGACCGCGGAGGACGAGCTTGCGCTGCGGCGTGTCGCCGACGCGCGGTGTGAGTGCATTTGCGCGATCAACAAGATCGACCGCCTGCGGGACCGGCGTGCCTTGCTGCCGATGATCGATGACGCGCGCGGGCGGTACGATTTCACGGCCATCGTGCCGATCTCGGCGCTCAAGGGCGAGGGACTGGATGCGCTCTGGGCGGAGGCATCCAGCCTCCTGCCCGAGGGGCAGCACCTGTTCGCCGAAGGGGATGTGACGGATCGACCGACGGAGTTCTTCCTCGCCGAGATCGTGCGCGAAAAGATAACTCGGCGCCTGGGCGCGGAGATTCCCCACCGCGTGACGGTCGCCGTCGAGCGTTTCGCGGCCAAGCCGCACCTGGCCGAAGTCGATGCCGTGATCTACGTCGAGCGTGCGAGCCAGAAGGGCATCGTGATCGGACGCGGCGGGTCCCGTCTGAAATCCATCGGCCAGGACGCCCGCGCGGACATCGAGGCACTGCTTGGCCAACAGGTCATGTTGCGGCTCTGGGTGAAGGTCCGGCGTGGTTGGACCGATGACGCGCGCGTACTCGCGACGCTCGGTTACCGGTGAAGGTCACCGTTCTCCGTCAGCCCGCTTACCTGCTGCACGCCCGGGCATACCGGGAGAGCAGCGCGATCGTCGAGCTGCTGACGCTGGAGCACGGGCGCGTCGCGGGCGTGGCGCGGGGCGTGCGCGGCGGTCGCCGCCCGCAGCCGATCGAGGTCTTCTGCCTGATGGAGATCGGGTGGCGGGGCGCTGGATCGCTGGTTACGGTGACCGGACGTGAAGTGGTCCGGCGTTGGCGGCTCTCGGGGCGCGCGCTCTTCTCGGGGATGTACGTCAATGAACTCCTGGTCCGATCGCTGCGCCCGGCCGAGGCGGTGCCGAACCTGTTCGGGGCCTACGAGAAGACGTTGGGACTGCTCGAGTCGGAAGATGACCTCGAGCCACCGCTCAGGGTGTTCGAAAAGCGGCTGTTGTTCGAGCTCGGCTACGCGCCGACCTTTGACATCGAGAGTGTTTCCGGCAGGGAGGTGTCGGACGATGGTGCCTACGCCTTCGCCGAGGGGGAGGGGTTCCGGCGTGCCGGTGCGGCCGGCGAGAACACTTTTCCGGGCTGGGTGCTGAGAGAAATCGCGAACGACCGCTACGAATCCAGGGAGGTGCGCCGCGCGGCAAAGGCGATTCTGAGGGTGGCGCTCCAGCCCCACCTCGGTCTTCGTCCGCTGGCCTCAAGGGAGCTGTTCCGCAGGGGCTGACGCGCCCGTCGCGAGAACAATCGGCGCCATTTTGGTATGTTGAAACGGTTCGGCCGCGCACGGCGGCATTGACGAGAGAATCCCCCCTCGATGGTCCAGATCAGGCTCGATCTTCCGCAGCAGGATGCCGGCCGCGTTGATCTGGATGCCTGGAAGGAGGGACTCGACGAGTGCGACAGGCAAAAGATCCACGCCGCGACGGAACTGATCCCGGACGAGGGCTGCCGGGAGTTCGGATTCGACCTGGCGCAGCTGCTTGTCGACCTTGAACTCGATGCGGATGCCGTGGCCACCGGGCTCGTATACGAGACGGCCCGCACGCATCCGTTATCCCCCGATTCGCTCCAGGAGACGCTCGGCACCGGTGTCGCAAACCTGGTGGATGCAATGTTGCGCATGGCATCGACGAGCGAATACCAGCTCTCCAATCTGCCGATGCTCGGAAACGAGGCGCGCAACCAGGTAGACAACGTGCGGAATCTGCTGGTGGCGCTGATCGACGATCCGCGCGTCGCCGTCATCAAGCTCGCGGAACGCGTGATCGCCCTGCGCATGGCGAAGTCGATGGATGAGGAAACCGTCCGCCGGCTTGCGCGGGAAGCGCTAAGGATATTCGCCCCGCTCGCCGGCCGGCTTGGCGTCTGGCAAATCAAGTGGGCACTCGAGGACCTTGCGTTCCGGCATCTGCATCCGGGGGAGTACAAGCGGATCGCTACCTCTCTCGACGCCCGCCGCCACGAACGCGAGCGGCGCGTGGGCGAGATCGTGGCGGAACTCAAGAGCCGCCTCGCCGACGCCGGAATCGATGCGGAGGTCATCGGCCGCGCGAAGCACATCTATAGCATCTGGCGCAAGATGCGCCGCAAGGCCGTCGATCTCTCGCAGGTATACGACATGGAGGCGGTGCGCGTGATCGTTGATGACGTGCAGCGATGCTACGGGGCGCTCGGCGTCGTCCATACCGCGTGGCCGCACATCGGGAGCGAGTTCGATGACTACGTGGCCAGCCCCAAGGACAACGGCTACCAGTCGATCCACACGGCGGTCATGGGGCCGGAGGGGAGAGTGCTGGAGGTGCAGATTCGTTCCAGGGAAATGCACAGGCAGGCCGAAATCGGTCTCTGCGCGCACTGGGTATACAAGGACGAACGGCGTGAGTCATTGCATTCGGACAAGATGAGCTGGCTTCGCCGGGTGCTGGAGTGGCACGACGACGTGGCGGAGCTTGCGGACCTCTCGGAGCTGGAAGCGGACCCGGTGTCGATCGACAGGATCTACGTCGCTACACCGCAGGGACACGTCCTGGACCTGACCCAGGGTGCGACGCCGGTGGATTTCGCCTATCGGGTGCACACGGAGATCGGTCACCGGTGCGTGGGCGCGCGGGCGGACGGGATTCCCGTGCCGTTGAACGCCCCGCTCGCCACAGGTCAGAAGGTGGAGATCATCACGGGTGAGACGGAACAGCCGCGTCGGGAATGGCTGAACCCGGCACTTGGCTTCGTCAAGACGTCGCGCGCGAGAATGAAGATACAATCCTGGTTCCGCGATCAGATCGCCGAGTCGAACGTCGCGGCTGGCCGTGGGCTGCTGGAAGATACGTTCCGCCGCCTGGACCTGGCGGCAGACCCCGGCGAACTGGCCCGGGAGGCCGGGTATGCCTCGGAGAACGAGCTATGGAGGGCAGTGGGCGTAGGCGAGTGCCAGATTATCGATCTCGTGCGCCTCATGGGCGGGGAGCGCTTGCCGGACAGGCAACTCTCGCTGTTGCCGGCCGCGGCGGAACGGGAAGCGGGGTCGGTCCAGGAGATTCTCATTGCGGGTGATGACCGCCAGGGGCTGCTGCGTGACATCACGTCCGTGCTGGCGGCAATGCACATCGACGTGGTCAGCACCGTGGCACGCGCCGATGCGGCTGGCGAGAACGCAACGGTGTCGATCTGCATGCGTGTCCGGGACATATTGCAGCTCGCCCGCGCAGTGGACCGGCTGCGGCGAATTCCGAGCGTGCGCGACGTGCGCCGGTCATGAGGCTGATCCTGCTGGGGCCGCCCGGGGCGGGGAAAGGCACCCAGGCGCGTTTCATCTGCCAGACCTGCGGGATACCCCAGGTTTCGACTGGCGACATGTTGCGGTCGGCCAGGGCCGAGGGAACGCCACTGGGACGGATGGCTGAATCGATCATGGCCCGCGGCGAACTCGTTTCGGACGAGATCGTGGTCGGACTGGTCAAGGAGCGGCTCGCGCAGCCCGACTGCGAGGCGGGCTTCCTGTTCGATGGTTTCCCCCGCACGATTCCCCAGGCCGAAGCGGTCCTGGAGGCAGGCATCGAAATCGACCGCGTCATCGAGATCCAGGTGGACGACGATGAGGTGGTGCGGCGAATCACGGGCCGTCGGGTGCACGAGCAGAGCGGCCGTGTATACCACGTGTTGTTCAATCCTCCCAGGGTCCCGGACCGGGACAACGAAACCGGAGAGCCCCTGACGCAGAGGGAGGATGACCGGGAGGAGACGGTGCGCGACCGCCTGGAAGTGTACCGGCGCCAGACCCAGCCGCTGATCCGTTTCTACACGGAGCTATCGCGCAGGGCACCCCTCGAATACCGGGCCGTCAACGGCGTCGGCGATGTCGATGCCGTCATGCAGGATGTCCTGAAAGCGCTGGGTGATTGACTCGCGGCGGTGATCCCGTCCGGTTGAACTGCCGGACCGGCCAGGTCAGCGGGTCAGAACAGGCGACCGCGGTCGCGCAGCAGGACGATCGAGACGGTCTCTCCGGCAGCCAGGTCACCGCGCTCCTCCGGTACGCGGATCAGGCAGTTGGCCCCGTCGAAGGTGGAGAGTCGATTGGAACTCTGATCGCCAGTGGACCGGACGATGAGCCCGCCATCAGCATTCTCTGCGATCCCCCGCTGGTATTCGCGCCGCCCGGCTGAGTGCCCGATGTTCTCGCCGAGCACCGCGTGGAACTCGAGCGGCGGGACGTGGCGGCCGCCCGAGCGAACGGCGAGGGCCGGGATCACGAACAGCAGGAACGTCACGATGGTGGAGATGGGATTGCCGGGCAGTCCGAAAAAATCTGCGTCGCCGATCTTTCCGACCGCGAGCGGCTTGCCGGGTTTCAGCGCGATCCGGTAGAACTCGAGGCGGCCGATCTCCTCGACGATGTCGCGGACATAGTCCGCGTCGCCGACGGAAACGCCGCCGCTCGTGAGTACCATGTCGGCATTGCCGGCGGCCTGCTCGAGCGCGGCGCGGATAGCATCTCGCGAGTCCGGCAGGCAGCCGAGGTCGGTGAGATCGACGGGCTGGTCCAACATGAGCCGCGCCAGGGCAAAACGGTTGGAGTCGTAGATCTGGCCGGGTCCCAGGGGCTTGCCTGTATCCATCAGTTCGTCGCCCGTGGAAAAGACCGTGACCTTCACGCGCCGCCGGACCTCGACGTGGTCGATACCGCATGCCGTCAGCCAGCTCAGCCGGTAGGCATCGAGCCGGTCACCCTTGCGCGCAATAGGGCTGCCGCGAACGACATCGTGCCCGCGCGGACGGACGTTGTCGCCCCGGCGGGGGGTCGCGAGGAGCGCGACTTCGCCGCGGTCGACGCGTGTATCTTCCTGGATGACGACGGCATCCGCCCCTTCGGGGATCGTCGCCCCGGTGAATATGCGCACCGCGTTCGTCCCGGCGACGCGGACGCTCGACGGATGCCCGGCGAGGCTCTCTCCGATCAGTTCGACGACGTGCGGCGGCTCGCCGGCGAAGCCCGCGGCAGCGACCGCGTATCCGTCCATCGCGGAAGCGGCGAACGGCGGCAGATCGACGGGGGCCGCAATGTCGTCCGCCGCAATGCGGTCGAGGGCGTCGGCAACGGGTACGACTTCACTGCCGTCGACGGGTTCCACGGAGTCGAGCAGTTTCCCGAGAGCGGCGTCAACGTTTAGCATGGGTCGATGGTTACAGGAGCGCCGCAACCAGCCTACCGCGAAACGGAGCGGGCTGGGGCAATTCTCGCGGTCGAAACAACGGGGTCGGCGTGCTCGGTGGCGCTCGTCAGCGAAAGCGAAGTACTGGAGCTGACACGGATAGCTCCCAGACGGCACAACGCCCTGGCCCTCGAGATGGTGGATGCGGTGATGGCTGCCGCGGGCCTCGACGCCGGATGCCTTGAAGCCGTGGCGTTTTCCGCCGGGCCGGGCTCCTTTACCGGCGTGCGGATAGGCGCGGCGATTGCCCAGGGAATCGCCCTGGGAGGAGGTCTTCCCGTCATACGTGTACCGACCTCGGAGGTCGCCGCCGAGCAGGTTCGGCAACGCAACGGCATGGCCCAGGGTGTTGTCGTGGCGCGTGGTGCGAGGTCCGGCTGGGTCTACGCAGCGCGTTATCGCTTTGCCCCGGCGGGGCTCGACTGCGAAGCCTTCGATACGCTGGTTCCCGAAGATATGCCGGCCGACATTCCCGACGGCTGGTTGCTCGTTCGTCGCGAACAGCCGTTGCGGGCCGCCGTGGTGGGAACCCTGGCGTCGGGCCGGCCAAAACTCGATCCGGACCGGGCGGTGCCGTTCTACGTCGAAGGAGACTCGCCGTGGCGGAAGATGGACCAGGTCCGGCAGGAGCCGGCATCCTCGCCAGATGGGTAGCGGCGGTCTGCCGATATGGCGGCACGCGCACTGATGCCGGACCATGGAGCCTCCATATTCTTCAATGCCTCGGCGGAGTGCCTCGCGCGCGAGATAGCGCGAAGGCTTCCCGCAGGATTCGCCGTGGCGCCGGGGGACGTTCCGGATTCAGGCTGGTATCTGTTCGCCGGCAGGGACGGACTGCTGCTGCGAAAGGGCGACGGACGCTTTCGCCTTTCTGACGGGGTGCGCGACCGCCGTCGCTCGCGGAACACGGCACTGGCGCGCGCCTGCGATGCGGGTCCGGGTGTGCGCGTCCTTGATGCCACCGCAGGCTGGGGCACCGACGGGCTCGCCCTGGCGGCACTCGGATGCCGGGTGCGGATGCTCGAAGCGCATCCGCTCGTCTTTGCGATGCTGGACGATCGCCTGCGTCGCAGCGGCCTGCGCGCCCGGACCGAATGGGCGGATGCAGTATCGAGGATGTGCAATGTTCCCGCAGAGCGTTACGACGTCGTCTATCTCGACCCCATGTTCCCGCCGCGCAGCAAGACCGCGCTGCCCGCAAGACCGTTGCAGGTGTTGCGAGAGATCGTCGGCGAGGTGACCGACCCGTCGGAACTGCTGGGGCTTGCGCTGCGTTGCGCGCGTAGCCGCGTGGTGATGAAACAGCGGGCGCATGGCCCCACGGTCGGAGACCCGGACTGGCGCGTGACCGGCCGGACGGTGCGCTTCGACGTGTACCGTCCCTTGGCATAGAGGACTCTCTTCGACAGTGAATCCGCCTGCCTTGCGCGTTTCTCTCTGAAAACGCCATTTTGTGTGGGTTATCGGACGGAGGTGCGACGAAGTCATACAGGGCCTGCCTGACGCTGGTATTCGCCAGTAGGGGTCACGCGAAGAGTCCCGCCAAGCGCGGCAGTCTGGACAACTTGACGCTCGGTCCAAGCGTGAAGATACTCCCGGGCCGATGAAGTGATCGGCAACTTGAAATGACTCTGTGTGCGGACCTCGCGCTGTATGATGCGAGCGGTCGTCTGACAGCCACAGCGGAGGTAAAGAACAGGTCTGGAACCTCGCCGGAGTGGGCGGCTCAGACGCGGCGCAACATTCTCGCCCATGGGGGACGATTGAATCCCGACTTTTTTCTTCTGGTCACGCCCGACCGACTCTACGTATGGAAGGACGCCGGAAATGATCCCGTTGAATGTCCACCCAATCACATCGCAGACTTGACGCCTGTTTTTGCGCCCTACTTTGATAATGCGGGTCTGAACCCTCGAAACGTTAGTGGTGACGCATTTGAAATGCTCGTCGCTGCTTGGCTCAGCGACCTCACTCGATCATCGAGGGCGACGAAAGACCGAAAATGCCACCAGGATTGGTTGGATGAGTCTGGATTTGGCACTGCGGTTCGCGACGGTCGAATCGAGTATGAAGCGCTTGTGTGAATGTATATGTCGAGTCGAATTTCGTGTTGGAGCTTGCTCTTCTGCAGGAGCAGTCTGCCAGTTGCGAGGAGTTGCTGAGCCTTGGTGAGAGCGGTCGCGTAACTCTCGTCATCCCTGCCTATTCGCTGGCAGAGCCGTATGAAACGCTGATCAGACGCCGAAACCAGCGACGAAGGATCAAGCATGCTCTAGACGATGAGCTGAAGCAGATCGCGCGTAATGCAAGCTACGCGGATCGCATTGATCGATTTGAAGAACTCACAGCTTTGCTCATCAGTAGCGCTGACGAGGGAGTACGGCATCTCCAGAACGTACTCACCAAGGTTGTTGGAGTGGCAGAAGTCATTCCGTTGGATGGTCCAGTCCTTGAGGCATCGATCGGTTACCAGCAATCACACGATTTTTCTCCGCAGGACGCCATCGTATACGCATCCGTCGTCTCTGACCTCAGGGGACGTTCGCCGGACGACCGGAAGTGCTTTTTGAATCGCAATTCCAAGGATTTCGACGATCAGGTAGTGGTGGACGAGCTACAGACTCACCGATGCAAGTTGTTGCCGAGATTCGACTCTGGCCTTAGCTTCGTTGTCAACGAGATCGGCTAGAACCTCTATACATCGGTGTGGCGACAGCAATGCACGCCGGTCCTGCGGCATTCACGGACAGAGGTTCGTTCTTTTCGCTTTCTGTATTCCCGACCTGAACGAAAACTCGCGTTTCGTTCCGTCAACTTAAGTTTCGCCAGTAATGGCACGCTACCGTTGCCCGGTCGCCGGCTGCGGTCAGCTCGGGTTTTCTTTCTCGGCAATCGTCCCGGGCGTGTCGGCACCGGGTGTGGAAACGGCAGCCCTGCGGTGGGTCAATGGGCGACGGCACATCGCCCACGAGCACGATCCGATCGCGTTGTGCGGTCGGGTCCGGAACCGGAATGGCGGATATCAACGCTTTTGTGTAGGGATGGCGCGGCGATTCGTAGATGTCCGTCGCATCGGCGGTTTCGACCACCTCGCCCAGGTACATTACAGCGATGCGGTTCGAGACATGCTTTACCACCGCTAGGTCGTGGGCGATGAAGATCAGGGCGAGGCGCATTTCCCCCTGCAGTTCGAGCAGCAGGTTGATGATCTGGGATTGGATGGATACGTCCAGAGCCGACACCGCCTCGTCGCAGACGATGAGGCGGGGTTTGAGGGCGATTGCGCGCGCGATGCCGATGCGTTGCCGCTGGCCACCGGAGAACTCGTGCGGGAACCGGTTCGCGGCGCCGGCGTCGAGACCGACGCGTTCCAGCAGTTCGTCGACCCGGCGGCGGCGCTCCACCGTGGTTCCCAGCCCGTGGATGAGGAAAGGTTCTTCGAGAATCTTGCCGACGGTGTGCCGGGCGTTGAGGGATTCGAAAGGGTCCTGGAAGATGATCTGGATGTCGCGGCGCAGCTGCCGGAGTTCGATCCGGCTCATGGTGGCGATGTCCCGGCCCTCGAAGAATACGCGGCCGGCGGTGGGATCGTAGAGGCGCAGCAGCGTCTTGCCGACGGTGCTCTTGCCACACCCGGATTCGCCCACGAGGCCGATGGTTTCGCCGGTGTCGAGGTCGAAGGAGACGTCGTCAACGGCGTGCACATGTCCGACGGTACGCAGAAAGACACCGCCCCGCACGGGGAAGTGCTTGGTCAGTCCTCGCACCTGGAGCAGGGGCGCGTCCGCCCCTGTGCTCATGCGGGGTGCGGCCGGGCGTCGTCCGCTTCGATTTCGCGCCAGCGGTAACAGGCCACCCGGTGCCCGGCGGTCAGCGCATCGAGCGGGGGAGGTTCTCCCTCGCAACGTCTTTCTGCAAATGGACAGCGGTTGACGAAGCGGCAGCCGCTCGGCAGGTCGTCGATCCCCGGCACCGTGCCGGGAATCGTGGTCAGAGTGGTCTTCGGCTCGTCTTCGAGACGGGGAATCGAATCCAGCAGGCCGCGGGTGTACGGATGCAGCGGACGCGTGAAGAGCGGGTGGATGTCGGCCTGTTCAGCGACCCGCCCCGCATACATCACGACCACGCGCGAGCAAAGTTCCGCTATGACGCCCAGATCGTGGGTGATGAAGATAATCGCCATGCCGGTGTCGCGCTGCAGGTCGCGCAACAGTTCCAGGATCTGTGCCTGGATGGTGACGTCGAGCGCCGTGGTCGGTTCGTCGGCGATCAGCACGTCCGGCCGGCTGGCCAGCGCCATGGCGATCATCACGCGCTGGCGCATGCCCCCGGACAGCTGGTGCGGGTACTCGTCGAGACGGCTGTCCGGTGCCGGAATCCCGACCTCCTCCAGGAGACCCAGGCTGCGTTGCCTGACCGTGTCCGACGACAGGCCAGGCTCGTGCAGGGCGAAGGTCTCGGCGAGTTGCCGTCCGATGCGCTGCACGGGGTTCAGGGCCGTCATGGGTTCCTGGAAGATCATCGCAATGCGGTTCCCGCGGATGGCGCGCATGCGTTCGCGTGGCAGGGCCAGCAGGCTGTCCCCCCGGAACAGGATGTCGCCGCCCTGGATACGGCCAGCCGGCTTCGGCAGCAGACCCATGACCGCCAGGGCCGTGACGCTCTTGCCGCATCCAGATTCGCCCACCAGGCCGAGCGTCTCGCCGGCCTCGATATCGAAGCTCACGCGGTCGAGCACGTTGACGAGGTCTTCCTCCGTGTCGAAGCCGACGGATAGCTCCTCGACTGCCAGCAGCGCCGCCACGGGGTCAGTGGGTCTGGTAGGTCGTGTTCACGACGGTGGCCGGTTCGAAGGGGTGTCCTTCGTCCTTGGCTTCCAGCGTGCGTCGTTTTTCCTCGGGGTCGAGCCAGAACAGGCCTCCGGCGGAAAAGATGCCGGCGGAGTTCGCCTGCGAATTGAACAGCGTGCCGGAAGTCCGCGTGCCGAGCCATTCGGGAAGCTTGACCCAACGCCACGCGCCGTCGCGGGTGTAGGGCACCTGGAACGTGGGAATCACCACGCCGGCGGCGTGCACCATCTGTTCCAGGCGATGCGCGAGCGCCACCCTTTCATCGAAGTCCGCGGAGGCGCGGTACGCCATGATCAGTTCGTCCATGGCGGGATCGGCATGGTTGGCGAGGTTGTTGGTCTGCGGTCTGTTGGCGTTTTCTGAGTGGAAGTGTTCCCAGTAGCGCGGCGACAGGCCCTGGCTGTTCCACGTCATCCAGGCAACCTGGTGTTTCTTCTCCTGCATCTGCTTGAACGACGCGGAGGAATCGAGAAGTTGCAGTTCCAGCGAGACACCGGCCTTCTTGGCCTCCTCCTTGAGGACGACCAGCCGCTCGGTATGCTGCGGGTTCCCGTAGGTGACGCGCAGCGACAGGCGCTGGCCGTCGCGTTCCCGGATGCCGTCACCGCCGCGTTTGTCGAATCCCGCAGCGTCGAAGTGCTCGCCCGCCTTTTCGATATCGAACTCGCGCGGCTCGATCTCACGGTTGTCGTAGTCGCCGAATCCGAGCTGGAAGGTCGGCAGGCGCTGGTAGTCGCCGCGCAGGACGGTATCGATGACGCGGTCGAAGTTCATGGCGTGGGCGAGACCGAGGCGAACCTGTCGATCTGACAGGATCGGATCGGCCGAGTTCAGGAACATTCCCGCGGACGGCACCGGAAGGTCGTTGTAGAACCAGTACTTCACGATGTAACCGGCGTCGAAGGGTCCCCCTGTCGCCTTTTCGTGCCAGAAATGCGGCAGCACCAGGCTCAGGGTGTCCAGTTCGCCCTTCCGGAAGTGCTGGAAAGCGATGTTGGCATCGCGGATGACGCGCACGCGCACCTTGTCGGGGTTGAAGCGATACCGGTAGTACTTGACCTCATCCCCCCACCAGTCGGCCTTGCGTGACAGGTCAATGTACTTGCCCTTCCTGACCTCGCTGATCTGGTAGGGCCCGGTGTTCGGTTCGATCTCCCAGTTGGTGCGCTTCACCCAGTCCTGATCGAGTACGTGGAAGTGCTTCGGTTGCGGACCGATGCCGTAGGAGTAGTGCATCTCGTTGAGGGGTTTCGGGTCGGCGCCCTGTACGCCGATGGTGTGATCGTCGTATCGCTTCACGTCGCGGATGCGATCCGTGTAGTAGTTGTTGTACCAGGGGGCGACGATCTCCTTCGAGCGCATGAACTGGACAGCGAAAACGAAGTCGTCGGCGGTCACCGGTACCCCGTCCGACCAGCGCGCGCGAGGATTGATGCGGTAGTAGATGCTGCGTCCGTCGGCACCGTAGGCCCAGTGCGTCGCCAGTGACGGGATCGGCCGGCGCGTATTGGGGTGGTAGGTCACCGGTCCGAGCTGGTTGTAGCGCAGGAAGCCGGCGAAGGCACCGTTGGAGTCCGGCCCCACCCTGCGCAGGGTGAGGGGGAAGGCGAGCATCCAGGTGCGAAAGATGCCGCCACGCACGGCCTCCGGCGACGCGAAGATAGGATCTTCCTCGTTGGTCTCCCAAACCAGGTCCGCCGGGAGCGAGGCCGGCAGGCCGTCGCCTTCACGCACTTCCAGGGGCGGCAGCTGAACGCCCCGGGGGGCCTCGACGGCGGTCGGGTCCTCCGTCGGTACCGTTTCCGTCCCGCAGGACGAGACGAAAACGGCACAGCAGGCGAGCATGGCGCAAACGATGACCGAGGTTCGACCCCTGCAGGATGTGGCCTCGGGCGTGTTCCCACGCGAGCCGGAATCCCTCCGCCACGGGGTCGCGCGTCTTGTCATGTGCCGTGCTCCTATTCGTAGTAGGTGAACTTTTTCGGATCGAACGCTTCGCGGATCGCCTCGCCGACATAGGTCACCATCAACAGTACCAGAACCATGGCGACGACCACCGACGTGACGATCCACGGCGACTCCAGGTGGTTGGTGCCCTGCTGAAGCAACTCGCCCCAGCTTGGCGTCGGCGGCGGCAGGCCGAAACCGAGGTAGTCGAGCGCGGTCAGCATGGTAATGGCACCGGCAATGGAAAACGGGATGAACGTCACGATCACGGAGATCGTGTTGGGGAGGATATGGCTTGAGACCATGCGCGGGCTCGACGCGCCCATGGCCCGCGCGGCAAGGACGTATTCCCGGGACTTCTCCTTGTACGTCGATGTGCGCATATACCAAGTCATCTGCGTCCATCCAAAGAACACCATCACCGCCAGCAGGGTCCAGAAGCTCTGCACGACGATGCTGGCGACGATCATGATGACGTAGAGGACCGGCACGTTGTTCAGGATCTCGATAAGCCGCTGGAACAGGAGGTCGAAAGCCCCGCCCCAGAACCCCATGGCGCAGCCCAGGGTGATCCCGATGAAGTAGTTGCATGCCAGCAGGATGGAGGCGAAACCGAAGGCGAGGCGGAAGCCGTAGACCAGGCGCGCCAGGACATCGCGCCCGGTGGAGTCGGTGCCGAGGTAGTGGCTGCTCGCGAACGAGGGCGGGTCAGGTGGATAGGTCCCCGGGTTCAGGTCGTTTTCCAGCGCGTCGTAAGGCACCGGCGGCATCAACACCCAGTCGCCCTCATCCCTCTCGGCGAACAGGCGCTTGAGTTCCCGGTAGTTGGTCTCGTAGTCGTAATCGAGGCCGAACGTCCGCCCGGGAATCACGTCGCCGTAGGTCGGGAAGATGAGGTCGCCCTGGTAGTGGACTACCACGGCACGGCTGTTGACCAGCAGTTCCGCGCCCAGCGACAGGACCAGCGCGACGGCAAGGATGACCGCCGAATAGTAGCCGCGCTTGATGGACCTGAAGCGCTGCAACTGCTTGATGGTCAGCGGATTGAGCATCGGCTTCCAGGGGCTTTGGCCGTTGTGTTCTCCGCGACTCACTGCGCCGACTCGCCGCTACCGAACTTGACCCTGGGGTCGACGAGGGCCACGCAGATGTCCGAGAGGATGTTGCCGATCAGGAACAGCAGCGAGGAGAGCACCAGTGCGCCCATCACCACGGGGTAGTCGCGCTCGACAAGAGACTCGAAGGCGAGCAGCCCGAAACCGTCGATGTTGAATATCTTTTCGATCAGGAAGGACCCTGTCAGGAACAGCGTGATGATGTTGCCGAACGACGTGGCGATGGGAATCAGGCTGTTGCGGAACGCATGTCCGAACACCGCACGCCTGAAGTCCATTCCCTTGGCAATGGCCGTGCGCACATAGTCTGCGGCGAGGTTGTCCATGAGAGAGTTCTTCATCAGCATCGTGGTCACCGCAAAGGCTCCGGCCATGTAGGCCAGCAGCGGCAGCGTCGCATGCCATAGCACGTCGACCACCTTCCCGGGGGCCGAGAGCGAGTCGAAGTCGTCGCCCACGAACCCGCCCAGGGGGAACCAATCGAGATTCGCCGCGAAAGCGGTCAGGAGCGCGATACCGACGATGTAGCTGGGGATGGCATAGCCGAAGAACACGAGGGCCGAACTCACGTTGTCGAAGGTGGTGTTGTGGCGGATCGACTTGACGATCCCCAGCGGAATACAGACGCCGTAAGTCAGGATCAGGGTCGCCACTCCGTAGAAGATGGAGATGGGAAGACGATCCCTGATGGTGTCCCACACGGGGTCGTTGTACCGGGTGGACGTGCCGAGATCCAGCACGAGCACCTTGCCGAGCCACTCCACGTAGGCGACGAGTACCGGCTTGTCGAAGCCGTAGTAGACCTTCAGTTCCTCGATCTGCTCGTCGGACAGCGTGCTGCCGCCATGGCCGTCGAACCCCGACGTGGCGCTCGTGAAGTCGCCGCCGGCCATCGCGGCCTCCTGCAGCATCCGTTCGATGGGGCCGCCGGGCACCAGCCGTGTAAGCACGAATACCAGGATGGTGACGCCAATGAACGTTGGTGCGATCAGCAGGAAGCGACGAACGAAATAGCTGGTCATGGTGATCGGCAGCGGACGAACAGGCGGTATGGATCATGTCATGCCGCATTTGGGAGTGGAAGAAGAATGCTCTGAAAAGGGAGCCTTCAGCGGGAGGATTATCCCCGACCGCTGACGCGTAAGGATGTTCGGGCATTTCCCCGTTGCCGGAGGCGTACTTCCATGAAAGTATTCCCCCCGGCGTGCCGGGGCGCTGACGCGCAGGGAACAGACGTCGTGCA
>JAPPGA010000061.1 GCA_028821515.1 Gammaproteobacteria bacterium | reverse complement strand
AAACGTCAACAACACCGTGTCGCCTAGAATCCAACAAATTTGTCATGCACCCCCGAAGTACACCGCAATCCCTGTCGTTGGTTTGCCCTTCTCGGCATCAGCGATTGCTCGGACACCTGCACCGAGTTTCCCGCTCACATCCCGGAGGGTGAGATTGCGGCGCAAGCGCGCTGTCTTCAGGTTTACGCCAAGCTGTTTAAGCGCGCCTTCCACGGCGTAGGGCGGCGATGTCGAGAGTGTGTTTTTGGCAACCATGCTCTTAAGGGCTTTCTATCCAGGTTAGCATGCCCTTAAGAGCATATGTCGGATCTCAACGAGGCGCAGCTATTCGACTCAGTGTATGCGCCCCGGCGTTTGCCGGCAGGACTTCGAATACGTCCACCCGAGTACGCCACAAATCTGCCTCGGTCCGGTTTCACGTTGCTTCGAGAGCTGGGTGAGGCTTGCTCAGACAGGGGAGCGCCCGAGATATGATCATCCCTCGAAGCGAGGGAGATGCAATGAGACAACTGCTAGTACCGGTTTTGGCGATTCTCGTGGTGTTTTCTCTAGCCGGCGATGCCGCTCCGTTGGGAGACCCGTATGTTGAACATGACGGCACGTCGTATCCGGCTTATTGGCTCGAGGAGAAGATACTCGGCCAATGGGAACGGGTGGCCTTGGTGTTCGGGTATGTCGACGACAAGGGCGTTTGCGAAGAGTGGGCGGCTTGGCGGAGGTCAAAATACCCTGCAGACGAATATCGCTGCTCGCAGATAGTTGGCAATGTGCTGTACTTCCCCAACTCGCAGCCCGAGGTCTTGGCCATGCAATAGTCGAGCGTAAGCGGGTTTCCCGAAGACCTCTGCGTGGGACGACCAGGGGCCTGACAAGGGCTCTCAATCCGCTTCCTCAGCTAAGCACACAAATTGCAGCACATGAATCTACGAAACACGGAGTACCGCATCGTCGGCCCTTGGCCATTGCGGCTGGTGCACGCCAATGGTCGGAGTCTCGATGCCGAGCGCGGATTGCTGTTGGTGCCGTCGTGCCGGACGCATGACGAGAGTGCCGCGATCGGGTTGCCCTTCGTGCGCGTTCCCGCCCGCCGGGACCACGGTGTGGCGCCACTGGTCGTTCTGGCCGGTGGTCCGGGGGTACCCGCCATCGGCGCGTTCGAGACCAGTTTCTTCGAACACGTCGAGCGATTCTCGGAGATTTGCGATGTGGTCACCTTCGACCAACGGGGTGCCAATGGCGCACTGCCCAACCTGGTCAACCCGTTGCCACCGCCCTACGACCTTGACGCCGTACTGACCCGCGACGGCTTCCTCGACGCGCAGCGCGAGAGCGCACGCGGATTGGCCACGTACTGGCACGAGCTCGGCGTCGACCTGAACGCCTACAACACCATTGAGAATGCCCACGATGTCAATGACCTACGCCGGGCGCTCGGCGTGGACAAGGTCAACCTGCACTGCGCGAGCTACGGCTCCCACCTTGGCCTGACGTTCCTCAAGACGCACGGCGAGCACGTCGACCGGGCGATCCTTTGCATCGTCGAGGGTCTAGACCACACCCACAAGCTCCCGGCGAACGTCGATTGGCACTTCCGCCATCTCAGCGACCTTGCTCGAACCGATCGGAGGCTGAAGGGCCAGTTTCCCGACCTCTTCAGTGAGATCGCCGAAGTTCTCGACAAGTTCGACCGCGCCCCCGAAACCGTGAGGTTGCCCACCGCGAACATTCGCACGCTGGTCGGCAAGCTGGCCGTGCAGGTCGTGATCGGAACCGCGCTCGGTAGCATCCGCGCCATCCGCGACCTGCCGCACTTCACCCGACAACTGGCGAAAGGCGACTATACGACGCTGACCCGCCGGGTTGAGCGATGGCTCACCGGCCCTGGCATCCACGGCATGCAATTGGCCATGGACTACGCCTCGGGAGGAACCGCGGAACGCATGCGACTGATCGAGTCCCAGCGCGCCGACGCGCTTCTGGGCGACAGCTTCAACCTGCCGTTCCCCTTCGTCGGCGACTCCCTCGGTGTCGATGACCTTGGCGACGACTTTCGCACTCCGGTTGAAAGCGATGCGCCAACCCTTTTCTGTGCCGGCACGCTGGACGGGCGGACACCGATCGCCAATGCCAAGGAGGTCCGGCACGGGTTCCGCAACTCGCACCTAATCGTCGTTGAAGGCATGACCCACGAACTTCCCGCGCTGCTGCTGGACTCGCAGACGGAATTTCTGCAGGGGCTGAAGCCCGGCGTTGAGCGATTAAGCCGACCGTTCGCGTTCAATCCCTATCGAAACGCCGCGTAAGCTACCCTAAACAGGCGATGGCAATCCGATGGACGCTGAAAACAAGGAGAACTCGTGCGAGCCATTGACTCGACAACCAATCGTTTTGGCGGAGTCCTGCCGCGGCCGGAAGCCCTGAGGGGAGACCCGGAATCCTTCACGGAACAGTTGCGGCATTCATTGGCCGCCTGGAAAGAGGAAGGCTACGTCCTGGTCTGGCTGGAAGTCCCCATTGCCAAGTCGGCACTCATTCCCGTGGCCGTGGAGGAGGGCTTCAGCTTCCACCACAGCGGCGAGGACTACCTCATGCTCACCCTTCAGTTGAAGGAAGGGGCGTTCATTCCAGGTTACTCCACCCACTTCGTCGGGGCGGGCGGCGTAGTGATCAACGAACGGAACGAGTTGCTGGTGGTCTGCGAGAACTATCTCGTTTCCAGTACCCGTCCGCCGTTTTTCAAGTTGCCGGGCGGACTATTGCATCCGGGCGAACACCTGGTGACAGGAGTCATGCGCGAAGTACACGAGGAGACGGGGATCGAAACCGAGTTCGAACGTGTCGTTTGCTTTCGCCATTGGCACGGATACCGGCACGGAAAATCCGACCTCTATTTTGTCTGCCATTTACGGCCGCTCAACGAGACCATCGTGAGGCAGGAGGAGGAGATTGCCCAGTGCCAGTGGATGCCCCTGCAGGAGTACCTGGATGCCGACGGCGTAAGCCTTTTCAACAAGGAGATCGTCCGGGCCGCACTGACTGACACCGGCGTGGTCCCAATGGAGATCGTGGGGCACCGGAATCCCGAACTGCACGAGTTCTTCATGCCGACGGAGTTGCGTTCGTAAGTCGTTCACCGTCCGCTGAACAGCCTGCAATCCAACACGAGGTAATTGCTATGCCTGACCGAATGCCTGCCGAACCATACGAGGTCTACGCGATCCGCTACGCGCACTTTGACCGGCCCGCCAGGGACAACTTCATCTTTGGCGACATTCACGACGGACCGATGCCGCTCGACTTCTTCATCTGGGCGATCGTCGGGAACGGAAGGACGTTCGTCGTGGATCTCGGCTTCGAGCACGGGGTCGCCGAGCGCCGGGGACGGTCGATCCTGCGCCTGCCCTCGGAAGGACTGCAGATGCTGGGCATTGACTCAAATAAGGTCGAGGACGTCATCGTGACGCACCTGCACTACGACCACGCCGGCGACCTCTCCTCTTTTCCGAACGCGAAGCTATACCTGCAGGATCGCGAGATGGCGTTCGCGACCGGCCGGCACATGGGCCATCAGCGCATGCGGCAGGTCTTCGACGTCGAGTACGTGTGCGATTTCGTTCGGGCCGTGTATGACGACCGAGTAGTGTTCATCGACGGTGCCCAGGAGATCGCGCCAGGCATCAGCGTGCATCACATCGGCGGCCACACGGACGGACATCAGTCCGTGCGCGTATGGACCGAAAGCGGTTGGCTGGTGCTGGCGTCGGACGCCGTGCACTTCTACGCCAACATGACCGAGCAGAACCCGTTTCCGATCGTCTACGACGTTGGTGCGATGATCGAAGGGTTCGAAACGATTCGGGGTTTGGCGGATGCCGAGGAACTGATCATCCCGGGCCACGACCCGCTGGTTGTCGAGCGGTTTCCGTGCCCGGATGCGACCTTCGAGGGTGAGATCGTGCGGCTCGACCTAGGTCCAGTCGAGTCCTGAACCACTTGCGCGATAGGAAAAGCGGTTGTTGCCAGATCTGTCGGTGGCGGGTGAGACCGACGCGGTAGCACTAGTAGGATGCTCCTCCCGTTGGAACGTGGTCCCAAAAAGCGCGTCAATCCGTTTTCGTGTACCTGACTAGATTCACGAGACGCAACGCTTCCGGATAGCTACTAATGTTCTTCGATTGGATGCGCACCGGGATGGTCTTTTCTGCAGGTTCAGAGAGGTTCTCCGCTTGGATTCGCAGTTTGAGTGCTCCCTTTACTGCTCCCGACCCAGGAGAAACCCAAATCTCGCCAAGAAAATCCTTTCGGCCGTCCGCGTGGCGCCACTGTTCGCAACTCAGACTGATTGAAGCTGCCGGGGATAACGGTTTGTCGGACTTGTAATAGAACTCATTCGGGTCACGAGAAGGTGCAGGTCGTAGGCTATCCACCAGACCTCCCGGATCGTAAATTGAGGGAGTTGCCACCGTTCCGAGATCGAGGTCGAGCGGATTGCGCCAGATTCCCCGAGGTGGCTTAGGTGGCGATGGTAGGCGAATCGGCTGACTGTCCTTGGATTTCCGTGCCGCCATGGTTTTAAATCCGCCATGTGCCTCTATCGTAACGAGTGCGCTAGCGGCCGGGCGCGTACCGCAGTTTTCCGCAGAGAAGCAAAACCCGATGATTGGCTGCTGCCGCTGAAGCTGGTGGTGAAGGACCAACAGCATCTGTTCGCATCTTCGCACCCAATCTGGATAGGCTTCGTCGCGATACTTCGCGACTCTCTCGTCAGAGGGTGGACGGTAGACTTCCCCTCTGACTTGACGAGTTAGCATAGAGAACTGCGACATTTGGGCCGCGAGCGGATGTTTCGTTTTAGGTGGGCCAAAATCAGTCGCAAGGGGATGCAGTCGTCGAAGCTCGTCCACTAGGTCGTTGACTTCTTCACTCGTCAATGGTTCGTAGATATCCAATCGGGCTTCTAAATGCTTGGCTTCGTCGCCTGTTGTATCCAAGAATCGAATATCGAAGTGGGGTTCTGCGCGCCTAAGCCGCCCAACCTCCCACTGCAGGGTACTGATTTTCTTTTGCTGTTCATCGGACTCGGGGGGAAGGAGCCAATCCTCGGGAATGACCTGGGCTTTGAGCCCGATGCTCTCTGCGGTGTAGATCGGCGTCGTATCATGCGTGAGTAGGCGAGCGTCCACGTCGACGTTCTCCGTCGCGAAGCGGTGTAGAGTGCCAACCAATTGGTCGTCCCGCTCTTGGTAGTTCAGTGTGTCATTCAAATCTAGGCTGTACTGGTACTGCGGCTCGATGTGCAAGGTGACACGGGGATTTGCCTCACGGACGACCTTCTTCCCCGTCGTGAGCATTTCTCGAAACATAGTGTTCGCTCTCCGCGCTCGCCTAGCCACGCGAGAGTTTCCTTGGTATTTCCGGTAGTCGACTTCGCGCAGGATTGGCTTCGTCACGACTATTCGCACATCGTGGGAGACCCAGTCAGACCAGTCCAACTCTTCTAAGGGTTTGCACTGGAATAGTAGATTCGTGTCGCAGAACAGGTAAACAACAGGGTTGTTCATGTGGGTCACTCTTCGCCGTCGGGACCGTGAGTTTGCGCAAGCTCACGTCGTAGCTTCCCTCGAACGCTCACAACTAGGCCGAAGCTCGTCAACTGCCCCACAACTTCGCCTCAGCTGATCTTTGCCGACGCATGGACAAAGAATGTGAAGAGCTCAAACAGCCCGTATACCAATGCCGCGATCCCTACAATCATGAGCGTCGCTACGGTCCAATTGAACCAACCTGGATACTGTCGTTGGAGCAACACGGGTATTTGGGTCGCGAAGCCGTGATCGGATTTCACGCCCGCGTTAACGTTGGCGTAGGTGGTCGGCGGAAAGTAGAGGTAAGAGATCGTTAGCTGTTCGTCTGGGACTAGGGTCGGGATGATGATATCTTGGCCGGAATTGGGCACCGTCTCCACTTGATACTGAACCGGTGGCCAGATGTTGAAGTCCGGCAAGTAAGTGTGATGTAGCCTTACGTTTGTTGCCGCTCGTCTCCCCGCGTTCCGGATGACGATGGTATGGGTATTTACTACACCCGTAGTCCCGTCACCTTTTTGGTAGTTGAACGACGAGACGTGTCCCCAGTGAGACAACAGAATGGGGCGACTCTCGAATCGTCGGTTTACCCAGACGCCGACGAAGAGAGTGACGATAGGCACAGTTACTGTTGCGAAGAGTTGCCAATTAACCATCGTGAAGTTTGCTCGAACCTACATGTCGTCTAGATCTACAGCCTTGCCCGTCCGGGACGACTCGAACATGCCAAAAGCGACTTTCATCGACTCAATATTGTCCCGACCGCTGGTAATGGGTTCGGTCCCCGTCCTGCAGCACTCCTCGAAATGCAGTACCTCGTTCACGAAATAGTTGTAGCTCGGCATGTTGGTCCAGCTCGTGTCGATCGGTTCGAACTCGGGATGGATTCGCCTTCTTCGATCACTTTCGTTGTTGGGATCGAGCTCCTCCTTGTACGCGGCCATCATCGTGCCGAAGTGCGCGAACGGGCTTCGGGGCCCGTCGCCGATGTACGGCCCGGAGTGGATGGTCCCTTGGTTCCCGAGCAGCAAGTACGACGCGTGCTCGGGCGTCAGGTAACTCGTCCAGCTCGCGAAGATGTCTCCGATCGCGCCGTTCTCGAATTCGAGGGTCGCGGTGACGAGGTCTTCGGCGCCGTTGACCATCTGGGGCTGAAACGCCTTGCAGAACGCCGTCACGCGCTTGACGTTCCCTACGTAGTAGCGCAGTAGATCAATGTGATGGATCGAGTTCAGCAACAGCACGCCCCCGCCGAGGCTTCCGTCGTTCATCCATGACTTGTCGGGCCCCTGCATGATGATGTGGTTGCGGACCCCCTGGATGTCGCCGAGTTTCCCGTCGTCGACAATTTTCTTCACGGCGGTCGCGTCGGCCGAATAACGCAATTGCTGGGAGACCATCAGGGTCACTCCCGCCTTGTCGGCGGCTGCCACCATGTCCCGGCAGCCCTGCAGCGTGTTCGACATCGCCTTCTCGACGAGCACATGCTTGCCGGCTTCGGCGGCGGCGATGGTATTGGGCGCGTGTTGCGCGTGGCCGGTGCAGATGTCCACCGCATCGATGTCGGCGTTTTGCAGCATGTCGTCGATATCCGTGTAGACGGTGTCGACGCCCGCGTCCTTTGCGTACGCCTGCGCGAGAGGCTCGACCATGTCGCAGATCGCGACGAGCTTCACGCGGTCGGGATGCTCCAGGTACGGGGTCATGTGTGCCCGCGCGATGCCGCCGGCGCCGATCATGCCGACTTTCAGTGGATTGGACATAGTTCCCCTTGCCTCCCTGCGTTGCTTTGATCGTGGTCTAGGCACGTTCGCGCCCGCATCTATTTCATGCGGGGATCGATCTCGATGCAAGCTGCGGCGGCCAGGGTGGAACTGATAATCTGGCGGGAACCTTGTAGCTCTGACCCCTTTTGACCATGCCAGCCGTCCACGATCGCGGTGGACTTCCTACCGACGAGCCGATCGACCGCTCCGACCACCAGTGGGAGGACTGGGAGCATGTCACCAACGCCCTGGTCGGCGTACTCCGTCGCCAGGGCTTGATCAATGTCGACGAACTGCGTCGCGGGATCGAGGCGATGGCGCCGGAGGAGTACGAGTCGAGCAGCTACTACGAACGTTGGTCTGCGTCGATCGAAACGTTGCTTGTCGAGAAAGGCATCCTCACCGAAGCAGAGATCGACGCCGTGGCTGCGAAACTGGACTCCGAATGGGGACGCTAGGGTTTCGCGCCGGCGACCCGGTGATGGTGAGGGCGACTGAAGTCGGCCATCACCACCGCACGCCGTGGTTCGTCAAGGGCAAGCAGGGCAAGGTTCGACTCGTGCATGGCGAGTTCTTCAACCCCGAGTCCCGGGCACACGGCGGCGACGGCTTGCCGAAACGCCGGCTCTGCCAAGTGGAGTTTCAGCAGAGAGACATATGGGGCGCCCTGTATCGCGGCAGCGCGAATGACGTCCTGCTCGTGGATCTTTTCGAACATTGGCTGGAACGGCCGTGAGCGACGAACACCCGCCATTGATCCACGCTGAACGTAGCCGGCGTGCCACCCGCATCCTGGCAATCCGGCAGCTTCTGGTCGAAAAAGGCGTGGTCACAACGGACGAACTGGACGACATCATTGTCCGTGCGCGTGCCCGAACGCCGGCCGATGGCGCAAAGGTGGTGGCAAGAGCATGGCTGGACGAAGCGTTCAGGGAACGGTTGTTGACCGATGCCCGCGCCGCGGTTGGCGACCTAGGCTACCCACTGTCCCACGACGCCGAACTGGCCGTGGTGGAAAACACGGCCGATGTTCACCACCTGGTCGTCTGTACCCTGTGCTCCTGCTATCCGTCGTCGCTGCTTGGTCCGCCGCCTGACTGGTACAAGAGCTTCGCCTACCGTCAGCGCGCGGTGATCGAACCCCGCGCCGTCCTCCGGGAGTTCGGGCTGGAATTGGCGGACGACGTACGCTTGCGTGTCGTCGACAGCACTGCGGACATTCGCTACCTGGTCTTGCCGCGTCGCCCGGCGGGCACGGAAGACCTTGGAGAGGACGCGCTTGCCGAACTGGTGACGCGGGACAGCATGATCGGCGTCGCCGAAGCACGGTCCCGCGACCGGGTGTAGGATGGAGGCCGGAGAAGGGGAGGAAAGCACCATGGCAGAAGCAGCCCTCAATCACGACTTCGGTCTCGAGCGCGCCTGGGACGAGATCTGCGAGCTTGGCTTGCAGCAGAACGTGGCGGAACTGGACGCCTACGGCTACACGATCGTTCCGCCCGAGATCGCCAGCCCGGACGGCTTCATCGAGCGGTTGCTCGAAGTGTGTCTCGATGTCTCGGAGCGGCGCCACGGCGTGCGGCCGGACCTCGAGACCGGCTACACGCACGAAGATCTAGAGCGGTCCGAGGCGGAATACCGTTACACGGGACACCGGTATCGTCCGGGCGGGCCGCTTGGTGACGTGTTCCACTCGCTCCTGCTCGAGGACGAGGTGTTCGAACAGGTGCTGATGAGCCGGGTCCGGCTGGCCCTGGTCACCCATCTGCTTGGTTACAACGCCGTGATGTCCGGTATCGGCTGCTGGATCAAGGGTCCGACCAATGCCATGCTCGCGCTGCATGCCGACAACCCGCTGCCGTCACCCTTCCCGTCGCAGTGCATGGGTTGCCAGAGCACTTTCTGGTTGACCGATTTCAATCGGGAGAACGGTTCGACAGCAGTCGTGCCCGGCAGTCACAAATTGCTGCGCCAGCCGCTCGGAGAAGAGAAGATCATCCCGGCCAAACCCGGCGATCCCGGCAACCAGGATGCGATTCCGCTCGAAGGCAAGGCAGGGTCCCTGCTCATCCATCACCCCTGCCTCTGGCACGGCGCGTACAACCGCACCGCACCGGGGCTACGCGTCAGCGTAACGTGTTTCATGACACGGCCGTTCATCCGCACCGGAGAGGACTACACCGGCAAGATCCCCCAGGAAATGCTCGACCGTCACGGACCGCGATTCGCGATCCTGACCCAGCAGGGCATCAAGGCCGGCTACTCGAGCTGGGACGAAGAAAGGGCCATGGTCGAATATGCCGAGAAGCACATCTCCGCGTATGCGAAGGAGTTCGGGGGAGGCTACCGGCCGAACGAGTCGTGAGCTTCGCGGCTGCGCCGCGTTCCGGATAGAGACTTAGTTGATGGAGTCGCTCGCGGCTCCCCGTCAGTCGGCCGGCGCAACCCGGTACACGCGTGCGGCCGTGCCACCGAAGATCGCCGTCTTCTCCGACTCGCTTAAGCCCGCCCTGTTGGCGATGCGCTTGAACGTGTTCCACAGCGTTCGGTAAGACACGCACTCCTTGTCGACCGGGAAGTTGCTCTCGAACATGCATCGGTCGGGTCCGAAAGCCTCAATGGCGTGGATGTAATACCTGTAGAGCAACTCGCAGAGTTCCTCCGAACCGATCGGCTGTGCGCGCCGGTGCATGTGAAACGGTGGTAGCCAGTCTCCGGCGGCCTGCTGCGCGCCGCCGACCTTCAGCACCACGTTGGGACAGGTCGCGACCACGTCGATGCAATGCTGCCAGTTTGCGAACTCGTCCGCGCTCGCTTCGGGATCGATCTTCCCGCCGAGGTGGTTGACGATGATGGTCACGCCCAGATTCCGGTCGGCCAGCCTCGCGAGGTCGGGCAGGCGCGTGTAGTCGAACGAGAAGTTGTCGAATGTCAGGTCGAGCTTGGCCAGCACATCGAAACTCTCGATGAATCTGGCGTCGTCGAGATCGAACGCGCTCCGGATCCCACGGAAGAGGCCCCTCCCCGCTTCCAGGTGCCCGACCAGGACCTCTTCGACCGCCGCGCCCAGCTTCATGTACGCATGACTGATGATTGCCCCGATGGTGGCCTTGCCCTTCGCTTGCGCGCTCTGCTCGGCTACGGCGGCGATGAACGCACTCTCCCCGATGGGCTTCAGGTGCTCCGGTCCCTCCTGACGGTAGCCGGATCGGGCATCAATGAAGACCGTCTGTTCCACGTTGTGGCCGGAGCCCGTGTCCACCCAGAGGTCCTCCAGGTCATAGGTGCCCCACGGCGACGGCACCCGCCAGAGATGATGATGCGGATCGATGATCGGCAGTTCGGGTTCGAGCACCGTTTCGGGCGTCTCCTGAGCGAGCCAACGCATCTTTTCTTCGTTGTCGGGATGCGCCATGGTGAGGTCTCTCTGTCGTTTGCCCTGGAGCTGGCCTAGCGTCTGGCGCCAGCCGCGATTGCGGCTGCACGCACGGCTTCGTTCGGCGCGCTCAATCCCCCGTTGGCGCCGCCGAAGCTGATGATCTGGTAGCCCTGCTCCATCTTCTCGGCGACGTTGGCGGTGCCCACGGTACCCCCGACCGGGATGGAGCGCGCCTTGCAGACTTCGATGATCTCCGCCATTGCGGCGTCGACATCAGGATGAGAGGGGTCCGGCACGCCGAGCGAATTGCTGAGATCCTGCGCGGCACCTAGGTAGAAGCCCCCGACACCGGGGACCTGGGCGATCGCATCGGCGTTTTTCACCCCTTCCACCGTCTCGATCATGGGCCAGAACAGCAGGTCGCCCTCGGGATTGAGCGGCCAGAGGTCGGCGCGCTCCCGGTACTCGGCCCCGGAAATGCCCCAGAACCACGGGCCCGCGCCAGCGGTGCCGCGGACTCCTCGCGGGTTCGGGATCTTTGAGTCCCTCGCCGGCATGTACCGCATCGTGCGCACGATGTTCTCGGCTTGCTCAGCCGTCTCGACGTTGTTGATGAGGACGCCCATCAGGCCGAGATCGAGCGCGTGCTTGACGACCCACTGGGCCTCCTCGCTGGCGTAGGGCGCAAATCGCGCGAACACGGCTGGGTGCGCCTGCGCGTTGCCGCGCTCGAGAATGCCGGCCTTATCCATCATGCCGGACAGGAAGACCTCAAGCTGGTCGAAGCGCATGGCACCGTGCTCCATGTCGAGGTACACGAAGTCGATGTCGGGATCGCGCGCCAGCGAACGCGCGTTCTGCAGCGAGAAGTCCGAGGTGCTCACGCCAAAGACGTGCTTGCCCTCGGACAGCTTCTCGATGACGGGATTGAGATGCAGGTACCGCTGCTCCATGTTGTTGCTCCCGAATCCGGGCTATTTCAGGTTGCCTTCCATGTAGAGCATCAGTTCCAGCATCCGGTCGAGAAGGTCCTGTGACGATGACCCGGGGAAATTCCGAATCACGAGTTCCTTGACGAAGAGCCGCGCGATGTAGCGCAGTTGGGAAGCTCGGGTCTGGGAAGCAAAGACGAAGTCCCGATGACCGTTGTTGATGACGATCAGTTCGCGGTCGACCTCGTACCGCGAACGCCATAACTGGCCGGGCGCGTTCTCGTATGTGTAGCCTGGCAGTCCCTGCCGCGTGGGTGATCCGTCGCGACTGGCGACGAG
Source organism: Gammaproteobacteria bacterium (assembly GCA_028821515.1). Lineage (GTDB taxonomy): Bacteria > Pseudomonadota > Gammaproteobacteria > Pseudomonadales > Azotimanducaceae > VXNE01. The sequence continues at coordinate 21,585 of JAPPGA010000061.1, read as the reverse complement.
CGAGTCCGTGACGGTAACGAGCGCCTTCGCTTCGCACACGACATCCCGCTGCGTGGCGACGAGTTTCAAGGTCACGAGGCCGGGTTCGTCGGGGGCCTCGAAATCGACGATCTCGGCATGAGGATCGGCGAGTGAGCCGCCGCCCTCGACGAGGGTCCAGGCGAAAACGACGCCTTCGTCCACCTGTCTGCCCGCACGGTCCCGGCAGACAGCTCGCAGTGTCCGACTGGTGCCAACCTGTACGACCGAGGACGCGGGCGATATGCGCACGCTGTACAGGGGACCCGCGATATCGAAGAATTCTTGCTTCGGCGCGGACTCCTCATCCGGGTCCGGAACATCGCCAGCCGCCACTTCGCGTTGCGCCTTGGTCGGCTCCAGAGCGGGACCGGTGGAAGTTTCGGACCGGCGTCCCGGCGCGTTTCGATGCACCTCGAACCAATCGTACTCCTCCGCCGGCAATGCCAGCAGCGCTTCGCGAAACGCGCGCCGAATCGACTTGAGCGTCCGTTCGCTGGCACGCTCCTCTTCCGCTCGCTTTAGGTCACCAATCAAGGCATCGAGCTGATCGCGAATGGACTCGATGCCTTCGTGCAGCGCCGCATAGGCCTCGTCGTGGATGACTCCGGTGCGCGTTCCAGGCGTGAGATGGATGAACGGCGCATCGACCACGCCATCGATGTAGCCGCTGCTCCACGGACCTTCCTGGAACCCGTCAAGCGCTGCCAGCTCCGCGACTCGCGTGCCGTTCCGGTAAAGCGACACGCCGCGCTCGGTCGACGGGTCGTCGAGGTAGAGCTCAAGCCTGATTTCGCCGAAGCGGGTCATGGGATTGTTGAGCTCGTGAATGAGGCGACCGTCGAATTCTCGTGGCGTCACCGTGTAGGACTTTCGGGCGGTGCGGTCGCTGATACGCACGCTGACGCCGGTTTGCCGAATGCGGTCCCGCAGTTCGGATGCCAGGTACCAATTGAGCTTCTCGCCGCTGAACTGGCGGACACCCGGGAGCAGGGGCCGAATGTCCAGCGTGGCGCCCGCCTCCGCCAGCAAGGCGCGGCTGACCCTGACGGAGTAGCCTTCGCTGCCGCGTTGCATCGCCATCTCGTGTACGGAACCATCGGCCGCCGACGAACGAAGCCTGAGGTTCTCGCCGAGAGTCCAGAAACTCAGTAGCCCGATGCCGAATTCGCCCTGGATCTGTCGGGCACCGTTCCTTTTCAGGCGCTTCTTGATCGAGTCGCAGATGTGGGTCGCCACGTAGCGGAAGTCCGGCACGCCGGTCTGATCGAGACGTATCCCTTCGCCATCATCGATGACCTTCAGGAACGGATCGCCTCGTTCGCGCCCCCGGACGATCTGGATGTTCTTCGCGCCCGCGTCGATGCTGTTTTCGACGAACTCCGCCACCGCCTTCAGGGGGTTGTCCTGAGACTGCGCGATGATGCTGATCGCAGACCAGTGATCTCCGATCCGGAGCTTGCCTCCGGCGCTTTTTCTTCGAGCCATGGACAATCGAGCAGCAAGACGTACGAGAACTCCCAAGCATTGCGGCGCGGCGGCTCAAGGTCAAATCATGACTGCCGGGCTATGTGAAAGTGCTCACCGGCTTGGGCGCGAGAGGCTGGGGTCTCGGTGCACGATGCGGTCGAAACCCGAAGGGGTACGTCTGGATGCAGGGCTTGGGTGCAGGGACGCGGTTGAACGCATGGGGAGTGTCGGGCACTCTTCGACCCGTGAAGGAACAAAAACCCTGGGAACTTCCATGAGCCGAATCAATACGTCCGTAAGGTTGCTCGCTGCCGCGCTGGTGTCAGTGACGTTGTTGACGGGAATGAGCTGCGGAGCAGGCGGTTTTTCGATACCACTGGCTGAGCAGACCGACGAACAAAACGCCGGTGACGATCCTTGGCAGGCTGGTGACGAAGGAAACGAAGAGGGCGCGCTACGCGGCGAACGATAGCCTGTCGGCCCCGTACGTCGGGGCAGTCTGCCCAGAAGGCCGGCACCTGCTGGTTGTAGATGCAGTTAGGACTGCTGCGGTGATGTCATCGGCACCGTGTTCCTGGGTTCACGCCTTCCTGAAGCGCCAACCGTACATCATGCGCCCGTAGTAGTTGAACCACCTGCGTGCTTCGGAATCCTGGAACGGGTAGTCCGCCCCCATCTGCCTGGCCGTCACGAGGCCGGTTACGAAACAGGTTTCCTGGCTGTTGATGAGGGTGTGGGCGCCGCAGTGCCGCGTTCGCCGCTTGCCCTGGACGAGACGAAACAGGTGGATCAGAACGGCCACGTGGCGCACGTCGTGGACGATGTGCTGGAACCACCACTTCTTGACGATCTTCGTTTCGTCGATGCGGCTGATCGGGTTGTAGGTGACGAGGCAGGGCTTGTCTGACCGATGAGCCCAGGGCTGCTGGTTGTGCATGATGTAGGTGATTTCGTAGTTGTCCGGCCGCGTGCCGTACTGCTCGATGTGATTGCTTCGCGTGTCGAGCGCCTTGACGTCGCTGTCCGGCAGCACCGAGGCGTCGGAATGGACGACCGTATGGTTGTGCAGTTCGCTCTCGTAACGAATCGAAGACAGGAGAAACCTCTCGAGGAAGGTCGGCTTGTCCAGCATCATCAGCGTCTGATTCGCGTTGCATGCGAACACCACCTCGTCGAACGTCTCCCTCCGCCCGGTCTCGTCCTCCACGACGACCTCGGACGGGCCCCGAAACACTTTCCGAACCGGACGGTCGAGGTAGATCTTGTCCTGGAACGCAGCCGACAGTTTTCGGTAAATGTTTCGCGTGCCCTGGTCCCAGGTCTGCATGGCCGTTGCGGTTTCTATGTCGAAGAACTCCAGGTACCGGGCGAACAGGGCTGCCGGCATGTCGAACACGTTCGTGGCCATCAGGAAGTTCACGAACATCGGCTTCAGGATCTTGTACCTGAAGTCTCCGGAGAACCCTCCGAGGTTCAACACCGTGCCCATGCTGACGTAGTTGAAGGGATTGAGGGCATTGAGCAACTTGGACCTGGATCGGGTCAGCCCGCCAAACCACTTCATGCGTCTCAAGGTTCGCTGGAACTTCCTGATTTCCGGCTGCAACTGCCTGCGGATGTCGGAGTCGAAATCGTGGGCGTAGACGCCGTCGCGATACTTCACGCTGTAGCTGAACCTGGTATCGACCAGTTCGATGCCGTGCTGGCGCATGACCAGCAGAATGTGGTGGTAAACGGAGGGGATGCATGCGGTGACGGATATATCAAACGGGATGGAGGTGCCGTCGTCCTGCGGCATGTCGGCGGTGATGGCGTTGCCACCTACCTGGGACTGCGCTTCGAACAGCCGAAAGTCGAACCGGTCCGGGTGCTGGTGGAGCGCCCAGGCCGCACCCAATCCCGACACGCCACCACCGATGATGGCAACCCTGGTTGGCATCCGCGCGCCCCGATTCACTGACGGCGCTCACCTTATCATCGCGGGCGACCCGAGGGTTGTCGTGGTCCCATCAGCCCGGGCAGACAACGATTTGCGCTTCACGTAGAGGTAACCGGTACAGCGAGTTTGCAGGCCCCCCTCAGAGGTGGAGCTTGTTTCGTTGATGCCGGAGAGTGCGTTGGGGCATCCTTCGATTCAGGAAGAAGGAACAGCCAATGGGGAAAACGTCGAAGGCCCGATACGTCGTGTGCCCAGGTTCGATTGTGGCAAAGTTGATTGCGTTCTCCATCTTGTGGTGGACGCTCGGGGCGTGGGCGGAAATGACAGAGATGGAGACCTTCGAAGACTGGGAGGCGGGCTCTTATGGCGAGGACGTCTGGCTCGTCACACCGGTTGTGCGTCCATCCTATCTATACGTGGCGTTCGGTTGCCTCCGCGACCGCCTGTGCGTGTTTGTGATCATGGACGAAGGGACGCTTCCGGAGGGTTGGGAGCGTTCCGGTACGCCGGTTGTGGCGACGGTGGATCGGAATCCCCCAATTGAAGCCACCGGCGTCTTTCGACCAATGTCGAACCTCGGAAAAATGACGAAGGATGTCGCAGAGCGAACGATGGCGATGGTGAATGCCCTTGAGGGCGGCGAGACGCTTCAGGTGTCTATCGGCGGCGTCGGGTTCGTCCAGAGCATCGCCGGGCTCCACGATGCATCGATGTGGGCGATTGGGAGGCTCGTGGAATTCCGGCCTGTCAGGACCTTTGGCGACTGGACAGCCCATATCGTCCGCGGTCCGGACGGAACGGAGAACGAATGGTACGTCTTGTCAGGCGACATAAGGCTCCGATGCAGGGATGGCCAGATCGCAATGGCACCTTTCGCGGACAGTCCCGAAGAACCGGCGTCGGGAAAGCTCGACATAGAGGCCGGAGACGGCATCAGGGTGGCGACTTCCGGCGACTATCCCAACCGTATCGCCGACTTCACGGTGCGGGAAGTCATGGGGCTCGCGGGGCGCGCTGCGAGAGCCCGGAAGCACGATGTCCGGGTGACCATCACAGACGAGGATGGTTCGACAACCTCCTATCTCATTCCAACGAAGGGCTACAGACCAGCCGAGCGGTGGGTGGAGCGAAAGTGCAAGAACTAGCCGGAAAGGCTCGGCTGCGGTCATCAATGTATCGGGTCAGCGGTCGAGATTGAGAACAGACGGATCGCGGGTTAGGCTCGACCGTCCACCAGAACTTGCCTGCCGGCCCACCTATCGAGGAACACCTATGCAACTTGGAATGTTCGCCATGCCACTCCATCCGCCGGACCGCCTGCTCGCGGACACCCTCGATGAGGACCGGCAAGCGGTGCTGCTGGCCGACCGGCTGGGTTTCTCCGAGGCATGGTTCGGCGAGCACTTTTCGTCGACCGCGGAACCGATTGCGTCGCCCCTGGCGTTCTTCTCAAGCCTTATCCACCAGACCAGGCAGATCAACTTCGCGACCGGCGTGCTGAACCTGCCGCAGTCGCACCCCGCGATGGTCGCCGCCCAGGTGGCCCAGTTCGATCACCTGTCGCGCGGGCGCTACCTCCTCGGCATCGGCCCGGGAGGCCTCGGTAGCGACTTCGAACTGTTGGGCATCGGCGACAAGGACACGCGCTCCGAGATGATGCTGGAGTCCATCGAGGCGATGCAGCAGATCTGGGCGCAGGACGCCCCCTACTCGATCCCGGGCAAGTATTGGAACGTCAACATCACCGACTTTCGCTTCGACGGTCTCGGCATCGGCGAGATGCTGAAACCCTTCCAGAAGCCGCATCCGCAGATCTGCCTGTCCATCATCACGCCCTACTCGCCGAGCGCAAAGATGGCTGGAACGCGCGGCTGGCATCCCGTCTCCGCGAACTTCATCCAGGCGCGTTACATCCGCAGCCACTGGGAGGCGTACGCGGAGGGCGTCGAGAGCATCGGCGAGCGGCCGGATCCGGCAAACTGGCGCATCGCGCGCTCGATTCTCGTGACCGACAGCGATTCGCAGGCCGACGAGCATCTCTCGAATCCGGACTGCGGGCTGCATTTCTATTTCCGCTACTTCAGGCGCATGTATCTCAACCGGGGCTCGATGGAGATGCTGAAGCCCGACGTCGACATGCCCGACGAGGAAGCGACGGAAGAAGTCGTGGCCCGGTCAATGGTGACCTGGGGGTCGCCGTCAAAGGTCCTCGACGAACTCGTCGATCTCCATTCGCAATGGGGTGACTTCGGAACGCTGCTCATGGTCGGCCACGATTGGGACAACATCGAGTTGTGGCGGCGTTCCATGACGCTGCTCGCGAACGAAGTCATGCCGCGGTTTCGGCAGCACGTGGAAGCGACGCCTGCCGCCGCGTCAATGTGAGACGTCAACAGGGGAGAGGATGACCGGAAACGGCGACACCGCCTGGGAGGCTTACCGCAGGGAAGGCCTCAAGCGGGCCGCCGGGCTCGGTAATCGAGGCCCCTTACGGTTCGACGATGACGGGACCCTGACGCGGGACATCCTCGACGCCTATCGCCGCACCGGCTTCTATGTCTTCACCGGGGTCCTCTCGCCGGAGGAGTGCCGGGAACTCGAGCGCGAACTCGACCAGGTGTTGGACAACGCGCCGCTCGTCAATGACGGCGAGGTCGACAGGCATGGCCGGCCCAGCAGGTTCTCCAGGCACTACTCGGTGGAACCGCCATGGTCATCCCAAGAGGATCAGGATGAGGATTCGGAAGCGGAAGGCGCACCTGGCATCGTTCGCATGCTGTCGCACCCGCTGATGATCATGGACTCTGCGCTGAGGGCATACGGCCATCCCGACATCCTCAAGATGATCGCGAGCGTGAACGGGCCGGACTTCGTGCCCTTCTCCGAGAGTGTTTTCCACAAGGCGGCCTACGACGGCTTCCCCACGCGCTGGCATCAGGACGGCCGGACGCATTGGGCGGAAGACGGAACCAGCCTGGAGCAGCCTGACGGGTCGGGCAAGACGCATGGCGTCAACCTGTCTGTCTCGTGGTCTCATTGCACGCCGGAGAACTGTCTTTGGGTGATCCCCGGAAGTCACCGCCGCTGGCGCCTCGCGGACGGTGGCAGTTTCCCGCCGATCACCGAATGGTTGCCGGACGCGGTCCCCATGACCCTGGGGCCGGGAGATTGCGGCCTGGTCAACCGAAGCTCGATGCATGGCTCCTATCCGAACCGGTCTGCCGAGCGCCGCGTCAACATGATCATGGGGTTCCACAATCGGGCCTCTGCAATTGGCGCGGAAGCAACCAATGTCCATGCCTTTGCGCGGATGGGCGACAAGCGGAAAACGGTCAAGTACACGGAAGAACATGTGCTGCGCCGCGCACGGATGATTCCTCTCGCGATCGATGCCCGCCGGCAGCGATACCCTGACGAAGTGCCTTACGAGTACCGGGGAAGCTATATTGGCGGAGGTGAGTGGAACGCTGAGGCGCGCGCCGAGATCAGCCAGGAAGGCGACGAGTACTGGCAAAGGAACATGACGCTCTAACCTTCGCCGCGGGACGCGTGGCTGATCGCGCAGCGGTGGTGGCAGGTGGAATCGGAGCCGTAGTACAGCGCGACTGGAGAGGGGGAGGCTGTGGTCGCGGATTGTTGATGATCGCTAACTTGGGAGGTGACTGGACGATGCCTGTACCGATAACCGGACTGTACGCGGCCTTGCTGGCGGTGGTCATGCTTACGCTCATGGTGCGGGTCGCCCGCATGCGCGTGCGCACGGGGGTGTCGATACTCCATGGCGACAACATGAACCTCGCGCGAGCGATGCGTCAGCACGGAAACTTCATCGAGGCGGTTCCATTGGCGCTCATTCTCATGGCCGTGGTCGAGGCGAACGGCGCCAACAGCATCTTGCTGCACGCCAACGGCATCGTGCTGCTGGTTGCCCGCATCGCGCATCCGTTCGGCTTGACCATCAAGGGTGTCGAACATCCGTTGCGGGCCGTTGGTGTGGTCGGCACGCTCCTGGTGACGTTGGTTCTGGCCGGGGTGGCGCTGTGGCAGGCTGTTATGGCGATCCAACAGCCTGCTCCTTGATCGGTATTGCGTGACGTTCTTGGCGTAGGTTCCTAGATCGGGGACTCTCGACGGGTTGGCCAACACGATCGCCCGGCCGCTTTGCCCGCAGCGGCTCGCCCGCGTGCTTGCACCTGGCACGAGAACTCTCCTTTTGCACCGGCGATCGTGTGCTTTTCGATGATGGGACCGATGATCTCATTCCATCGGTCCGAGGCGTAACGCCATGCGCCTTCACTGACGTGAGCAACGATGTAGTTCGCTATAGGGTGGTAGATATAACCCGTCGAACTGCCAGCCCCTTTTTCGTATAGGACCCAGAACGCATCCGTCGATTCTCGCGACCATCCGACCCGGAATTTCACCTCGATGCGCTGCAGGCCGGCGGGATGATCGGTAACGACACCTGCGTCCCAGTTCGCGATACTTTTCTCCGAACCGTCGGGCCGCATGAAGTCGGCCATTTTGGTACCGGGCCCCACCCAGGGACTCAGTTTTTCAAGAATCGACGGCTCGGTGAGTTCGAAGGGCTGCTCCAGGCCATCGCCACGAAGCTCGATGGCGAATACCGGTCCCCAGCCCCCGGCCATCGCAGATTGACTGCAGCAGGCGACGAGCATGGAAACGAAGATGGTCAAAAGTCGTTTCATGGCGCCTCGCTCCCTACGGGGATGAAGTCTCCTTTGTCGTAGTTTTCTCCAGCGTGGGGTGCGGTGCAAGGGGTGGTGCTTTCCCGGTCGTCACAGGGGCGATCGACCCCTGCTAGCCGTCCATAAGATGCGCGTAGGTCGTCCGCTCCTGCACATTGAGGACCACGCACCGCTCACCCAGGAATCCGTTTTCCATCGTCAATGTCGCGAGGATCGCCGGGCGTGAGCACAGCGGTGGACAGGCCGACTCGCGTTCGATCACCGGACACCCTGAAGCATCCATCTCGTGAGTCAACTGCACCTGGCGGATCGAGGCGGATTTGATAGCTCTGATCAGCTCGATGTTGTTATACGGTGCTGGCGTCAGGAACGCCCACGCCCCCATGAAAAATGTCGCGGCGACGTCACTCTTTCGGTAGCCCTTGGAGTCGAGTGACAGTGCGCAGAAGTCGTCGGTCTTTCTGATCTCAGCGGCGAGGCCGTCGCAGTCGAGACCTTCGGTTTCTGCGGGGAGCAAAGGATGCATGCGGCCAAGACTCGCGGTGGCACACCCCTGCAACACGAGTAGCGCGCCAACAATGACGGTCAGTTTCATATTTCTCTCCAGTTGAAGCGCAATCGCACGTTGTCGCACCGACGAGTCCAAACCGATCCACCGTGCGGCGTACCGCGCATGGATTTGGACCGATTTGAAGGGAAGGAGTTCCTGGGCGGAACTTCGTGCCGTCAGGGAGAACCGAGCCCGAGGCGTTGGTACTGTTGAGCCCGCGACCTGTATCGTCCCGTGGCGGAAAAACCCAGCCTCGTGGCGAGCCTTATCGCCTTGGTATTCCCATCCTCGATGAACGCCTTGAACTGATGGGAACACAGATTCGTCGTCGCCCATTCCATGGCCTCATTTGTTGCCTCCAGCATGTAGCCGTTACCCCAGAAGCGAGGATGTAGGTGAAATGCGATCTCGGGAATTGGTGCAATCGCGTTGAAGCCAACCATGCCTATGAAGATGCCGGAACCGGGCTCCCGGCCCAATATGGACCATCTGAATCCCCAGCCATCGCGTGCCGCCCGCACCCAGAACTCGATGATCCGGTCGCTCTGGGACTCGGTCGTGCAGGGCGTACGGATGACGTTGCCGTCGTGGTCGACGACCTGGCCCGAATACCGGCAAACGTCGGGGTGAGACCACAGCTCGAAGACGCCACGGGAATGAGCGGCCTCCATCGCAGTCAATGTGAGCCGGTCCGTGTGAAGCGTAGGTATCGAAATGGGCTCCACGGATAAAACCTTGGGCTACGAGGGAGAGTCGATTGCGGTGAACGCGATAGAGCACACGAGTGTCGTTAAGGACCTTCGAGCGCGAGGCGTTGGTATTGCTCGGGCGGGGCCTGATGCGCCAACAGCGCTTCTTCGAGCAACCGGATCATCCGCCCCTCGACGGCATCGTCTTCGATCGGATTGAGCTGGCCCGGGTCTGTAACCAGATCGAAGAGCTGCGTCCTGAACATTTCGGGTGCGCGGCCTACGGGTCCAGTGGACGGAATCCGCATCACGGGACATCCCTTGGTGAAGCCCAACGGCGGATGCCATTGCATGTTGGCGAGTTCGTGGACCGAAAACGGCCGGCGCAGGTGGCTCGGCATCAGCGTGTACTGGTAGAGCGGCGAGTTGTCCTCGACCGCACCGCGCATGTAGACGTGACGCCCGTCGGTGATGTTGACGTGGCCTCCGAACATCCCATAGATCGTCGTGTCACGGATGCGGGCGTCTTCCTCGATGGTGGCGCGCAGCGGCGCACCGTCCATGTCCGGCGGTCGATCCAGGCCGAAGTACTCCAGGAGGGTTGGACCGATGTCGATGGTGGTTGTCAGGCTGCGCCGCTTGGCGCCGCCGACGCCGCAGCGCGGATCCCAGGCGAAAAACGGGATGTGCGCGGTTTCGTTGTACCAAGGCATCCGCAACTTGCCCCACCAGTCGTGCTCGCCGAGCAGGAAGCCGTGATCGGTGACCACAAGTAGCATCGTGTCGTGCCACATGTCGTGGGCGTCCATGAAGTCGATCACCGTGCCGAGGTAGTGGTCGCATTGCGTCAGCAGCGCCGCGTACTGGTAGCGCAGGTACTCCACGGCATCAGGATCTTCGGTGACCCGCGCGTACTCCGGCCAGTCGAAGTGCGGGCCGTCCCAGTCGGAGCCCTCAGCACGAAAAAAGTTGTAGCGGTCCTTCCACTGCTTAAGTGTGAAGAACGGCTCGTGGGGATCGAACGTTTCGATCTGCAGGTACCAGTTGTCCTCTTGATGGTTGGTCTCAAGGAATTCGAGGCCAGCCGCGAAGGTCTGCGCCTGGGGAGTGAGCTTCTCCTCCTGCATGTATTTCCGGTTCACCAGGTCCTGCCGCGTGACGCGTCCCAAGTGCTCGGGAATCTCTGGTTCGGCGACCTCGCCTTTCCAGGCGTCGCCCTCCTGGCCGCGCACGTTCTCCCAGCTCGAATAGCGGTGGTGGTAAGTGGCGCCCCCGTCCTCCCAGTAGTGGTAGTGGTCCGAGACCAGGTGGGTGTAGATGCCATTCTGCTTCAGGATCGTGAACGTGGAGTCGTCGAAAGGCTCGTGCGGTCCCCAGGAGCGGTGCAGGAAGTTGTGCCGGCCGGTGTGCAGTTCCCGCCGAGCGGGCATGCACGGCATGGATCCGACGTAGTGGTTGTCGAACGTGACCGCGCGCTCGCCGAGGCGGATGAAGTTTGGGGCCAGCGTCCAGTCGCAGCCGTAATTCGGCAGCATGTGCCGGTTTAGCGAGTCATACATGACCATTACCGCTTTCATGAGTCAGAGAGCTTCCTGGTCGAAATAGTCTTCGTCGATCCTTTTGATCTTGTAATAGTCCTGCTGATGATCCTGATCCCGTTCGCGTGCGCCAATGTTGTATCGAGCCATGTGCCGGGCCAGATCTTCGCCGTCGATCAGGACTATGCGCTTTGGACTCCGCGCGACATAGTCCCTCGCAGCACGTGTGAAACTAGCCGTCGTCACGAACACGCCCTTGGTGGTGCCTGCGGCATCGATTGCACCGGCGAAGTTCCGAAGATCACCTTCGCCTACAGTGCTACCCGCCGCATACTTTTTCGCCTGCACATAGACCTCGTCCAATCCAAGGGCATCTTCCTTAATCGTGCCGTCGATCCCGCCATCACCAGAACGCCCGGTTACCCGACCCATCGTAGGATCGCCACCGCCGTACCCCATGGCGATCAACAGGTGGACGACAACCTGCTCAAGGAAGGATGGCGACGCTTCGCGAACCCTGTCCAGAATTTCGGCTTCCAATGCCTTGCGCAGTTGCCGAGCTGCCTTCTCTAAGGCTTCTTCGGGCGTATCCCTGGAGTCGTCCGACATCGAGGATGTGGCATCGCTACTTGATGACGGGCCGCTTTTTCCCGTTCGCCATGCAACATAGGCGGGGTATTTCTGAAGGTAGCTCATGTCAACGCGTGACGGCGGATTGGCGAGAAGTCGTCTGCCTTCATCGGTCAGTTGCCACACTCCCCGGCGCACTCGTTCCGTCAAACCGGCTCGTCCGAGATACACCATTGCCCAACTCACCCGATTGACAAAGACTGACTGTTGGCCGCTAGGAAGCATTTCCTGCAAGTCATCGGCGATAAGATTTTCCACGGCGGCAACATGCTCACGCACGTCTGAAAGAGGCACCTCTCCGCCGTCCGCCAGCGATTTGAGAGTTGGCAGCATGAGAGATTGGAAGTCAGGGACGGACATTTGCTTTGCTCCTTTACGCTAACGTCGTTACTCGCAGTTACTTTCGTTGGAGAACCATCGATCTTGCGAAGATTCGCAGATTTGCCACACGGGGCTTTCACTCGAAAGCGGTTCTCTTAAGACCCGGCTTTTGGCGACTTGCCGGGACTCCTAAAGCAGGTTTCGGCCCCGCTTCGCCGCCAGCCGCAACCTCAGGGCGTTCAGCCGAATGAACCCGGCCGCGTCGTCCTGGCGATAGACGCCGCCATCGTCCTCGAAAGTGGCGACATCGGCGTCGTAAAGGCTGTCGTCAGACCACCTGCCGACGACGGAAACGCCACCTTTGTAGAGCTTCAGCCGGACGCGGCCGTTGACGACATCCTGCGAGGCGTCGATCAGTGCCTGCATCACGCGGCGCTCCGGGGACCACCAGTAGCCGTTGTAGATGAGCTTCGCGTAGCGCGGCATGAGTTCGTCGCGCAGGTGCATGACTTCGCGGTCCATGGTGATTGACTCCATGGCGCGGTGGGCCTTCAGCAGTATCGTGCCGCCGGGCGTCTCGTAGCACCCTCTGGATTTCATCCCGACGTAGCGATTCTCGACGATGTCGCTGCGGCCGACCCCGTGGGCGCCGCCGATCTCGTTCAGGCGCGCGAGCACGCGCGCCGGTGTCATCGGTTCGCCGTTGAGGGTGACCGCATCGCCGTTCAGATACTCGAGTTCGATGTGCTCGGCCTTGTCGGGCGCGTCTTCCGGTGCCACCGTCCAGCGCCACATCGACGGATTCGGCTCGGCACCGGGGTCTTCCAGTTCGCCGCCTTCGTAAGAGATGTGCAGCAGGTTGGCATCCATCGAATAGGGCGACTTCTCGCCGGCCTTGCTGAAATCGACGGGAATCTGGCGCTCGGCGCAGTACGCCATCAACGCTTCGCGGGAATTGAGGTCCCATTCTCGCCAGGGTGAGATGACCTTGATGTCTGGATTCAGGGCGTAGGCCCCGAGTTCGAAGCGAACCTGGTCGTTGCCTTTCCCCGTCGCACCGTGGGAGACGGCCTCGGCGCCAGTTTCCTTGGCGATTTCGACCAGTCTCTTGGCGATGAGTGGCCGCGCGATGCTGGTGCCGAGGAGGTATTCGCCCTCGTAGACCGTGTTGGCACGGAACATCGGGTAGACGAAGTCGGCCACGAACTCTTCGGTCAGGTCCTCGATGTAGATCTCCCGCACGCCAAGCGCTTTCGCCTTGGCGCGGGCCGGTTCCACCTCTTCGCCCTGGCCGATGTCCGCGGTGAACGTCACCACTTCGGCCGCATAGGTCTCCTGCAGCCAGTGGCAGATGACCGACGTGTCGAGGCCCCCGGAGTAGGCAAGCACGATCTTCACTGGCGCGCTCTCAGATTCGACGAAGGCGCCATGGTAACGCAGCGGGGATACCGCGAGTCACGGGGCGCTGATGTATGCTTGGGGGACGGCTTTGGCCGCGTGGCTTAGAGGGGCGGCGATGAGTGAAATGAGCTCCCGATTTCGCGGCTTTCTTCCGGTCGTCATCGACCTCGAAACCGGCGGTTTCGACAAGGACATCCACGCCGTCCTGCAGATCGCAGCGGTGAGCCTCGAGTGGTCCGATGAACGTTTGGCGATTGACCGAGTCCGAAGCTGGAACGTCATCCCGCACCCGGGAACCATGGTCGAGGAAGCCTCCCTCAGGATTACTGGCATCGACCTGTCAGACCCTGAACGCGACGCATTGGACGAGGAAGAGTCGGTGCGCGAGCTGTTTCGGTTCGTCCGCCGCGAGGTCCGCCGAAACGGCTGCGAACGCGCCGTGCTGACAGCCCACAACGCCCACTTCGATCACGGCTTCGTGACGGCAGCCGCCGAACGCAACGGCATCAAGCGCAATCCCTTTCATCCGTTCACGGTGATCGACACGGCATCCCTTGCGGCGGTGGCATACGGCCACACGGTCCTGAGCGAAGCCTGCGCCCGGGCCGGCATCGAATTCGAGGGCGGACGCGCGCACGCTGCGCGCTACGATGCGGAGGCCACAGCCAAGCTCTTCTGCCTCATCGTCAACGACTGGGAACGTGGGCGTAGGAGAACTGAGGGATAGACGCGGTGAGCAGTCCGCTCACTACAACGTTGGACTGAGGTCCTGGGTTCGGCGATGGAGTTCAGTGATCCCCCGTCAGGGGTACGAACCGCACCGGCAGTATCTCGCGTTTCGAGGTCGTCCCATCCTCCGCCTTCTCCACGACCACCAGGTTCTGGTCCCAGTCAGTGCCGAGCGGCAGAACGATTCGGCCACCGGGCTTCAGTTGGCGAACAAGTTCTCCGGGCACGTCTTCGCCGACGGCGGTGACCATGATCGCGTCGAAGGGGGCTTTATCCGGCCAGCCGTACCAGCCGTCGCCGGTCCTGACTTCGACGTTATCGAAGCCGAGCCGGGCAAGGCGTTTGGAAGCGGATTCCGCGAGTTCGGGGATGATCTCGATGGTGTAGACCTCGTCGACCAGTTCGGCGAGCACGGCCGCCTGGTATCCGGAACCGGTGCCGATCTCCAGTACGCGGTCGCCCTCGCGCGCTTCCATGAGGTGCGTCATGATCGCGACGATGTAGGGCTGCGAGATGGTCTGTCCGTGGCCGATCAGGAGCGGCCGATTGACGTACGCGGAGATCTTGGAGACCCAGGGAACGAACTCGTCGCGTTTGACGGTTGACATGGCGTCGATGACGCGGGGGTCCAGTTCCGCCACGCCCGTGTAGAAGGCAGTGCGGCGCGTGTCCTCCTTTATGGCTTCGATCATTCCCGCCATGGTGGCCTGCGCGAAGCAAGGATTTGCAGACATCGTCGCCAGTGCGACCGAGGCGATCAGGGCGGCCCGAAGCATCGCTTGCCTTGCGTGGATTCTCCCATCCGGATGGCAATTATTGTACGCCGCCGCAGAAGTAAGTGGCGTATGCGAGCTGACTGTTCATCGACGCAGGAGTTCTTTGAGCTTCGCCCTCACGTTGGCGTGACCTCGTCGCGCGCTCAGGTGATCGAAGCAATAGAACGGCACTCCGTTCGCGAAACGTCGTTCTTCGATGAGAGCATCACCTACTTCGCTGCGGTGAGTCTTGACCGGGAGAAGTCCAAAATCGCGCTCGTACAGCGCCAGAGTTGGTCTGCTCTCTGCCATTACCGCTTTAGGTCGTATGCGTTCAATGAGCGCTACGTTAGTTTCGCAGCAGAATGTCCAGTGTGGATTGTCTCGGAACCGATACCCGAATCTCTCCTTGAACGCTTCATTTGTGTCTCTTGAACACCAGAAGAAGAGCTGACTGTGTGTAGTGCGACTGAACATCTCTGCACCGAGGAAATTGTAGAGTCTTCGCATTCGAGTCGCGCTGGCCGTGCTCCGGCCAAACTCGACTTGATAGTTGTATTGGCGCGTCTCCTCAGTGTTGACGCCGTGCCGCTCCCAATCTTCATCGTCCGATCCAGGGTTGAGACCGAGCCAGACGAACTCCGTTGGGCCTTTGTAGGATGGATCTAGTGGACAGTCGAAAACGAAGTGATGCGACTGCTTCAATTCAGGGTATTCCTCCTGTCGTGCCCGAATCCGCTGGATCAGGTCAGTAGTGAAATGTTCGCTCCTGAGTCGCATTCCTCTCATTTGCTCGTTAACGAAACGTCACCTACGCAGATCGACTTCATTGCAAACCGGCAAGCGATTGCATTCAGGAACCACTGAGTTCATGGCTCGAAGTCGCGAGAGCGAGATCTGACGTTGGCCGTTTGTTTGCATCTTGCCAGCTGCCGACCAAGGTCCTTGGCCCCCACCGTTGTAGACGATCTCGAGAGCCAGGTCCCGCGCCAAGCGGAGAACCAGTAGGTGCTGTGGTTGGCCCCGGAGACCGATGCTCCCGTTCCCCTGCGTCAGCTTGATCTGTACTAGAGTCCTGCCGTCGGCGGTGGTTGCATCGTGTTCTTTAGTCGAGGCGTTGAGCAGTCTTAGCTCGAACATTCGGGCAGCTATTGCCTCTCCGATACTACCGACCAAATGACCGTCAGGGGTGAATTTGCGTTCGGGAAACAGCGTTCTTAGACGTTTCGCGATTTGATAGAGCGAGGCGAGTAGTCCTGGTACCTCGGACCATTCGTCGATCGTCGTGCGTTGGGTATCCATGGCAGATTTTCGGCGTGCTTTCTCTCTGGCGTTTGTTTTCCATCGCGTCAGCATAGGCTGATTCCGAACCATCGTGAATCCCCCGATGCCAAGTCTTGAGTGATGTCAAATGCTATCCCCTAGATTGCAACTGCCTGCACACAAACGTTCCACAGAAAATCCCCAAGAAACGGCTTATCAGGTGCTGTAGCAACACTAGAAACACAAAATGTAGTGTTTTCTTGAGAGAACTGAACTAATATAGGAGTCCTGTGCCGCTCGAATTTGCGGCTCGATGCAACCGGTGGCGAGACCAAAAAACGCTTGCTTCGCGATGCGTCATCGGTTCACCGGTAACGGCTTTTTAAAGAAGCGAAGAGCCTTGAGGAGAACCGTATGCAACCAGAAGTCGGCACCGATCGATCCTCCATTGCGGACCAACTGAACGGAAGCAGCGACACGACAACCCCGGCCATCACTCCCTCCATCGCCGCCACCGCGCCGGGGCAGCTCCGGGTCATCAAGCGCAACGGCACCGTCGTGTCCTATACCGACGACAAGATTGCGGTCGCAATGACCAAGGCGTTTCTCGCGGCCGAGGGCGGCACCGCGGCGGCATCGTCGCGCATCCGGGAACGCGTATCCGAACTCACGGAAATTGTCACCGCCGTGTTCCGGCGGCGTTTCCCGTCCGGCGGCACGATCCACATAGAGGACATCCAGGACCAGGTTGAACTCGCGCTCATGCGCAGCGGCGAGCACAGAATCGCGCGCAGCTACGTTCTCTATCGCGAGGAGCACGCGCGGATGCGCCAAGAGCAGGCGGCCAGGGAAGGAACGACGCCCGAACCGGCCCCCGAGATCGAGGTGGTCGGCGAGGATGGCGCGCGGCATCCCCTGGACCTTCACCGCATGCGCACGCTTATCGAGGAAGCCTGCGCGGGCCTGAGCGATGTCGATGCGGGGCGCGTCATGGACGAGTCCCGGCGCAACATGTACCACGGCATCACGGAAAGCGATGTCGCCACCACCCTCGTCATGACGGCCCGCACGCTTATCGAGGAAGAGCCCGACTACACCTACGTCACCGCGCGCCTGCTGCTCGATCAGCTGCGCAAGGAAGCCCTCGCCTTCCTCGATATCCGCGCTCCGGGCGCGACCGACTACCGGGCGACCCAGGCGGAAATGCAGACGTTGTACGGGAAAGCGCTGGCCGCCTTCGTCGCTCGCGGCGTCAGGCTGGAACTGCTGGCGCCCGAGCTGCAGCGGTTCGATCTCGAAAAGCTCGGCGCGGCGCTCAAACCCGAACGCGACCTGCAGTTCACCTATCTCGGCCTGCAGACACTCTACGACCGGTATTTCATCCACTCGAACGACATTCGCTTCGAGCTCCCGCAGGTCTTCTTCATGCGCGTCGCGATGGGACTCTCCGCACAAGAAGACGAACCGGAGAAGCGCGCCATCGAGTTCTACAACCTCCTCTCCTCGTTCGACTACATGAGTTCGACGCCGACGCTGTTCAACGCCGGCACGCGCCGCCCGCAGTTGTCGTCCTGTTTCCTGACGACGGTGTCGGACGACCTCGACGGCATCTACAGCGCCATCCGCGACAACGCCCTGCTGTCCAAATGGGCCGGTGGCCTCGGCAACGACTGGACCCCCGTGCGCGCCCTCGGGTCATACATCAAGGGCACCAACGGCAAGTCCCAGGGCGTCGTGCCGTTCCTCAAGGTCGTGAACGACACCGCGGTGGCGGTCAATCAGTGTTTCGACCCGGACACCCGCGTGCATACCGCCGACGGCGTCAAGGCGTTGCGGGACGTCGGTGAAAGCGACCTGGTTCTCGGCCAGAGAGGGGCTTACCGCGAGGTCGAGAGGAAGTTCGCCTACAACCAGACCGATCCGATGGTCGAAGTGTCCGTGAAGCACTCAATCACGCCGCTAAAGGTCACTGCCGGCCATCCCTTGTGGGCCTTGCGTGGCATTCCCATGGGACAAGCTGCGAGCAGGAGCTACGACTGGATCGCAAAGGGCAAGACCAACCCCGAATGGGTGGACGCGGGTGACCTGCGGACCGGCGATTACGTGGCGCAAGTCATACCGCAGGAAGTCGTGCCGGTGGCGGGATTCGACGAGGACGACGCGCGGATGTACGGAATCCTGCTGGGCGACGGCCACTGCGCGAAGAGCGGACTTGAGTGGGGCGTGTCGGGTAACCCGACCCAAGACGCCCACCTGGACTTCGTGGCCGACTATCTCAGCGAGCGGGGCATTCACTTCTGGATAACCGGCCGCGGGGAACGGTATCAACAGATCCACTGGTCTGCGGGCATCGGCCTTGAGCGCGACGGCACGACCGGACAATACCGGGGCGCCGGGCTGCGCAATCTCGAGTTCGCCCGCGAGGACCTGTATGGGCCGAACGGACAGAAACGCATCGCGCGCCGCTTCAGCCACCTGCCGAAGTCGCAGACATTGGCCCTGCTGCAGGGGCTCCTGGAAACCGACGGTGGCGTCAGCCGGGGCAAAGAGATCTATTTCACCAGCACATCCGAAGCCCTCGCCGAGGGCGTTCGCTACCAGATGCTGCGCCTCGGCGTTCCGACGGCCGGACAGTACCGCGAGCGCCGGCAGAACCACGAAGCCACCCGAGACGACGGCTCCAGGGTGGCATTCAGGGGAATGGTCAAGAGCTACGATATCCGCATTCCCGCCGTGCCGGAACTGGCCGGACGGCTGAACTGCAGGCCCCTGACCAAGCGAAACTGGCTGACCGTGAAGAACTGGGTGTTCAGCCGCGTTCGCAGCGTCAAGGCGATGCCGCCGACGCCGTTCGTGATGGACCTCAAGGTGGAAGGCGACGAGTCCTACATGACCACCAGCGGTCTTGCCCACAACGGCGGCAAGCGCAAGGGCGCTGTCTGCGCCTATATCGAGACCTGGCACCTCGACATCGAGGAGTTTCTGGAACTGCGCAAGAACACCGGCGACGACCGCCGCCGCACCCACGACATGAACACCGCCAACTGGGTGCCGGACCTGTTCATGCAGCGCGTCTTCGAAGAGGCCGAGTGGACGCTGTTCTCGCCGAACGAGGTTCCCGACCTGCACGACCTGTACGGCAGCGCGTTCGCGCAGCGCTACCAGGAATACGAAGCCATGATCGCCGACGATCCGGCGAGCCTCCTGCACAAGAAGGTCCCCGCGGTGGACCTCTGGCGGAAGATGCTGTCGATGCTGTTCGAGACCGGGCATCCCTGGATCACGTTCAAGGACAGCTGCAACATCCGCTCGCCCCAGCAGCATACCGGGGTGGTGCATTCGTCCAACCTCTGCACCGAGATCACGCTGAACACGTCGGCGGATGAGATCGCCGTCTGCAATCTCGGCTCCGTGAACCTGACGAAGCATCTCGACAGGAAGAACCGCTCCCTCGACCTCAAGAAGATCAGGAAGACGGTGCGCACGGCGGTGCGGATGCTCGATAACGTCATCGACATCAACTACTACTCCGTGCCCCAGGCACGCAGCTCCAACATGCGGCACCGGCCGGTGGGGCTCGGCATCATGGGGTTCCAGGACGCGCTGTACGAACTGCGCATCCCCTACGGTTCTGGCGACGCGGTCGAGTTCGCCGACCGTTCGATGGAAGCGATTTCCTACTGCGCCATCGACGCATCGTCGAAACTCGCCAAGGAACGGGGCAGCTATGCCAGCTTCGAGGGCTCCCTCTGGAGCCGGGGCATCCTGCCCATCGACGCGCTCAGACGCTTGGGAGACGAGCGTCCGGCGGACTATCTGGAGGTCGACCTTTCCACAACGCTGGATTGGGATGTCCTGCGCGACAAGGTGCGCAAGCGTGGCATGCGCAACTCCAACGTCATGGCCATCGCGCCGACGGCGACCATCGCGAATGTGGTCGGCGTGTCGCAGTCGATCGAGCCGACCTACGAGAACCTGTTCGTGAAGTCGAACCTGTCGGGGGAGTTCACGGTCGCAAATCCCTACCTCGTCCATGATCTCAAGGAGCGAGGCCTGTGGGATTCGGTGATGGTGAACGACCTCAAGTACTACGACGGGAGCGTGAAGCGGATCGACCGCGTGCCCGATGACCTGAAGGAGCTTTACGCGACGGCGTTCGAGGTAGAGCCGCGTTGGATCGTCGACGCTGCGAGCCGGCGCCAGAAGTGGATCGACCAGTCGCAGTCCCTCAACCTGTACATCGCCAATGCCGACGGCAGGAAACTCGACATCACCTACCGGATGGCATGGCTCAGGGGCCTGAAGACCACCTACTACCTGCGATCGCTCGGAGCGACGGCGACGGAGAAGTCGACGCTCGACACCACGGGCGCGTTGAATGCGGTGGATGCGGGCGCGTCAAGCCCCGGGCCCCAGATATGCGCCATCGACGATCCGGAATGCGAGGCATGCCAGTAGGTCGATAGCGAGCGCGAAGAGAGCAAAGAGAGAACAGAACAGACCCTGCCGGGTACTAAAGGTGCGAACCAAGAGCACGTAGCACAAGTGGAGAAAGCCTCACGAAAGGCGGAGAGAGAAGAGAGGAAAACCGATGCAATTGTCATGGGATGACTACCAGGACGGTCAGAACGGTGTAGCTGCTGTGGGTGGCCTTGCGGCGGAGAAGACCAAAGACACGAATGGCGCTGACCGCACGAACGGGCTCGAAGAGCGAGACGAGCGAAAAGAGCGAGTCGAAGCGGCCGAACAGCCGCAGCCCCGCGTCGAGCCGCCGGTAGAGATGGCGCCCGTTGCACCGACCGTGGTCGAGGAGACTGTGGCGGAGGTGGAGAGCCAAGTCGCCGCCGTCGAGTCCGAAAGCCTTGAGCGCGTCACGGTGGATCAGAAGGCGATGATCAACTGCCGGGCCGATCTCAACCAGCTCGTGCCGTTCAAGTACGCCTGGGCATGGCAGAAATATCTCGACGCGTGCGCGAACCACTGGATGCCGCAGGAAATCAACATGAACGCGGACATCATGCTGTGGAAGTCCGGCGGCGGGCTGACCGAGGACGAGCGCCGGATCGTCAAGCGCAGTCTCGGTTTCTTCTCTACCGCCGACTCGCTGGTGGCGAACAACCTGGTGCTCGCCATCTACCGCCTCATCACCAATCCCGAGTGCCGGCAGTACATCCTGCGCCAGGCGTTCGAAGAGGCGATTCACACCCATGCCTACCAGTACTGCATCGAGTCTCTCGGCATGGACGAGGGCGAGATTTTCAACATGTACCACGAGATCGACTCGGTTGCCGACAAGGCATCCTGGGCGCTCAAGTACACGCAGGAACTGAGCGATCCGAACTTCCGCACAGGTACGCTGGAAGACGACAAGACCCTGCTGAAGAACCTCATCGCCTACTACTGCGTGCTCGAGGGCATCTTCTTCTACTGCGGCTTCACCCAGATCCTCTCCATGGGTCGCCGCAACAAGATGACCGGCACCTCCGAGCAGTTCCAGTACATCCTGCGGGATGAGTCCATGCACGTGAACTTCGGCATCGACGTGATCAACCAGATCAAGCTCGAGAACCCGC
>JAPPGA010000013.1 GCA_028821515.1 Gammaproteobacteria bacterium | reverse complement strand
TCACACTCAGATCGCGCCTCCGTTCAGGCTCATTTCTGTATGGGATTATGCTGCCCCCGCCCGCGCAAGCCGCGCCGATGTCGCCATCGGCGCAGGGTAAGGGCTCGATCAGCTAGCGAAGTACTTGCCGTCCTCGTGCCGCACTTCGCCAGCCTTCTTCAAGGCGGACAGGGTATTGCTGACGGACTGCTCAGCCGATTTGTTGCCTTTCACATTGAGCGCCAGGATGACACCCGCGCGGCCGATGCCGTCGCTTCCGCTCGCACCGATGACCTTGACGATCTCGGCCCGCCGGGACGACCGCCGGCGCCGCCTCTGCTTCTTGGCTGGCGCCGACCTGGGAGCCGCAGGGGCTGTCCCGACCGAGTCTTCATACGCGCGAATAGCGTTGTCCAGCGCCTGCAGCTTGCGTTCAATTACGTCGCGCTCCGCGATTAGCCGGTTCTTTTCCTGCGCCGCGTAATCCTTAAAGTCCATAACATTCCTCCGCCTCATGGTTAGCGCTTAAGCGCCGCGCGTGATTCAAGCATGAAAACAAACAACAATCGAGGGGTTACTTGTTAAACCGTGGATGCATGATGCTTGTCACGTGGCAGGATTCGAGGGTAGCCGCACTATCGACCAGCCATTTTCAATACCCTCCATGGAACAAATGTCTCGGGGAGCGCGAGAGGATCGCCCTTGCCAGAACCACCAAAGGCGAAGGCCGTCCCGGGTCCTGCCCCTCGATCGGCACCTGCGTGCCGCCCTGCGGCGCAAGCCCCTAGCGATTCCGCGGCGGATTCTGCGATAATCCACGCGGCCGCGGACTGCCGGCCGGATGCTGGTCGATGCCGAAGGGCTGGTCAGGTAGGTCGGGCGCGGATCCGGACACAAGGAAAGGAACAGGCCGAGTCGGTCGGCTCGGTCTTATCGAGCCTGCATCCGGTGCTTGTTCGCGAGCCACACAAGAGCAGAGGGAGGACACGCAGGACCGTGAGGTTGAACGCAGAAAGGTTGCCCGCAACGGCCAGGCCGGGGCCTGGGTCCGGGATGGAATCGCCATGATCGTCGCGATCATGCTCCTGGTCATCGTCATCGGGTCGTTGGTATTCAACTTCCTGAGTCCATGGTGGTTCACGGAAATCGCATCGAACTGGGGCGGCATTGATTTCGCCGTGTTCGTGACGTTCTGGATCTGCGGCGTCGCATTCGTGCTGATCGGGCTGTTCATGGTCTACACGACCTGGAAATACCGGCGTCGCGAGGGCCTGACAGCCGTCTACGAGCCGGAAAACAAGAGGCTCGAGTGGATTCTCACCATCGTCACGACCATCGGCGTCGTCGGCATGCTGGCGCCGGGCCTCTGGGTCTGGGACGCATACGTCAACGTGCCGCCACAGGCGAGGGACGTCGAGGTCGTGGGACAGCAGTGGTCGTGGAGCTACCGGCTGCCCGGCGAAGACGGCTATCTCGGCGCCGTCGATGCACGGCGGATCAGTGTCGATAATCCGTTCGGCATGGATCCGGATGATCCCCGGGGACAGGATGACGTCCTGATCGAACGCGCCGCCCTGCACCTGCCGGTCGACCGGCCGGTGAAGGTCCTGCTCCGCTCCAAGGACGTGCTGCATGACTTCTACGTCCCGGAGTTCCGCGCCAAGATGGACGCCGTCCCGGGCATGATCACCTACATGTGGTTCACCCCGACGCGCGTCGGTACCTACGAAGTGCTGTGTGCCGAACTCTGCGGCATCGGCCACCACACCATGCGCGGCACCGTCGTCGTCGATACCGCGGAGGACTACGACGCCTGGCTCAATACTCAGGCGACGTTCGCACAGATCTCGGCGCGCCCGGAGGGAGACCCGGTCGCAGGGCAGATAGCCTACGCGGTTTGCGCAGCCTGCCATGGAACGGCGGGCGAAGGCATGGTGGCGTTCAACGCGCCCAAGCTTTCGGGTCAGGACCCCTGGTACCTGCGGCACCAGATCCTCGCCTACAGGCAGGGACTGAGGGGCGTCCACGAGCAGGACACCTACGGCAAGGAGATGGCGCCCATGGTGTTGCCGCTGATCGATGACGCGGCGGTCGAAAACGTCATCGCGTACATCGGCACCCTGCCCGACGATCCGGCTCCACAGACCGTGGAAGGCGACATCCACCGGGGCGCCAGCCTGTACGGCGGCTGCACCGTGTGCCACGGCTCGGACGGCGGTGGCAGCTATGGAACCTTCGCGCCGCGAGTCGCCGGCATGACTGACTGGTACCTGGTCCGGCAGTTGCAGAACTTCCGCGAGGGCATTCGCGGAAGCCATCGCATGGACAACCTGGGGAAACAGATGGGCCTCATGTCCAAGCAGCTGGGTGACGACGAGGCGATCAACGACGTCGTTGCCTATATCAACACGATGAGTACACGCATGACACGTACGGCCATGCACAACACGATCGATGATCGAGGAGAAACCGATGGCGGTTGAGGCACAAGTTCCCTACCAGGAAGCGATCGACGTCCACCATCCGCATAGCTGGCTCACCAGGTACTGGTTCAGCCAGGACCACAAGGTCATCGCCATCCAGTATGGGATTACCGCCATCGGCGTTGGCCTGGTGGCACTGGTCCTGTCCGGAATGATGCGGTTGCAACTCGGCTTCCCCGATACCTTCGATTTTATCAATCCCGAGGCCTACTACCAGTTCATCACCATGCACGGGATGATCATGGTGATATACCTCCTGACGGCGCTCCTGCTCGGCGGGTTCGGAAACTACCTGGTGCCGCTGATGTGCGGCGCGCGGGACATGGTGTTCCCGTTCGTCAACATGATCAGCTACCACGTGTATTTCGTGTCCGTCCTGATTCTCCTGGCAAGCTATTTCGTTCCAGGCGGCCCAACCGGCGCAGGCTGGACCCTGTATCCGCCACAGGCGATCCTGACGGGTACCCCCGGCGTCGACTGGGGCATCCTCACCATGCTCGTCTCGCTGGCGGTTTTCATCGTCGCCTTCACCATGGGCGGCCTGAATTACGTGACGACGATATTGCAGGCACGCACCCGCGGCATGTCGCTGATGCGTATGCCGCTTTCCATATGGGGCATCTTCATGGCCACCGTGCTAGGCCTGCTGGCGTTCCCCGCACTGTTTGTCAGCGCCGTCATGATGATCCTGGACAAGACCATCGGCACCAGCTTCTTCATGCCGGCCATATCGTCCCTCGGCGAGCAACTCGACTATAGTGGCGGCAGCCCCCTGCTGTTCCAGCACCTGTTCTGGTTCTTCGGCCATCCCGAGGTGTATATCGTCGCGCTGCCCGCCTTCGGCATCGTGTCCGACCTCATCAGCACCCATGCCCGCAAGAACATCTTCGGCTACCGCATGATGGTCTGGGCCATCGTCGCCATCGGCGTGCTGAGCTTCATCGTCTGGGCGCACCACATGT
>JAPPGA010000009.1:99556-144285 GCA_028821515.1 Gammaproteobacteria bacterium | reverse complement strand
TCCGAATTGAACACGCCCACAATTATAGAAGTTATTTACGGGACAGTACACTAGAACAAATAAACTGTCCGGTCTGTTTTGGGGCCGCGCTGGCAAGGCTCTGACGTCGGCCCCGTGTTCGAATCTCTCTTTGCCGACCCGCTCCCTGATCGGGCGACGCGCTTGGCGGGGTTGTCCACGCTTGCAAAAGTCCCAACGCCCCCATATATAGATGCCTCGAGGCAGGAACCGGACGGCCCGGCCAGACTTCGACCAGGGGCAACCGCCCCTGGTCCGAAGCGAGGTGTGCTGTCCTTGGAAGGTATCGTGGCCGACTCGCAAAAGCACATCTACCGGATCTACTTCCACAGCCAAGGGCAGGTGTACGAGGTCTATGCGCGCTCGATTTACCAGAGCGACCTGTACGGGTTCGTCGAGATCGAGGACTACATCTTCGGCGAAAAGTCGCAAATGGTCATCGACCCCGGCGAAGACAAGCTGCGAACGGAGTTCTCCGGCGTGCAGCGAAGCTTCATCCCCATGCATGCGGTCTTGAGGATCGACGAAGTGGAGAAGGAAGGGGTCGCCAAGATCATGGACTCCAGCGGTCAGAACGTGACGCCATTCCCCATGCCGGTACCCAAGGGCGGGGGGAAATCTCCTTAGCGACCCCCAACCCGCGCGGTTCCTAAGGTTCTTTCTTCAGCCTGCTGCGCAATCGCCCGAACAGCGACCGATCGCCCTCCCCGGGTTCGGAGGTGGCATCCCCTTCGGTTTCCTCCCCCGCAGCCGATTCTTCACTGGCTTCCGTCGCGTCCTGCTCCGCTGTCTCAACTGGAGAGTCTTCCACGGTCTCCGCCGACACTTCTTCCGAATCGGGAGTCACCTCTTCCGTTTCAGTCGGCGCCGCTTCCGATACTGCAGCAGCCGGTTCTTCGAGATGTTCGTCCTCGTAGGACTGACCGGGGCGGTCAACGAGTTCCATCACGGCCACCGGGGCGGAGTCGCCGGCGCGGTGGCCAGCTCTCACGATGCGCGTATATCCCCCCGGGCGGTCCACGTAACGGGGACCGAGTTCCTCGAACAGCTTGCCAACCGCAGCCTTGCTGCCGGTGCGCTGGAAGGCGAGCCGCCGGTTCGCGACCGTATCGTGCTTCGCCAGGGTGATCAGCGGTTCAGCCACGCGGCGCAGTTCCTTGGCTTTCGGCACCGTCGTCCTGATCACTTCGTGCTCGATGAGAGAAACCGCCAGGTTCCTGAACATCGACTTGCGATGCGCGCTGTCCCGGTTAAAGTGCCGGCCACTCTTTCTGTGTCTCATCTGTTGCGGATCGTTTATCTGGCCTGTCTTCTCTGGCTTGTCCCTTGTGGCTCTACTGTCCGGCCAACTACGACACGCGCTCCGTGCCACGCAGACTCGCCGGTGGCCAGGTTTCCAGCCGCATTCCCAGGGCCAGGCCGTGTTGCGCCAGCACATCCTTGATCTCGGTGAGTGACTTCTTGCCGAGGTTGGGCGTCTTCAGCAGTTCCACTTCCGTGCGCTGGATCAGGTCGCCGATGTAGTAGATGTGTTCAGCCTTCAGGCAGTTGGCGGACCGTACCGTCAGCTCCAGGTCGTCCACCGGGCGCAACAGTTTCGGATCGATTTCGTCGGCTTCCTCCTCCGTGCCCACCTCGCCCTCGGCACCTTCCAGGTCAACGAAGACATCGAGTTGCTGCTTCAGGATAGTGGCTGCCCTGCGAATGGCCTCTTCCGGCTCGATGGTGCCGTTCGATTCGATGTCCAGCACCAGCCTGTCAAGGTCCGTGCGCTGTTCGACCCGGGCGTTTTCGACATGGTAAGCCACGCGGCGCATCGGGCTGTAACTTGCATCAAGCCGCAGTATGCCGATGGTGCGCGACTCCTCCTCTTCATTGTCCACATGCTCGACTGGCACGTAACCCCGGCCGCGCGTCACCTTCGCTTCAAGCCGAATGCTGCCATCCTGGTTCAACGTGCAGATGGGATGATCAGGATTGACGACTTCGACATCGTCCGAGCGCTGAAAGTCACCCGCAGTCACCGTGCCACCGCCTTCCCTCGACAGGCGGACGACGGCCGATTCCGCATGGTGCAACCGAACGGCAACCCCCTTGAGGTTGAGCAGGATGTCGGTGACGTCTTCCTGCACGCCCTCCATGGTGCTGTATTCGTGCAGCACGTTATCGATCTGCACTTCCGTGATCGCACAACCCGGCATCGTCGACAGCAGAATACGCCGGAACGTATTACCCAGCGTGTGGCCAAAGCCGCGCTCAAGCGGCTCCAGCGTGACACGGGCGTGCGTAGGGCTGATCTCCTGGATCCTGATGTGCCGCGGCTTGAGAAGTTCACTCACCGACTGTGCCATATGTCAATCATCCTCCGGCATGAATCGTGGGGGGCGCTGCTGACAGCGAACGTCGCGTCGAACACCATCGGCGCGGCCAACGCCTTGGCCGCGCGCGGTCAGTCCGAAACTCGACGGCTCAAGCAGCGCGCCTATTTCGAGTAGAGCTCGACGATAAGGTTCTCGTTGATTTCCTGCGGGAGCTCGCTGCGATCCGGTGACCGGCTGAACCTCCCTTCCATCTTTTCTGCGTCCACTTCCACCCATTCCGCCATTCCGCGCTGCGCTGCGACTTCAAGAGCGGACTTGATGCGAAGCTGTGATCTCGCCTTCTCGCGAACGGCGACCATGTCTTCCGGGCGAACCTGGTACGAGGGAATGTTGACCGGCTTGCCGTTCACCTCTATGGCCTTGTGCGAAACCAGTTGCCTCGACTCGGCACGCGTGGATCCAAAGCCCATCCGGTAGACAACGTTGTCGAGACGGCCCTCAAGGAGTCGCAACAGGTTCTCGCCAGTCGCACCCCGTTGACGGTCCGCCAACTTGTAGTAGTTGCGGAACTGCTTCTCCAGGACGCCGTAGAATCGCCGTACCTTCTGCTTTTCGCGCAATTGGATCGCATAGTCCGTGAGCCGTTGCCGACGGCCCGTACCATGCTGCCCTGGTGGAGTATCCGCCCGGCACTTCGACTCGATAGGTCGAATGCCGCTCTTCAGGAAGAGATCCGTCCCCTCCCGCCGAGCAAGCTTTAGCTTTGGTCCCGTGTAACGCGCCACTTGATTCTTCCCGTACTTCCTGCTTCCTGTACTTCTTTACTTCCCGTGATGTTCAGCCGTTCGTATCGCGCTCATACCCGCCGTCGCTTCGGCGGTCTGCACCCGTTGTGGGGGATCGGCGTCACGTCAGCTATGCTGTTGATCTTGAGGCCCGCGGCGTTCATCGCGCGCACGGCCGACTCCCTGCCGGACCCCGGTCCCTTCACGTATACATCGACGCTTTTCATGCCATGGTTCTCGACCATGTCCGTCGCGACCCGCTCGGCCGCAACCTGGGCAGCGAAGGGCGTCTTCTTTCTCGAACCCCTGAAACCCGAGCCACCGCCCGTCGCCCAGCCGAGCGCGTTGCCCTGTCGGTCCGAAATGGTAATGATCGTATTGTTGAATGAAGCATGCACGTGGGCAACGCCATCCACCACGATGCGCTTGCCCCTTCTCCTGGTCGGCTCAGCCATATCGTCTCTCTACTTCTTCTTGACCTGCCGGCGCGCGGGGCCCTTGCGCGTCCGTGCATTTGTCTGCGTGCGTTGGCCGCGCACCGGCAAGCCCCGGCGATGCCGAATGCCTCGATACGCGCCGAGGTCCATGAGTCGCTTCACGTTCATCGACACTTCCCGACGCAGGTCGCCCTCGATCACCCGCTTGGTCACTTCACTCCGCAGCCCGTCGAGATCCTGCTCGGTCAGATCCCGGATCTTGACCGCCGGATTCACCCCGGCCTCCGAGCAGACCTTCAGTGCCGTGGATCTGCCAATGCCAAAGATGTACGTGAGCGAGATGCCCGCGTGCTTGTCGTCGGGAACGTTTATTCCAGCGATACGTGCCATAACTGCCTAACCCTGTCTCTGTTTGTGCCTTGGTTCCGCCGTGCAGATCACGCGCACCACACCGTTGCGCTTGACGATCTTGCAGTTGCGGCACATTTTCTTGACCGAGGCCCTAACTTTCATCGGACACTCCTTACCTGGCGACGGCGCCTCATCGCCGTCTTCCATAGTTCTGCAAATTCGAACGTTCCATCAGTTTAGCGTACTGGCTCGATCTCAAGTGCTCCGTCACCTGCGCCATGAAGTCCATCGCCACCACCACCACGATGAGGAGCGCGGTGCCACCGAGTTGGAACGTGACCTTGAAGAACACGATCATGAACTCGGGGAGCAGACAGACCAGAGTCACGTAAGACGCCCCGAACAGGGTCAGCCGCGTGATGACGTTGTCGATGTAGTGCGCAGTCTGTGCCCCGGGACGGATACCCGGCACATAGGCGCCCTGGCGCTTGAGATTGTCGGAAAGATCCTTCGGATCGAAGACGATGGCCGTGTAGAAAAAACTGAAAAACACGATCCCCGCAGCGAACAGCATAATGTACGCCGGCTGCCCGGGTGACAGCACGAGGGCCACTTCCTGTAACCAGGAGAATCCCGGCGCCTGCCCGAACCAGGTGGCCATCGAAGCCGGCGCGAGCAGCAGGCTGGAAGCGAAAATCGCGGGGATTACACCCGCCATGTTGATCTTCAGCGGGAGGTAGCTGGCCTGCGCCTGGTACATGCGCCGGCCCTGTTGCCGCTTCGCATAGTTGACGGGTATTCGGCGCTGTCCGCGCTCGATGAACACCACGAAACCGACGATAACGACGCCAAAGACCCCGATGGCGAGAAGCGCGATGATATTCAGGTCGCCCTGCCGGGCCGCTTCGAACGCCTGCCCGATTTCCGCCGGGAATCCCGACACAATGCCGGCGAAGATCAGTAGCGAAATGCCGTTGCCGACGCCCCGCTCCGTGATCTGCTCCCCCAGCCACATCAGGAACAGCGCACCCGATACCAGTGTAATCAGTGCCGTAAAGTAGAAAGCAACGCCGGGATTGAACGCGAGTCCCTGGGCAACCAGGGTTCCCGTCAGGGCAACTCCCTGGATGACGGACACTATCAGCGTGCCGTAACGCGTGTACTGCGTGATCTTCCTGCGGCCGGCTTCTCCCTCCTTCCGCAGCTGCCGCAACGTCGGATACATCATCGTCAGGAGGTTCATGACGATGCTCGACGTGATGTAGGGCATGACACCGAGGGCCAGGATGCTCATGCGCTCCAGCGCGCCCCCGCCGAACATGTTGACAAGGTCCAGGATGCCGCCCTGGTTCTGTTCGAACAGGGCGCGCAGGGAGTCCGGATTGATCCCCGGAACCGGTATGTGCGTGCCTATGCGATAGACGAGCAACGCGAACAGGACGAACAGCAGCCGGCTCCGAAGTTCGGAGAGGCCCGCCTGCGCGCCTGCCAGGCTCGTTGCCGCCCTGTGAGTTGCCGTCACCATCGGATCGCCGTCCTAGTGCTCCTCACCTTCAATGCTGCCACCCGCCGCCTCGATCGCAGCCCTTGCGCCTCGGGTTACCCCGAGACCCCGCACCGTTACCGGCCGCCCAATGCTGCCGGACAGCATGATGCGCGCTCGCTTGACGTTGCGGGAGAGAACGTTTGCCGCCTTCAGAACCTCCAGGTCGACGACGTCCCCTTCGGCTCCCGTTCGATCGAGCGCCTTTTCAAGGTCGCCCAGGCGAACTTCTCCGGTGGTCATGCCAATGCGGGAACGGAAGCCAAACTTGGGCACCCGCATCTGCAGCGGCAACTGGCCACCTTCGAACCACGGAGGCATGGAGGACCCGGAACGTGACTTCTGTCCCTTTTGCCCGCGGCCGCAGGTCTTGCCGGTGCCAGCGCCATTGCCGCGACCAACGCGCTTCACCGCGCGCTTCGACCCGGCCGCCGGTCTCAGCGAATTGAGTTGCATTTTCGCAGCTTCTTCTGCAACTTCCTTCGCAACTTCTTTCGCCGCTTCTTGCACGACGTCCGTCACGGCAACACCTCGACCATGTAACTGACCTTGCCGATCATGCCCCGCACGGCCGGCGTATCCTCGACGTCCACGGTCTGGCCGATGCGCCGCAAGCCCAGGCCCCTGATACAGGCCTGGTGCTTCTTCAGGCGGCCGTGCTGGCTCTTCACGAGCCTGACCCGCAGCATCTGTTTCGGTTGCTGTTTCGGCTTTCTTTCCGGCATTGCTTTCTCAGACACCATCAAGCCGTGAGTTCTTCGACGGTCTTGCCGCGCTTCTCCGCGACCATCTCCGGCGAACGCATGTTCCTGAGCGCGTCGAACGTCGCCCTCACCACGTTCACCGGATTGGTGGATCCGTAGCACTTTGCCAGCACGTTCTGCACGCCTGCCGCTTCCAGCACGGCCCGCATGGCGCCACCGGCAATAATGCCCGTCCCCTCCGAGGCGGGTTGCATGTACACGATCGATGCGCCGTGGCGTTCCCGGACCGGATACCAGATGGTCGTGCCGTTGAGTTCGACGTCTACCATCTCCCGCCTTGCCGCCTCCATGGACTTCTGTATGGCGACGGGCACTTCGCGTGCCTTGCCGTGCCCGAATCCGACGCGGCCGTTGCCGTCGCCAACGACGGTCAACGCAGTGAAGCCGAAGATCCGGCCGCCCTTGACCACCTTGGAAACCTTGTTGACGTTGACCAGCTTCTCAAGCAGGCCCTCTTCTCTTATCTCTTCCGTATATGCCACGTATCAGAACTCCAGTCCGCCTTCCCGCGCCGCTTCCGCAAGCCCCTTGACGCGCCCATGGTACTTGTAGCCCGAACGGTCGAAGGCTACCTTGGAACAGCCCACGGCCTTCGCCCTTTCGGCGATCAGGGTCCCAACCTGGCGGGCGGCATCCACATTACCCGTAGCCCCACTGCGTATCGAAGCATCCAGTGTCGACGCCTGGGCAAGCACGCGCCCCCCATCCGGCGCTATCAACTGCGCATAGATGTGGCGTGGCGACCGGTAGACCGTGAGCCGGACGGCACCGAGTTCGCGGATCTTCATGCGCGCCCGCTTCGCGCGGCGCAGGCGGACAGTTTTCTTGTCGATCATCGTCGCGTCACTTCTTCCTGGCTGCTCTCTCTGTCAGGCCTCTTGTTCCAGCCACCCGTTTCCACAAGCCATCATCTCGTCACTTCTTCTTGGCTACTTCTTCTTGGCTACTTCTTCTTGGCTTCCTTTCGCCTGACCCGCTCATTCAGGTAGCGGACGCCCTTGCCCTTGTATGGCTCCGGCGGTCGAAATGCGCGTATGTCAGCCGCGACCTGACCCACGAGCTGCTTGTCCGCACCGCCGACCACGATCTCCGTGGCAGTCGGCGTTTGCACATCGACGCCCTCGGGTACCGCGTAACGGACCGGGTGCGAAAAACCCAGCTGGAGGTTCAGGGTCCGGCCTTGCGCCTGTGCCCGATAGCCGACACCCACAAGCTGCAACCGGCGTTCGAAGCCCTCGCTCACACCCATCACCATGTTGTTCACCAGCGAGCGCACGGTGCCGGCCATTGCCCGCGTCCTGTGGCTCTGGTCACGCGGTTCGAAATGCAACGTCCTGTCTTCCACCGCCACTCCGACATCCCCGCTCAACTTGAGCTGCAGTTTTCCCTTGGCGCCGCTAACCGACAATTCGGTCGCGCCGGGCGCGACAGTAACCTCGACACCACCGGGAAGTTCGACTGGAGCTTTTGCAACTCTGGACATGACTGCTGCTTACCTCGACTCAGAACACGGTGCAGAGAACTTCGCCGCCGATACCAGCCTTCCTCGCTGCCCGGTCCGTCATCACTCCCTGCGCGGTGCTGATGATGGCGATAGCCAAACCGCCACGCTCTTCGCGGATATCGTTGCACTGCTTGTATACCCGCAGACCGGGCCGGCTGACCCTCTTGAGTTCCTCGATCACCGGCGCCCCGTCGTGATACTTCAAGTCGACGGTGAGTTCCGGTTTCGGCCCTTCGCTCACCCGGTACCCACCGACATACCCTTCGTCCCTCAAGACCTCGCAAATCGCGACCTTCAGCTTCGAACTTGGCATCGTGACATCGACACGCTCCTTCGACTGGGCGTTTCGAATACGGGTGAGAAAGTCCGCGATGGGGTCCTGCATGCTCATGGTTGCCTCACCAACTGCCTTTCATCAGGCCCGGGACATCGCCTCGCATGGCGGCCTCCCGAAGCTTGTTCCTGCCCAATCCGAACTTCCGATACACGCCACGGGGCCGACCGGTCTGGCCGCAGCGCCGCCGCAAACGCACCGGAGACGCATTGCGCGGAAGCGCCTGGAGTTTCAGTTGCGCCTCCCAGCGCTCTTCTTCCGATGCGCTGCGGTCCGCAATGATGGCCTTCAGTGCCCTGCGTTTCTCCGCGTATTTGGCAACTGTCTTTTCGCGCTTCTTCTCGCGCTCCGTGATGGAAACTCTTGCCATGACTAGTTCCTGAACGGGAAATTGAACGCTCGCAAGAGAGCGAATCCTTCGACATCGCTTCGCGCCGTCGTGGTGATCGCGATATCGAGGCCCCTGACGGCGTCGATCTTGTCGTAGTCGATTTCCGGGAACACGATCTGCTCGGACAACCCCAGCGAATAGTTCCCCCGGCCGTCGAAAGCGCGCGGATTGAGGCCCCGGAAGTCGCGCATTCTCGGTATCGCGATTCCAATCAGGCGTTCGATAAACTCGTACATGCGCTCCCTTCTGAGCGTAACCTTGCAACCCACCGGCCAGCCCGCACGTATCTTGAACGCCGCTTCGGACTTTCGGGCCTTGGTGACCACTGCCTTCTGCCCCGCGATCAGGGTCAGGTCCGAGACGGCGCTGTCCATGATCTTCCGGTCACCCACGGCCTCGCCGACACCCATGTTGAGCGTCACCTTCTCCAGCCGGGGCACCCGCATCGGATTGGCGTAGTTCAACTCCTTCTGCAGTTGCGGATGCAACTCCTCGCGATACCTGGCAAGCAAATCCGTCATCTATCGACCATCCGTAGCTGTATCAGTCATCGATCAAGGCACCGCTGGACTTGAAAAACCGGACGCGCTTTCCATCCTCCACGCGAATTCCCACCCGATCCGCCTTGCTCGTGTCCCGATTGTAGATGGCCACGTTCGATGCCTGGATCGGGGCTTCGCGACTGACGATGCCTCCCTGTTCATTTGCCTGCGGATTGGCGCGCACGTGTTTCCTGACCATGTTCACGCCGGCAACAAGCAACCTTCCATCGGGCATGACCTGCACCACCTCGCCGACCCTGCCCCTGTCACGCCCGGAGATCACGATGACTTCGTCCTCTCTTCTTATCTTTCGCATCAGAGCACTTCCGGCGCGAGCGAGACGATGCGCATGAATCTCTCGCTGCGCAGTTCTCTCGTGACTGGTCCGAATATGCGCGTCCCGACCGGCTGAAACTGGGGAGTGAGCAGTACCGCGGCATTCTGATCGAACCGGATCACCGAACCGTCTGAGCGCCTCACCCCCTTTTTCGTACGCACGACCACGGCATCCATGACCTGGCCCTTGCGAACCCGGCCTCGGGGAATCGCCTCCTTCACCGCGACCTTGATGACGTCGCCGATTCCGGCGTAGCGCCGCCGGGAACCGCCGAGCACCTTGATGCACTGCACCCGTCGGGCACCGCTGTTGTCCGCGATGTCGAGCATGGTTTCCGTCTGGATCACGTGGCCGCCCTCACGTTTCAGGTGACTCTTCTCTGGTGCCGTTGCCTTGCAGGCGCCACGACTTTCGTTTCGAGATGGGCCTCGACTCCACGATGGTGACGAAATCTCCGACCTTGCATTCATTGTGCTCATCGTGCGCGTGGATCCTGGACTTGCGCCGGACGATCTTGCCGTAGACCGGGTGCTTCACGCTGCGCTCAACCAGCACCGAGATCGTCTTGTCCATGCGATCGGAGACCACGGTACCGGACAGCGTTCTCGGATTCGTCCGCCCGGAGGAACGCGCCGGCACCGCAGCTTCGGGCGCCGGCTCGGCAGGAACGGACGCATTGTCTTCCGCGTGCTCGGCACTGTCTTTCACGGCTTCCGCCGTTTCCACTTCACCCGTCGTTTCGGGCGCTTCGGGCGTTTCCGGTGCCTTAGCCATCGGCCTTCTCCCGCATTACCGTTTCCAAGCGTGCGATGTCCCGGCGCGTTTCCCGCAGCAGGTGCGTTTGCGGCAATTGCGAACTGCCGCGCAGCATGCGCAGGTTGAACTGCTCGCGCAGAAGCCGCAGGCGTTCAGCGTGCAACTCCTCGGCGGTCATATCTCTCAATTCGCTCGCTTTCATGACTGTTTCACTTCGCTCTCAGCCGCACTATCAACCGCACAACCGCACTAGAGGGCCGACCGCCTGACCACCGCGGTCTTGAACGGCAGCTTCGCCGCCGCCAATGTAAAGGCCCGCTTCGCGACCTCCTCAGAAACGCCTTCCATCTCGTAGAGCACGCGTCCCGGCTGAATCTGCGCAACCCAGTATTCCACCGCGCCCTTGCCTTTGCCCTGGCGCACTTCCAGCGGCTTCTTGGTGATCGGTTTGTCGGGAAACACGCGTATCCAGACCTTTCCGCCCCGCCGGACATGCCGCGTCATGGCTCGTCGGGCAGACTCGATCTGACGTGCAGTCAACCTTCCACGCCCCACGGCCTTCAGGCCGAACTCGCCGAAGCTGACCTTGTTGCCACGCTGCGCCAGACCGCGGTTGCGGCCCTTTTGCTGCTTCCTGTACTTGGTTCTACTCGGCTGTAACATCGTTTTCGTTCATCGTTGCGGCGCCGCCGCTTGCTCCTGCGGACCTCTTCAGGCTCGTCCAGGCTTCTACAGAGCTTCTGCATCCTCCAGAGCTTCCCCGGCGATCACTTCGCCCTTGAAGATCCAGACCTTGATGCCAATGATCCCGTAGGTGGTCTTGGCTTCCGCAGTCGCATAGTCAATGTCGGCCCGCAGCGTGTGCAATGGCACTCGACCTTCGTGATACACCTCCGCACGTGCGATTTCGGCACCGTTCAAACGACCCGCCACGCGCACCTTGATTCCCTTTGCTCCCAGCCGCATGGCGTTCTGGATCACCCGACGCATGGCGCGGCGATACTGCACGCGACGCTCGAGCTGCTGTGCCACGTTCTGGGCGACGAGATACGCATCCGTCTCCGGTTTGCGTACCTCCTCCACGTTGACGTGCACCGGCACGCCCATGATTTTCGTCAGTTCGAACCGCAACCGCTCGACGTCCTCGCCTTTCTTGCCGATCACGATGCCCGGACGCGCGGTGTGAATCGTCACCCGGGCCGTCTGCGCCGGACGCTCTATGTCGATCCGGCTCACCGAAGCCTGCGCCAGCCGTTTACCGAGGTACTCCCGAACCTCCAGGTCGTTAAGCAGGTATTCGGCGTACGTTTCCTTCTCTGCATACCAGACGGAACGGTGCTCGGCGACGATGCCGAGTCTCAAGCCTGTTGGACTAACCTTCTGACCCATCTTGTCTCCCGGTCGAACTACCCTCTATTGCTCGTCGTCCGTCACCGCAATCGTGACGTGACTGGTGCGCTTCAGAATGCGATTGCCGCGACCCCGCGCCCGGGGCCGCATCCTTTTCATGGTCAGGCCTTCATCCACCCGGATTTCTCCGACCCTGAGTTCATCGACATCCGCCCCCTCGTTGTGCTCGGCGTTCGCGATTGCAGATTCCAGCACCTTGGAAACCAGCCCGGCCGCCTTTTGCGGGCTGAACGCCAGGATGTCCAGCGCGCTTTCGACCGGCTCGCCCCGCACCAGGTCCGCGATCACGCGGACTTTCTGCGGCGATATGCGCAACGCCCTGGCCTGTGCAACGACCCGCATGACTATCGCCTCGCCCGGCGGTCACCCGCGTGACCGCGAAAAGTTCGAGTCGGCGCGAACTCGCCGAGTTTGTGGCCGACCATGTCGTCGGTAATGAACACGGGGACATGCTGCCGGCCGTTGTGCACGGCGATGGTCAACCCCACCATTTCGGGGGAAATCATCGATCGACGAGACCACGTGCGGATGGCGCGCTTGTCCCCGCTGTGTTGCGCGGCAGCCACCTTCTTCGCCAGGTGCAGATCCACGAACGGTCCCTTGCGTAGTGATCTCGGCATCTCTTCTGCTACCTACCTCTGCCTACCTATCCTTGACCCAATTTGACCTATCTCGTCCTGCTGCTTCGCCGGCGCACGATCAACGCGTTCGTGCGCTTGTTGGTACGTGTCTTGTAGCCCTTGGTCGGCACGCCCCACGGAGTCACAGGGTGACGCCCTCCCGAAGAGCGGCCTTCTCCTCCACCGTGCGGGTGGTCCACCGGATTCATGGCCACGCCTCGCACCGTCGGCCGGCGTCCGCGCCAGCGCGCCGCACCGGCCTTGCCCAGGGAGCGAAGGTTGTGTTCGCTGTTGCCGACCTCGCCCAGCGTCGCGCGGCACTCGGCCAGCACCCGGCGCATTTCGCCCGACCGCAGCCTGAGCGTCACGTACGCGCCTTCCCGCGCCACGAGCTGTGCGGACGTTCCCGCGCTGCGGGCGAGCTGCGCCCCCTTGCGGGGTTTCAGTTCCACGCAGTGAATGACGCTACCCAGCGGTATGTTCCTGAGTGCCAGTGCATTGCCCGGCCGGATAGGCGCGTTGCTGCCGGACATGAGCTCGTCTCCCGCCCGCACGCCTCGCGGCGCGACGATATACCGGCGTTCCCCGTCCGAGTACTTCAGCAGGGCAAGGTTGGCGCTGCGATTCGGGTCGTATTCCAACCGTTCCACGACGGCCCTCACGTTGTCCTTGTCCCGCCGGAAGTCGATCTTGCGGTAGAAACGCTTGTGGCCGCCTCCCCGGTGACGCGTGGTGATGCGGCCATGGGTGTTGCGTCCACCGGACTTCCTGGCGGGTTCGAGCAGGGGCTTGTAGGGGCTGCCGCGATGCAGCGACGGGTCCACGACCTTGACCACAAACCGCCGGCCTGGAGAAGTAGGTCTTGCCTTGACGACAGCCATGGATCAGCGCTCCGCCACAAAATCGATTTCGTCGCCTTCGGCGAGACGGACATAGGCTTTCTTCCAGTCCTTCTTGCGCGAGACGCCGCGACGCCAGTTACGCTTCACCTTGCCTTTCTGGTTGAGCGTCGTGACGTTGATCACGGTTACCCCAAATATCGACTCCACCGCTTCCCTTATCTCCGGTTTCGTCGCGTCGGTGGCAACCTTGAACGCGTATCCGTTGCTGGTATCGCCGATGTTTGCCGCCTTCTCGGTGCTATGCGGCTCCAGGAGCACCGCGTACTTTCGTTCTTCGTTCATGCGAGGGCCGCTTCGAGGCTCTTGAGTGCATCCGCCGTGATGAGCACCTTGTCATGGCGCAGCAATGTCACGGGATCGACGGCCGGCACATCGCGCACGTCAACGTCCTTCAGGTTGCGTGCCGCGAGGTAGAGGTTCTCATCGACTTCTTCGGCGATGATCAGGACGTTTGAGAGGTTGAGTGTTTCGAGTTTCTGGAGAAGGGCTTTGGTCTTGGGAGCTTCGACTTCGATGTCGGCGGCAACGATGAGGCGGTCCTGCCGGAGAAGTTCGGAGACGATACAGCGCATCGCTCCCTGGTACATCTTGCGGTTTACTTTGTGCGAATGGTCCTGCGGCTTCGCCGCAAACGTCCGCCCGCCACCTCGCCAGATCGGGCTGCGGATGGATCCTGCACGCGCCCGGCCGGTACCCTTCTGCCGGTGAGGCTTGCGGCCACCGCCCCGCACCTCGGCGCGCGTCTTCTGTGCACGCGACCCGCTGCGGCCACCGGCGAGGTACGCAACCACCACCTGGTGCACGAGCGCCTCGTTGAAATCCCTCGCGAACGTCGCGTCCGAAACCTCGATCGTATCGCCGCCGCCATTCAGAGATAGTTGCATTTCAGACGTCCCGTACGTGGTCAAGCGGCGTCGCCCGCCGCCTTGATCGCCGGTCTGACGCAGACATCGCCTCCAGCCGGCCCCGGTACCGCGCCCTTGACGAATAGAAGGTTGCGCTCGGCATCGACCCGAACCACCGTCAGGTTCTGCGTCGTGACACGCTCAGCACCCATGTGCCCGGCCATCTTCTTGCCCTTGAAGACCCGGCCAGGCGTCTGACACTGGCCGATGGAACCGGGGGCCCGATGCGCGCCCGAGTTGCCGTGGGTCCATCCCTGCGTGCCGAACTTCCATCGCTTCACGGTGCCCGCGTAGCCCTTCCCCTTGGAGACCGCGGAAACGTCGACCTTTTGCCCCGCCTCGAACTGGTCCGCATTGAGCTCGGCTCCCGTGTCGATTTCCGCCTCGGGCGGTTCGTTGAGACGAAATTCCCACAGGCCCCTGCCCGCCGTTGCACTGGCCTTGGCAAAGTGTCCTGCCATCGGCCTAGTGACACGATTGGGTTTGGCAGAGCCCGTGGTGACCTGCACGGCGAAATATCCGTCCGATTCCGGGGTCTTGACCTGTGTGACCCGGTTCGGCTCGACGGAGATAACCGTCACCGGCACGGACGTTCCCTCCTCGGCGAACAACCGGGTCATTCCGCTCTTTTTTCCTACGACGCCGATCGTCATTTTCGATTAGCTCTCCGATTCCGCCGCAAGTCAGCCGGCGGCGCTGGCGGCTCTACCCGCCCGCATAAGAAAAACGCCGTTCGACTCAAGGGTCTTAAACGGCGTTTTCGCTT
This sequence comes from Gammaproteobacteria bacterium, assembly GCA_028821515.1. Classification (GTDB taxonomy): domain Bacteria; phylum Pseudomonadota; class Gammaproteobacteria; order Pseudomonadales; family Azotimanducaceae; genus VXNE01. Next base: position 129,599 of record JAPPGA010000009.1, on the reverse strand, counting down.
AGTTCAAACTGATCTGCACCTCTACGCCCGCGGCCAGGTCGAGCCGCATCAGCGCGTCGACCGTCTTCTCCGTGGGTTCAACAATGTCGAGCAACCGTTTGTGCGTGCGAATCTCGTATTGATCCCGCGCGTCCTTGTTGACATGCGGGGAGATCAGCACGGTGTAGCGCTCCTTTCTTGTCGGCAATGGAATCGGGCCAAGCACCTGCGCGCCGGTACGCTTTGCCGTATCGACGATTTCCTCCGCGGACACGTCGATCAGCCGGTGATCGAAGGCTTTCAGGCGTATCCGTATGCGCTGGTTCTGAACCACGAAAAGTACCCAATCTTCAGCCGGTTGCCGCCCGACCGATTTGTTCGTTCCGATTCTTGCCCGGCCTCGGTCCGGACCCTTGAGCTACTGGCGACGCGGTCACGCCACCCTGGACGCGTTGCACCCGCCGCGACGATGCCCTTCCCTGCAAAAAACGGAGGCGCAACAACCGCCTCCTGCTCCACAGGAAACCGCGCACTATACGCGCGAACCCCCTTCAGGGCAATTCTATTTCACCGCCCGATTTCGCAATCGCAAAGCGTGACCTGAAACGGCTCGGGGGAACCCCTGAGACCGGGCCCCAAAGGGACGGTTTCCGTCGGGCACTGGCGGTACGCCAGCCCAGGCCCTACTCCCTCGGATGCAGATACTCGACAGACCGGTCGATGCTGCCGGATTCCCCGTGTTCCGGGGCGTTGTCCGACGACCTGGTGTGGCCCTCATCGACGACCAGCGACGGGACAACGAAATCCTTCACAAGCTCCCGCAGCCGAAAGTCATTCACCGCGAATGGGAAGTTCACCGTCTGCAAGGACACCACGACGAACATGCACCACTCCACGTACCGGTCCAGCGTGATGCCCTCCCGAAGACGTCCCGTTCGCTGCGCCCGTTCAAAGGTCGCACGCGAACACGCGAGCGCCGCATCGAAACAGGCGGCGAGCGACTCGTCGATCCGCTCGTATAGCTGGCGGCTGTTGTTGGCGAAGAGCAGCTTCAGGGCGGGGCGGCGGCGCAACTGACGAACGAACCAGGTGATGTCCTCGACAATCTGCTCCTCGAGGCTCGCGTGTTCATACAGTTGGGTCTCGAAGTCCGCCATCAGCGCATGAAAGTCCCGGATCACCGCCTGGTTCAACACGTCATCGGCGTCCTTGAAATATCGGTAGAAGGTCGTGCGGCTCACCCGTGCCCGCCTGATGATGCCGCTGACCGTGGCGTTCTCTGCGCCCTGGCTCAGGTACAGCGCCACTGCCGTATCGAGGATTGTCCTTCGTGTGTCCTTGGCGCGTGCCTGCAGCCGGCCAAGCCCGAATCTGGTGCGCATACCCCGAACCTAGCAAAAACGCGTCGGGTTCGACACAAAAAAGTGACAAAAAACAATAAATATTCATTTATAGCCTTTTCAATGAAACATATTTGAGTATTCTGTGCCTAAAATACCGTAGCGTAGTCAACAAACGGCGCACTGGTGAGAACATCATGAGAACCCGAATCCCATCGGCACCCGCCATGCACCCCCAGCCTCACACGGGGTCCCCGAGCCTCCCCATGCCCTTCGGCTGGTACGCAGTGGCTTGCAGCGACGACCTCGCCCCGGGCGATGTGCGGCCGCTGTACTACTTCGATGAACACCTGGTGCTCTTCCGAACCGAGGATGGCCAGGCCCACGTGACGGCCGCGTTCTGTCCACACCTCGGCGCGCACCTCGGATACGGCGGCAGGGTCGACGGCAACGCCATCGTCTGTCCGTTCCACGGCTGGAGATTCGACGGCAATGGGGTCTGCGTGGGCGTGCCTTACGCCCGGGCGATACCGCGCCGGGCCGCTAAAGGGCCGTGCCTCTACAGCTATCCGGTAGACGAACGGAGCCGGATGATCTGGGCCTGGCATCATCCGCGGCGTGTGCCTCCTCTGTTCGAGCTTGACGAGGTGCCCGAAATGACCGACCCGGAATGGAGCGAGCCCAAGCGCTTTGAGTGGGAGGTCAATACTCCGATTCAGGAGTCCGGCGAAAACGCGGTGGATGTCGCGCATTTCGTCACCGTCCACGGCGCGAGCGAAATGCCCGAGGGCAGAATCACACTCGCGGGTCACCGCCGTGAGACTGATGTGACCGCCCTGGTGCCGGCCATCGGCGAGCACGGCGACATCGACCTGACCCGGCTGGAAAGAATGCACCTGGTCACCTGGAGCTCGGGACCGGGCATGAGCGCCCAGACGTTCGAACTGGGCGCGAAGACGCTCATGCTCGCCACGGTGACACCCATCACGGCGACGCGGATGAAGCTCTGTTTCAACTTCACGAAGCGAGTCGATACGCCTGCCCGTTTCCTTCCGCTCGTCGACGGCCTGATCGCAGAGATCGTTCGACAGGTGGAGCAGGACATACCCATCTGGGAGCACAAGGTGTTTCGGGAGACGCCGATTCTCTGCGACGGCGATGGACCGATCGCCAAGTATCGACGGTGGTTCAGCCAGTTCTACGACAACGCGTCCTTTCCGGACCCGGTTGCTTCGCCGGCGGGCGAACAACCTGCCCTCGGTCGGATACGCTGGCTTTTCGGCGCACGCAAACTGCGCATTCCGCCTCGCTGGTTCTCGGCGGCCGTACATGCCCGATCCACCATGGCCACGGCGCTTGGGGCCGCAAGGGGGAAGTTTCGCCAGGCCATCGCCGTGCTGATTGAAATATCAGGGATGAAGCCACCTTTCGGATGGCTCCTCCGACCACACCCCGTAGAGGAGAGTCGCCGCTCGCGCGGCGTCAATGATCGATGATGCCAGCGGCGATGTTGCGGGGCACTTCCGCGTAGCGCGCGAATTCCATGTTGAAGGTGGCACGCCCCTGGGTTGCGGAACGCAGGTCCGTCGCATAGCCGAACATCTCTCCTAGCGGGACGAAGGCACGCGCAATCTTGCCCGAGGGGTTCTGGTCCATGCCCTCAATCACGCCTCGGCGCCGATTGAGGTCGCCCACCACCTGCCCCATGTAATCCTCGGGCATGACGACCTCCACGCGCATGACGGGCTCGAGCAGAACCGGTCTCGCGCGTGACGCGCCGTCTCGCAATGCCATCGAACCTGCAATCTTGAACGCCAGTTCCGAGGAGTCGACCTCGTGATAGGAACCATCGTACAGCGTGGCCTTGACACCGATCAGCGGATAACCACCGAGGACGCCGTTCTCCATCTGCTCTTCGATGCCCTGTTTCACGGCGGAGATGTACTCCCTTGGCACCGCTCCGCCGACGACCTCGTCGACGAACTCGAATCCCGTCTCATCGGAAAGCGGCTCCAACCGGATCCGGACATGACCGAACTGGCCCCGGCCGCCGGTCTGGCGGACAAACCTCCCCTCCGCTTCGACGCTGGCGCGAATCGTCTCGCGATAGGCGACCTGGGGTCGGCCGACACCGGCCTCGACATTGAACTCCCGTTTCATGCGATCGATGATGATGTCGAGATGCAACTCGCCCATCCCGGCGATGATGGTCTGGCCGGTTTCGTTGTCCGTAGTGACGCGAAACGACGGGTCCTCCTGGGCGAGCCTGGCCAGGGCATTTGACATCCTGTCCTGGTCCGCGGCCGACCTCGGTTCGACGGCGACGTGAATGACCGGCTCCGGAAACTCCATGCGCTCCAGCGTGATCAGGTTCCTCGAGTCGCAGAGCGTGTCCCCGGTCATCATGTCCCTGAGTCCGATGGCTGCCGCGATGTCTCCAGCGCGAACCTCCTTGACCTCGTTGCGGCTGTTCGAATGCAACTGCACCATGCGGCCGATGCGCTGACGCCGTGACCTGCGGGGATTGAATACCTGGTCCCCGGCGGCGAGCACGCCCGAATAGACCCGGAAGAACGTCAGGGTGCCCACGTAGGGGTCTGTCGCAATCTTGAAAGCCAGTGCCGCGAACGGTTCGTCATCGGCGGATTCCCGCTCCGAAGTCTCGCCGTTATCGAGAACTCCCTCGATGGCCTTTACTTCCGTAGGCGCGGGCAGGAAAGCGACAACCGCGTCGAGAACCGCCTGCACACCCTTGTTCTTGAACGCCGAACCGCACAGCGCCGGGACGATCTCACCGGCCAGCGTGCGCGTACGAAGTCCCTTCCGGATGTCGGCGGGCGAGAGCTCTCCGTCTTCGAGGTAACTGTCCATCAGTTCCTCGCTGGACTCCGCCGCGGCTTCCATCATCTGCTCCCTGAACAGGTAGACCTGCTCCCGCATCTCTTCCGGAATTCCCGTCTCGACGTAAGAGACGCCAAGATCCCGGTCGCTCCAGGCAATCGCCTTCATCTCGATCAGGTCGATCACCCCGTGGAAGTGTTCTTCCGCGCCAAGGGGAAGCTGGACCGGCACCGGGTAGGCCCCCAAACGTTCGCGAATCTGTTCCGTGACCCGCAGAAAGTCCGCGCCCGCCCTGTCCATCTTGTTGACGAAGACGATACGGGGAACCTCGTACCGGTTGGCTTGCCGCCACACCGTTTCCGACTGCGGCTCCACTCCGGCGGTGCCACAAAACACCACGACCGCGCCATCGAGGACGCGCAGGGACCGCTCCACTTCGATGGTGAAGTCCACGTGGCCCGGGGTATCGATGATGTTGATCCGGTGTTCGTCGAACTGGTTGTCCATGCCAGACCAGAAACAGGTGGTCGCCGCGGAAGTGATCGTGATCCCGCGCTCCTGCTCCTGCTCCATCCAGTCCATCACCGCGGCGCCGTCGTGTACCTCGCCCATCTTGTACGACAAACCGGTGTAGAAAAGTACGCGTTCGGTCGTAGTCGTCTTGCCGGCATCGACATGGGCGACGATGCCAATATTCCGATAACGTCCAATCGGGGTGCTGCGACCCGCCATTGCGCATCTCCAGTGCGCTGTCGGAGCGCTATGCCCCGATAGCATTCAGTTGGTGAATTATGCCGGTAAATTTCCCGGCTAGTGCCGACTTGCGTACCGGTCCACAGCGCAAGCTCCTAGAACCGATAGTGCGAGAATGCCCTGTTCGCTTCCGCCATTCGGTGCGTATCCTCGCGTCGTCTCACTGCGGTACCGCGGCCATCCGCCGCGTCCATCAGTTCTCCCGCCAACCGCGCTGCCATGGACTTCTCGCGACGCGCCCGCGCGCTGTCGACCAGCCAGCGCATGGCCAGTGCCTGGCGTCGGGATGGCCTGACCTCGACGGGGACCTGGTAGGTGGCCCCACCGACCCTGCGCGACTTGACCTCGACAAACGGAGCCACCGATTCCAGCGCCTTTTCGAACGTTTCGACCGGGTTGGAGTGTTCCCTCTGCTCGATGCGGGACAAGGCCCCGTATACGATACGTTCCGCGACAGACTTCTTGCCGCTCACCATCACATGGTTGATGAACTTGGCCACGGTCTGGTTGTGATACTTCGGATCCGGGAGAATTTCCCGTTTGGCGACGACTCTCCGTCTCGGCATCTCATGCCTCCCTGTTGCTCACGCTCGCCTCTCGATGCTTGCCTTGCAATCCCTCAAGCCGCCTCTCGGGCGCTATCGGGAAGGCCTGATCGCGCGGCTCAAGCCCGCAGCTATCTTGGTTTCTTGGCCCCGTACTTCGAGCGGCCGCGTCTCCGTTCGGACACGCCGGACGTGTCGAGGGTACCCCTGATCGTATGGTAGCGAACGCCGGGAAGATCCTTGACGCGTCCGCCCCGGATGAGCACGACCGAGTGTTCCTGCAGGTTGTGACCCTCTCCGCCGATGTACGAGTTGACCTCGTACCCGTTCGTCAGACGCACGCGACAGACCTTTCTCAGGGCGGAATTCGGTTTGCGCGGCGTGGTCGTGTAGACGCGGGTGCACACGCCACGTTTCTGCGGTGACGCCTGCAGGGCCGGCACCATACTCTTGGATTGGCGCCGCTTGCGCGGTTTGCGAACCAGTTGACTGATGGTTGCCATGCGTTACCCGGGATCTCCGTCCAGATGGGGCAATCCACGCAAACGGACGCCCCTTCCCAAAAGGCGCGGTATTCTAAGCGCGCGAGCAGGCAGCATCAAGCGTCACCGAGGTCTGGCGGCCGTTTCGCCTAAAGAACCTCCGGACGGCCTCCGGCAAACTCAGACCGCCGTGCGACGCATACGTCCATCACGCGACATGCGCCGGACGACGAGGTAGCCGGCAGCGCCCAGGCCGATGATGACAAGTCCCGCCAGGCTTTCCATCGGCCGCCTCAACGAAATGTAGATCAGCGTCCAACCCGTGACTGCAAGATAGATCAGCGGCGGCAGTGGGTATAGCGGCACCCTGAACGGGCGTTCCAGGGAGGGGTTGCGCCACCGCATCACGAATATCCCGGCAACCGTGAGCGCGCTGCTCGCACCCAGCGTGAATCCGGCAAACACCAGGATGGACTCAAACGAGGCCGTCAGCACGAACGCAAGCGCCAGGGCTGACTGGAACAGCACCGCGACCGTCGGTACGCCATAGGCGTTCGTCCTTGCCAACAGGCCGAATACGCGGAAGTCCTGGCCGACCACCTGCAGCACCCGGGGACCGGCGAGGGTCATCGCGCTCAATGTCGAGATGAGCAATAGCGCAAGGGCGATGCCCATGACCGCTGCGCCGGTTTCTCCGAGAACGAAGCGCGCGGCGATGTAGCCGATCTCTATCTTGCCGGCCATGGCGTCGACCGGCGCCGCATACAGGAAGCTGAAGTTGAGGAGCAGGTACAGGACCAGCACGATCCCGGTCCCCGCGACCAGGATCTTCGAGAGCGTCTCGGCGGGGCGTTCCAGTTCGTCGAGGAGATAGGTCGCCGCGTTCCAGCCCGTATAGGCGTAGTTGACGTATATGAGGGCAACGGCGAACGCGCCCGAGGCAAGCAGCGCGCCATCCCCTGGGGCAGGAAGCAGCCGGACGTCCTGCGGCGTTTCGGTGAGCGTCCACGTAAGTATGCAGAACGCCCCGATCAGACCCACCTTCAGGTACGTGAACGCGCGCTGGGTACCAGCGCTCGCTCGCCGCGTGGAGGAGTGGACGGCGGCGAGTGCCAGGATCAGCAGCGCGGCGAGCCAGGTCGGCGAGATTCCCGGAAAGACCGAGGCCACGTACGTCCCGAAGGTAATCGCGACCAGCGCAGAAGGGGCAGCAAAGCCGATCGTTGCGGAAATCCAGCCGGAAACGAATCCAGCGCCCGGATGGTAGATGCGCGAAAGAAAGTTATATTCGCCACCCGAGCGCGGTAGCGCCGAGCCGAGTTCCGCATAGGTCAGTGCGCCGCAAAGCGCCGTCAGGCCGCCGATCAACCACAACATCAGGATGACGAAGCCCGACTGGATCTCGAGCAGTTGGAACCCGAGGCTGGTAAACACGCCGGTGCCGATCATGTTGGCGATCACGAGCGTGACTGCGGTCCGCGGGGTGAACTTCCTTGCGCTCACCTTATCGATCCGGTTCGGGACCAGGGTCCTCTCCACCGGCATAATGGCGGCGTCATGTCCCAGTTTGAATTCCTGGGCCCGGCCCACATCGCCGCAATGTGCGCGACCCTCGCCCTACCCATCATCCTGTCCGTCATTGTCAGGCGTGAGGAGCGCCTCGCCCGGGGAATCTGCATCGCCTTCGCGGGCGTTCTCCTGCTGAACGAAGTGGCGCACTGGATATGGCGGCTCGCGACTTCCACGGTGGAAGAGTTCCTGCGACTGAACCTCCCGCTTCACGTCTGCGGCATCGCGATCTTCGCCGTCATGTTCGCCCTCGTCTTTCGCAACCGCATAGCCTACGAGATCGCCTGGTTCTGGGGGATCGCCGGAACGGCGAACGCGCTCGTCACGCCGCAGCTCGAAGTGGGATTCCCGGAGTATCGCTTCTTCCAGTATTTCATCGCCCACGGCGGCATCGTCGCGGGTGCGCTGTTCGCCACCTGGGGCCTCGGAATGCGGCCTACCGCCATGTCCGTCGTTCGCGCCTTCGTCCTGCTCCACGTGCTCTGCATCATCGCATTCGGGGCAAACCTGGCCCTCGGAAGCAACTACATGTTCCTGATGGAACCACCCCTCACGCAGTCACCGTTCTTCTTCGCCCCGTGGCCCTGGTACATACCAATCCTCGACGCGGTGGCGCTGCTCCTGTTCGTGCTGTTGCTGGTCCCGTTCCTGATCCACAATCCCCGGCGCGGGAGCGACACCGGGCCGTCCAGGTGATCAGAAACCTGCGGCGCCGTCTCGAATGGTCGCGAGGTAGTTCGCGTCCAAAGCCTCGTAGGACGCGCTCCCCGGCTTCATCACGTAGACCGGATCGTCAAAGCTCGAGATATCGAAACCTTCCTGTTTCAGGTCTCCCTTCACCATCTTGAACGTCCCCGTGACCTCTATTTCTGACTGTACGCGGACAAAAACCGGGCGCGCATAGGGGGGAAGTTCGCGCTCAACGTACGAGGCCAGACCCGCCAGGTCGAGATCGTGGCCCTCGGCCAGACGCACGGCGGCCATTCCCGCGCGACCATCGGCCCCCGGCACTTCCACCCCGTAGACGTTGCAGAACTCGATGCCCTCGAAGCCGTTGATGATCTCGCCGACCTCGTTGGTGGACACGTTCTCCGACTTCCACCGGAAGGTGTCGCCGGTGCGGTCGACGAACTGGTAGTGGGCATAGCCGAGCGAGAACCCGACATCGACCTCACGGATGAGATCCCCCGTGTTGAACCAGGCATCGCCCTCTTCCAGCACGCCGCGCAGGATCTTGCTCTCCGTGGCTTCCGGGTCCGTATAGCCCTCGAACCGCGCTGTCGGATTGATGTGTCCCAGCAGCAGGCCGGGCTCGCCCTGTGCCACTTCGATGCAGCGTCCATCGTCGCCCCGCACGATCTCGTCGCTGTCCACGTCGTAGCGGACCAGGGCGATCTTCGAGGAGGTCATGCCGATCGTGCAGTCCTTGTTCATGAGGTTTGCGAAGGCCACGTTGCCCTCGCTCGCGCCGTAGAACTCGGTCACCCGCCTGATTCCGTAGCGCCGCTTGAAGTCGACCCAGATATCGGGCCGCAAACCGTTGCCCATCATGGTGTGCAGCGGGTTGTCGTGATCGTCTGGCTTCGGTTCAGAATTATTCAGGTAGCGGCACAATTCACCCACGTAAATGAAGGACGTGCAGCCGTGCTCGCGCGCGTCCGGCAGGAAACCGCTTGAGGAGAACCGGCGTCGCAGGAACATCGACGCACCGGACATGAATGCCGCACCCGCGCCCACCATGAGCGCGGTACCGTGGTAGAGGGGCAGGCAAATGTAGATGCGATCCGCCGAAGTGCAGCGCAAGCCCGCGGTGGCTGACAGCCCTGCCGTCATCAGGTAGCGGCGATTCGACATCACGGCGGCCTTCGGCAAACCCGTGGTGCCGGACGTAAAGATATACATGGCCGTCTGACCCAGGGTCATCTCACCGGTGTCGTCCGGATTCTCCACCGCGAGATTGGCACTTCCGGCCGCCATGTTGATGGCCCAGTCCGGCGAACCATTCGACGTGCCGTCGGGGACGACAAAGTAGTCGCTGCCCTGCTCGAGATTCAGCTCGCCTCTCGCTTCCTCGATGGCGTCCTGGACCTCGCCCCCGAAGACGCACTTTTTCGATTCGGTCACGTTGACGCAGTGAATGAGCGGCCGACCACGCAGGTTCGTATTGATGAGCCCGGCCGTGATCCCGAGCTTGTTGGTCGCGATCAACAGGGCCAGGAACTCGATCCGGTTCTCCATCATGATGCTGACGGTATCGCCAGCGCGAAGTCCCGCCCCCTTCAGGAAGTGGGCGTAACGGTTCGCGTGCGCGTTGAGCTCTCCCCAGGTAACGGTCTCGCCTTCGCAGACAACAGCGGAAAGTGTGCCGAAGTTCTCGGCGGTGCGTTCCACGACGGCTCCCAGGCAATCCTTCTCGTCCAGGGGACGGGGTTGCATGCCCTTCTTCAATGCCAGTAGCACCGGCACGTCCTTCAGAACCGAAGCGACTTCACGAATTCCCATGGCGGCTTCCCCCCTCGTTTCACCGAAACATATATCCGGGGCGCGGCAAAATAAAGGCAGGGGACAGCCCTCGCCGTGGATGGTGGGGCGTTAAGTTTCAGCGTCCCACGAAGTTCCCCGGGCGCCGCTCCGCCACGGCCCGGACACCCTCCTTGTGGTCTTCCGTTTCCCGCAGCCGTGCCTGCTCGAGGTTCTCCCAGTCGGTCGCGTCCTTGACTCTCTCTGCCAGACCCTGGCGCATCGTCGCCCGCACCGACTGCACGGCCAGCGGGGCGTTCTCCGCGATCTCCGAACCCAGGCGAACAGCTTCGGCGCGTAGACTGGCCTGGTCGGTGAGGACATCCGCAAGGCCCCAGGCATGGGCAGTCTCGCCATCGATGCGCCGGCCGGTCATGAACAACAGGTTGGCCCTCTGTTGGCCGATGACATTCGGCAGCGTGTGGGTAAGGCCGAAGCCCGGGTGGAAACCGAGCTTCACGAAGTTCGCGGTAAAGCGCGCCTCGGGACACACCACGCGAAAGTCCGCCATTACGGCAAGCCCGAAACCGCCACCCACCGCGGCACCCTGAATCGCGGCGATGATGGGCTTCCTGCAGGAGAATAGCCGCACCGCCGCAGCGTACAGCGGATTGCTGGCGCCATCGAAACTGACCGGGCGTGCGGCATTGCGTGCCGGATCGCCAAAGTTCGCACCGGCGCAGAAGTGTTTGCCCTGCGCGCATAACACGTAGGCGCGCATGTTCACGTCGGCATCGAGGTCGTCGAGCGCGTCCGCCATGTCGTTGACGAGATTCACGTCGAAAAAGTTGTTCGGTGGCCGCTGAATCTCGACCAGTGCCATGTATCCATCGCGCTGCACTTCTATGTCGCCGTATTTCACTTTGCATCTCCGTCCTGTGTCGCCCCCGTGCGCGGGCCATCGTCATATGATAGGCGCCATGAGCGGCCGCCTGATAACCCGCGTCGTCGTCCGGAACTACAAGAGTATCGCCGCATGCGACGTCGCGCCCGCACGGCTTGCTTTTCTGGTCGGGCCGAACGGAGCCGGGAAGAGCAACTTCCTCGACGCGCTGCGCGACCGGGGCGGCATCAACGACGTTCGGCGCAGATCCGGAGGCCATCCGACGCACTTTGCCATTCGCGTCGACTTCGACCTCGGCGAATCATCGGGTAACTACGGATTCCTGATCGGTGCCAGACCGGGCGAAGGGTACGTCGTCGAGCGCGAAGAATGCCTCGTGCGAGAACCTGACCGGCGCCCGAGTTTCTATTCGACGAGGCGCGGTCGCGTCGTCCGCTGCACGATTCCGTCACCACCAGCAGCCGTGCAGGATCGCCTGTACCTGGTCAATGTCTCGGGATACCAGGCCTTCCGCCCGGTATACGACGCCCTGTCCGAAATGGGGTTCTACAATCTGCGCCCCGACGAGATGCGCACGTTGCAGTCGCCGGACGGAGGCAGGCTGTTGCAGCGCGATGGCGGCAATATCGTGAGCGTCCTGTCGGCATTGGCGTCTGAAAACCCCGAACTGAAGCGTCGGGTAGACAACTATCTCGCAAGGATGGTGCCGGGGATCGACAGCGTCGACCGGCGCACCATCGGTCCCCTGGAAACACTCGAGTTTCGTCGAACGGTACGCGGCGCGAAACACTCCTGGCGTTTTTCTCCGAACGACGTTTCCGACGGCACGTTAAGGGCGCTCGGTGCACTGGTGGCAGCATTCCAGGACAGCGGAACTTCTCTCAAGCGACTGGTCGGGATGGAGGAGCCTGAAGTTGCCCTGCACCCGCTGGCGGCTGGCGTGCTGGTCGAGGCCTTGCGGGAAGCTGCAGAAAAGACGCAGATCCTCGTGACCAGCCACAGTGCTGAAATGCTCGACAATCCCGATATCGCCGACGATTCCATTCTGGCCGTGCGATCAGAGCAGGGGGAGAGCCGAATCGGCCCGCTCGATGACATCGGCCGCTCGGCGCTTCAGCGCCGGTTGCACACGGTCGGGGAACTGTTGCGAATGGACCAGCTCTCCCCCGACCCGGACCAGTCGAACCTGAACCCGCAACAACTCGACATATTCGACCAGGAGGCCAGGCAAGCGGCACCTCACGGACCCGACAACACCGCCAGGACCCCGTAGCAACGGCCCGGCGTAGCGAAAGCCGATTTCCGTTACCGGCTCAAGTTTGAAACTTCGCAGCCCCGCGTGTGTGAGCACGGCCGGGCATTCCAATTGGATAGACTACCGGTTTTTCCGATTGACACTACCTATTTCTGTAGTACGTTGTGGCGTGCGAACCAACGTGCGTCCGCGACGGCGGTTTGACGCCCGGTTTCGACAGCCGATCTGTCGAAAGGGCGTACACACACCGGTTTGCGACGGCCCGGTACCACATGGTCTGGGCGGGCCGATGTGGCGAGCCCCGGATCGGAGGGAACCCGACCCGAGGCTCTTGCCGCGCAGGGGACGTTAAGCACCGGCGCGGAGCCAAGAGTCTATCGCTGTTGGCGACGGCATGGGAGCCTCCCTGCGCTTTTCCCGGGAGGCGACCATGCGACTTTGGTTCCCTGCAGCCCCTTATGCGGCTCTTATGTCCGCGACGGTCTCAAGACCCTTCGGTAGACAGGCGTCGATCACACGGCCACCGCGATGGACCCTGGGCTGACTTTCCGTGTACAGAAGGAAAATCGGCTCGAAGGCATGGCACTGGCGGAACGACTGCCCGCACTGGCCAGGGAGAGGATACCGGGCCACCATGGTCCGACCGGCGGAGAATCTCTGCCCGAGATGCCTGGAACTCGAAAGGAGATACAACCCTGAAAGGGAAGACCGGGGCGAATGACGTGTTGCCATCGACCTGATGGACAACAAAAGCCTGCTATCGGATTCCCGCCGGGTATAGGACTCGACAACACAATCCCCATACAATAACCGCGGCTGGCGAAGAACGACTGCTATTGGGGAAGCATGACTGTCACTGACCAGGCCTCGGTCCCGGCCGGGGCGCACCGCGCCCGTCCGCTCGAGCCTCCGTGGCTGCTAACCACGAGGGTGACCATTCCAGAGCGGGTAGACGGCTACCTTCGCCGGCCGCAACTTCGCCGAAGATGCCAACCGCTCAACAGGCGCCTCACCGTGTTTCATGCGCCGTGCGGATTCGGAAAGACCGCCCTGCTCGCCGACATCTGTCAGCGGGAACGGGCGGGCGGCGTGCTCACGGCCTGGCTCAGCCTGGACGAAACGGACTCAACGGACACCCTGGCGGCCTACATCGAGTTCGCATTGACGCGCGCGGGGCTCGACACGTCGATGCAGCGCTCCCCAGAGAGCCAGTCGCCGCGGACGATCGATCATCCGGCACGCGCCACGCTGTACCGGATGGGGCTCGTGATGCGAGCGATCGAGGACTATCGCATGCCCTGTCTCCTCGCGTTCGACGAAGTTGAGCGCCTCGTCGGTGCAGAACAGATTCGATTGATCGACTTCGTACTGCACCGCGCGCCCCGGAACCTCCACTTCGCAATGTCGATGCGAAGCAGTCCGCCGGGGCTGGATCTGGCTTCCGCCGTCATGGACGGGCTAGGAGACATCCTGCGTGCCGATGATTTCCGTTTCGCGAAACCGGAGATCGCGGTTTTTTTCGGCGGCCAACTGTCGCGGCCCGAACTTGCCGAAACGACGGAACGAACGGAAGGATGGCCGGCTGCACTTCGCATCTACCGCAACAGCAGGACCGACGTCGGGATGTCCGGGGAGGAAGGGCAGGACCCCGGTTCCCGGCCTGAGGAGGGCTACGCGGGAATCGCGGCCAAATTCCTCGCTTCCCGTCTGCGCCGCGATCTGAAGGATGACGAAGTCGACTATCTGCTCGACGTGTCGTTGTTCGACCCCATGGACCTGAAGGTGGTGGAGGAGGTGCTGCCCGAGACGCACCTGAAGCTCGGCGCGAACGTTCTGTCGAAGTTCGATGGGCTCGTGCGACCCGTCGACACGTCAGCCGGAATACTGCGCCTGCATCCGCTCGTAAAGGAATATTGCGCCAGGAGGCGATTCCAGAAAACACCATGGCGATTTCGAATGCTCCATGGCCGCATCGCAACCGCCCTGGCGCGTCGCGGGCGCCTGGAACCCGCCTTGCGCCACGCCGCCGACAGCGGCGACCACATCCTGATGGGTTCAATCCTGGAAGCCGCCGGCGGCGTGCGCCTCTGGTGCACACACGGAATGGAGGAGTTTCTCGCGTGGGACCGTTTTCTGACAGCAGAAGTTCTCGCGGCTTTTCCCCGCCTCGCGTTCCTGCGCTGCGCGGCCCTGGTTGCGAGGTCCGACCTGGGACAGGCGCTTGCCCTGTATACGGCGGTCCGCGACAAGACTGGGGGCTTTCGTCGAGACAGGGAAGGCGGCGATGATTCCGCGCTCTGGATAGACAGCATCCTTGTTCGGTCGACGTTGGTGATCTTCGACTGCCAACCGCTGGGTAGTGAGATCGTGGAGAACGTGTTGGCCGACGCAGGCAAGCTGGCAACCGATGGGCAGCTTGATCCGGTGGCCCGGGGCCTTCTCAACACCATTCTCTGCATCGCCGACTACCAGCGGGCGAGGTTTGCGTCCAGCCAATGGCTGGGAACGCAGGCGAAACAGTGCTTCGTGCTTGCGGATGCCCGCTACGGCTCCGTTCTCAACGACTTCCAATTGGGAATGGTCGCCATGGCCGAAGGCCGAATCGAGGAAGCGGCCCGGAGCTACGCCCGCCGCAGCCCGGCGCTGATCTCGCACATCCTGATGGCGGAGCTCGACCTTGAGCGAAACCAGCTGAAACCTCATCGTCGCGTCAAGTCCTGGGTGCCGTTGCGCATCGTCGAGAGATCGTTGGATGTGCACGCCGCAGCATATGGCGTCGTCGCCGAGCTGGCCTTCGAAAAAGAAGGCGCGACGGGCGCCCTGCGTGTGCTGGAAGACGCGTTGGATTTCGCCATCGCCGAAAGGCTGACCCGTCTGGTGTGTCACTTGTCGGCTTTGCGCGTTTCGTACCTGGTCATCGGCGGGCGCGTTGCAGAGGCGAGCCAGGTCTGGCACGACGCCCGATTGCCCGAATGCCAGTCCCGGCTGCTCGACCTGGACGGTCAATCCTGGCGAGAGATGGAATCGATTTCCTGTGCGCGCATTCGGCTGCTCGCGTCGCGGCATGAATTCAAAGCTGCGCGCGAGCTGGCGGAACAGCTACATGACGTCGCGCGGACGCGTGGATTGATGCGAACCCGGATGCGGTGCATCGCCCTGTGGATGAGCCTGGAATACCGTTCCGGGGATGTGAACGCCGCCGCGTCCAGACTGCTTGAGTTCCTTGGCCTGCTGCGCGCAACCGACTATGGGAGACCGCTCGTACGCGAGAGCGAGGTCGGCCGAGTGCTGCTGGCGCGCGTAATGGGAATGGCGCTCGAGCCCCAGGTTCGGTCGTCCGCCGAGTTCCTTCTGAAACGCATGGAAGGGCCGCTTGCCGGGGATGAGGGACAGACTCCGCTGTACACCGCACGTGAATTGGAGGTGATCGAGCACGTGGCGCGAGGTCTGCGGGACAAGCAGGTCGCCCGCCATCTCGGCGTCACCGAACACGGCGTCCGGTATCACCTCAGGAACGTGTTTCGCAAGATCGGTGCCGCCAGCCGGATGGATGCGGTGCGGCGCGCTCGGAATCTGGGCATCATTCACTAGGCTCCGGATGCCGAAAATCGATGCCAGCACTGTCGGAGCGTCTACCCTCGCCGCAGATGTCCCTTGGCTATTGAGCGCGAAAGTAGCCGTACCGGAGCGCGTTGACGCGTACTTCAGCCGTCCCCGACTGCTTGCGCCGAGCGAGTCCGAATCCGGATGCGTCGTCGTGCTCGCGCCGGGCGGCTTCGGCAAGACGAGTCTGCTGGCGGAGATCCACCGGCGGGCGCTGGGGCGCCGTCTGCTCGCCGCGTGGCTCTCGGTGGATGAAGACGATACCGAGGAGGGCATCGGCACCTATCTCGCCTACGCCTTCGAACATGCGGGACTCGACATCTCGAGCACCGACGAGGCGGTGGAACACGGTCTGGCGGTGGTCGCGCGAAGTATCGAAGCCTACGGCGAGCCGTGCCTGCTTGTCCTGGACGAGGTGGAGAGAGTCTCGGGGGAAGCCGTCGCGGCCCTTGATTTTTTCTTGCGCCATCGACCCGGCAATCTCCGTGTTGCAATGGGCATGCGGGAGAATCCAGGTCTCGATCTGGCGTCGGTAACGCTTGATGGGCCGGATCTCGTCCTGACGGCCGACCATTTGCGCTTCTCCAGACAGGAAACGATCGAGTTTTTTGACGGCGAACTGTCGCGGCGCAGGCTGGCCGAAGTTACGGCACGCACTGAAGGATGGCCCGTCGCGCTGCGTCTCTATCGCAACATGCAGGCGGACGAGACAGGTCTTCCCTCCGCTGGCGAACGGACGATGCGAGACCTTGCAGGCGACGAGGACATTGCCGCCAACTGGCTCGGCGCTCGGTTGCTGCGCAATGTCGCGAACGACGAGCGCGATTTCCTGCTCGATGTCTCGCTGTTCGACTGGATCGACATCGCATTGGTGGACCAGGTTCTGGGCAGGAGGGATTCGAGGCCACGGATGAGGGGAATGTTGTCGTTGCAGGGGCTCATCCAGCCCATGGGCGGCGACGGCGACACGCTCCGGCTGCATCCACTGCTCAAGCACTACTGTGCCGCGCGACTTCAGCGCGAAGACGCGGATCGATACCGGCAGCTTCACAGGAATATCGCCGTCGCAATGGAACGCAACGGCTATCTGCTTCCCTCGATTCGCCATGCCAGCGCGGCGGGTGATTCCCGCCTGGTCGGAGACATACTGGACCGCGCGGGCGGGTTGAGACTGTACCTGCACGAAGGTTCGACGCGACTGGCTGCCGCCGAACGTTTCCTGACGCCGGACGTTCTCGACGGTCATCCGCGCCTGGCGCTATTGCACTGCCGCATTCTCACGAACAACGCCAAGCTGGCGGAGGCGCGCAATCTATACGAAAGCGTCAGGGCGCAGACGCACGGCTTCACGCGGGACCCGAACGCCGACTCGGCCCACGCCCTGCACGTGGATGCGACGGTCATAGCCGCGACCCTCGTCGGGTATGGCTGCATGCCAGTGACCGACGAACTGATTCGGGACGTGAAAGCGAGCCTGGACCTTCTCCGACGAGAGGACGCGCCAGATCCGGCAGTGCTCGCTGTTCACAACGCGATCCTCTTCATCGCGCATTACCAGAGGGCACGATTCGACATTGCCAGCGAGTTCGCGGTCGAGGCCAAAAGACAGTACGCACTCTGTGGCTCGCATCATGGTGACCTGCTCGTGACGTTGCACGAGGGCCTGCTTGCCATGGCGCAAGGTCGCGGCGGCGAGGCGCAACGCCAATACGAACGCGCGAAGCGCATCGCCGTGGAGTACTTCCCGCACGATTCCAGCCAGTCGCTCATTCTTGACGTACTGTCGACGGAACTGGATGTCGAGCACAACCGGACGGAGGAACTCGAAGCGCGCATCTCGCAGATGCCCATACCGTTGCGCGATGTCGCCCTGATGATCGACGTTCGGTCGGCGGCTCTCGATATGGCGGCGGAATGGAGTTTCGACACGGGCGGCGCGGAGGAAGCGCTGCAGGCGGTGGAAGAGTCTCGGGAGTTCGCCCTGAGCGAAGGACTCGCGGGCGCGGTACGGCACCTGTCGGCCCTGCGCGTCGTCTATCTGATAGAGGACGAGCGGGTCGACCAGGCGGCCAGGGCATGGCGCGGAGCCGGTCTGCCGAACGACTTGCCAGGCCTGCTCGATCTTGAGGCACAGTCCTGGCGAGAGATGGAGGCGATTTCCTGCGCGCGTATCCGGCTGCTCACGGCGCAGCGCGAGTTTGAAGCCGCCCGGGAAATGGCGACGGGACTCGCCGAGTTGGCTCGGAAACGGCGCCTGGCCCGAACGCGCATGCGATGTCTCGCGTTGTGGATTGTGCTCGAAAGCCGGGCGAAGCGGGACAACGACGCCGCAGCGCGACTGATCGACTATGTGCGCGCCTACCGCGACACGGGCTACATCCGGCCGCTGGCGAGAGCACGCGAATCCGGCGCCCTCGTACTGGAACCGATACTTGAACTGGACCTCCCGGCGAACATTCGCGAGATGGCGAAGACCCTGCTGCAACAGCTTGGCCCGCCAGTTGCGGACAGCTTGCAGGCGCAGCGGTACACGTATCGGGAAATCGAGGTGTTGCAGTGTCTGGCTCGGGGAGAGCGGAACAAGGAGATTGCCCGCCGTCTCGGCATCACCGAGCATGGCGTTCGCTACCACCTGAAGAATCTCTACAGGAAACTGGGTGCCACCAGCAGGGTAGACGCGGTGCGGCGGGCACGCTCAGCGGGCATGATGGATCAATACACTACCCAAATCAGTAGCAGGCGTTGCTAGCGGCACCCGTTCCCGGCTACCGGTATTTCGCTTCGAACTACCGGAATAGCTGATTGCCGGCTCTGCTGCTGCCCGCGATGATTACGCACAGACCGCTGCCAGACACCGTTGCGGCAATCGCAGGTGAATCGGTCGCTCGCATCCAACAACAATAACTGGGCAACCGCTTTGTGGCCGCAGGCCGCCCCGGCGGTCGATTCCGTTTGCGCGAACTCGTTGCGCAACGGGAGTGACAGACAAGCAAGTTCGAGGTTGGTTGAAATGAAGAGATCCCCCCTTACCAGTGCCCAACAGTCGGCGCCTTCGGCCCGGCCCCGCTCGCCGTCCATGCAACAACCGCCCCCGGTCGCTGACGCTCCCTGGAGGCGTTTGTTCCATGCGATACGCATCAAGCACATTCTGATCCCGAGTCTCCTTGTCGTGTTTGCGGGTCCCGGCCCGGCAAGCGCGGCGGAGGAAACCAACTGGCTTCAATCCCTGTTCAGCGGATCGGATGCGGTCGCCGAGGAGGGAGAAAACAACGTGACGCCAAGTCATGTGTTCCGGGCGACCAACGACCTGATCGCCGAGATCGAGGTATTGAGAAGCGAACTCGGTGTGCATGACTACCCGGCCGAAGCCGAATACCAGGAGGATCGCGCCCCGGTACATGTCTACGCCAAGACGCTGGAAATACTGTCGAAGGTAGCGCATGTACAGCGCCGGTTCGGCTTGACGCCAGTCGACGTGGGCCAGATTCCCATCAAGAACGTCGTACCGGCCGATGTGCTTCGCAGCGTGAACGGGATTCTCGACGAGGTGCGTCGAATCAAGGAGCAGATGGTCATTGAAGCCGAAATCGAACCCGCAGAGTTTCGAGGCGGCAAGACACCGTCGATGGTCTACAAAAACCTGGCGGATGCTTCGTTTCTGCTTGATGGACTGCGCGGAAGGCCGTTGACGCCAACCGATGTCTTCGGCAACGCCGTTGCGATCCTTGACGAGATGGAACTCATCGCCGCCAAGCTCAGGGTGCCGCTGAGGACTGACCCACCTCCGGTAAACGGATCCAAGAAGCCTACGGATGTCGCCCAGCAGGTCTTGCGTGCAACCTACAAGGTCATCAACCTGCAGACCCGGCTGGGAATGGATGCGTCTTCAGTGCCGACGCTTACGCTGGTGCGCGTCACCCCGTCGGAAGTCTACGATGCGACCAACGTGCTGATGGCCGAGATGAACCGCATCAAGGTGCATCTGGGAATCAATCTCCCCCGCGAACCTCGTCCGGACGCGCGCAACAAGCGACCGGAAGATGTGTTCGCTCAGGTCATGCTGATCATCCAGAACCTGGACACCATGGCCAACGCCGCCTCGGCTTGACGCAGGCAGCGTTCGTTGCGGTTCGGCTTCGCCGCCGAACCGCATTTTTTCAAACGCTTATGGCGGACTTCATCCGAGCCGCCGATGAATTGGTGAGACCTGATGAACTTCAACACCCACAAGATTCGCTCTACCTTCACGCTGGGTGCCGCTGTGGCGGCAGTCTTTGCCGTGATGACCGCCCAGCCGGCTTCGGCTGGACTGATCGAAGCCGCGCAGGATACGAAGCCCGCCTTCAACATCCGTTACCGTCTTGAGACCGTCGATCAGACCGGCATCGAGAACACGGCCAGCGCCTCCACGGCGCGTGCGCGCCTGTCGTGGATCATGCCATCCAATGACGGGTTTTCCGTCGGACTGGAAGGCGACTACGTGTTCCTCGTCGGCGAGGAGCGCTACAACTCCACCAACAACGGGCGCACGGAGTATCCGGTCGTGGCGGATCCGACGGGGTTCGATCTCAATCGCGCATTCGTGCGGTACCGCAACGACGGCCTGACAGTGACGGCGGGCCGCCAGTGGATCGGCCATGGGCCACAGTACTTCGTGGCGCCGAAAGCCTGGAGGCAGAACGAGCAGACCTACGACGCCGTGCGCGTGCAGTCCACGCACGGCAACATCAACCTCGATTACACCTACGTCGCCAACGTGAACCGGATCTTCGGCAAGAACGGCGTGCAGCCCACGGACTGGGAAGCGAACACCCACCTGCTGCGAGGCGAGTTCACACCGTCGGAAGGGCATGTGTTCAGCACGTTCGCATACCTGATGGATTTCGAGAACGACAACGGCCCCGCCAATTCCAATCGAACGTTCGGCGTCGACTACAGCGCTTCCTTCGGGCCCTTCGGCCTGTTCGTGTCGGCGGCCAGGCAATCCGAGTGGGCCGACAATCCGCGTTCCTTCGACGTCGGACATTTCGTCCTCGAAGGAAGGCTGAAACAGGGCCCCGTGGCGTTCACGGCCGGATACGAAATCATTGGCAGTGACGATGGCATGGCTACTGTTCTCATGCCCATCGCGGCGCAGCACAAGTTCCGGGGCTGGGCCGACAAGTTCGTTTCCACTCCGCTCACCGGTCTGAAGAACGCTTATCTCAAGGCTGGCACAAACGTCGGCCCCTTCGGCCTGGCCCTCGCCCTGTATGACTTCAGGGCGGCGGAGGGGGGCGCGACCTACGGCCAGGAAGTTGATCTGGCGGTCACATATCCCATGGGCAAGCGGTTGGTGGCTCAGTTCAAGATCGGCCGCTACTTCGCCGACCAGCACGCGACCGACACAACCAAGGGGTGGCTCGTCGTGACGTACCGGCTCTAACCCCTAGACCTCCGTGTAGCTGTCGTCGAAAAACGGGCTCCAGGTGGCGATGACCTTGCGGCGCACCGGATCGGCTATCCGGGCACCCATTTCGACGACCGCAGGAATCAGCGGCGCGTCCCGCGCGAGGTCCGCGACCTGGAATGTCTGCATGCCGGTCTGCCGCGTACCCAGGACATCTCCGGGCCCCCTGAGTTCGAGGTCTTTCTCGGCGATGACGAAGCCGTCCCGGGTTTCCCGCATGATCCCGAGCCGCGCCCTCGCGACATCCGACAACGGCGGATCGAACAGCAGGATGCAGTAGCTTCGCCGTTTTCCACGGCCTATGCGGCCCCGGAGTTGGTGCAGTTGCGCGAGGCCGAGCCGTTCCGGGTTCTCGATCACCATCAGCGACGCATTTGGCACGTCGACACCCACTTCGACCACGGTCGTCGCCACCAGCACATCGATGGCGCCGTTCTTGAAGCCTTCCATCGCCTGCGCTCTCTCCGCCGCCGACAGCCGGCCGTGGACCAGGCCGACCCGCAGGCCCGGCGCCTCCGTGCGCAGTTCCGCCGCCACGTTCTCGGCCGCCTGTGACTCAAGCGCGTCGGAAGCTTCGATGAGGGTGCATATCCAGTACGCCTGACGGCCCGCGCGACAGGCGGACACAACGCGCGCAGTCACTTCCGGTCGGCGCGAACTGGACACCGAGCTGGTCTGGACGGGTGGGCGCCCGGGTGGCAGTTCGTCGATCACCGACACGTCCATGTCCGCGTAGAGCGCCATCGTAAGGGTGCGCGGAATGGGTGTGGCCGTCATCACGAGCTGATGGGGAAGATGCCCCTTGTGGCGAAGCATCATGCGTTGATGCACCCCGAAACGATGCTGCTCGTCGACGATCACGAGCGCGAGTGACGCGAATTCCACCGAGGACTGGAACAGCGCGTGGGTGCCGGCGGCAACCAGGGTCTCACCGCGCGCGACGGCGGAGAGGCGTGCGTGACGTTCCCTGGCGGCAAGGCGGCCAGTAATCAGGCCCACCTCGATGCCGAGCGGCGACAGCCATCCGGACAGCGTCTCGTAGTGCTGTTCCGCCAGGATCTCCGTCGGCGCCATGATGGCCGTCTGGCATCCATGCTCCGCCGCCCGGATCGCTGCAAACGCCGCGACCACCGTCTTGCCCGAGCCAACGTCGCCCTGCAGCAGGCGGATCATCGGGGTCGGGCTGTCGAGATCGTTCAGAACCTCCGACACGACACGGCGCTGCGCACCTGTCAGCCGGAAGCCCAGGTTGCGCACCAGTTCACGACCGAGACCCTGCGCCTTGGGCAAGGGCGTCGTACGCTGCCGGGCGCGCAGTTTCTGACGCTCGCGCATCAGCAGGTGGTGCGCCAACAACTCGTCTTTCGCGACCCGCACGCGGGACGCGTCGAGCGCTTCGGGAGACGCATCCGCGGGTGGCCGGTGCAGGAACACGACAGCGTCGTCAAGCGCCGGAACAGGTTCTTCCGGCAACACGCTCCCGTTCAGTGTCACGCCGGCGTCCAGCACCTGGTCGACGCATGCCCGGATACGCGTGCTCGCGAAACCCTGGGTCGCCGGATACACGGGTGTCAAAGCGGGTTCCGGGGCTTCGGGCCTCGCTGAGAGCACCCGGTACTCGGGATGCACCATCTCCCTGCCCGCTGGTCCGGCCCGCATCTCACCGAAACACCGCAACCATTCGCCCCGCCGCAGCGCCTCGGCCTGCTGCCTTGAGAAGTGAAACAGCCGCATGGTCAGGAATCCGGAGCCGTCCGAGATGGTCGCCGTCAGGCTTCTTCGGCGGCCATACGCCATGTCGGATCGGACAAGCTTGCCCGCGACCAGGCACGCCTGGCCGACTTCCACCTCATTCAGGGGGACGTAGCGCGTCCGGTCCTCGTAGCGCATCGGCAGATGCAGCAACAGGTCTCCGACGGAAACGATGCCGAGCCTCGCGAGGCTCCTTGCGGCGGCAGGCCCGACACCGCGCAGGACGGTTACCGGATCATCGGCCTTCATTGGGGATCTCGCACCGTCGACGCGGGGCGCGGGCTCAGTGTGATTTTCTGGGTTGTACGCCGGCCCATGCCGAGCCGGTGCCCGTGGAACCGATGGCTATCCAGGTGAACAGACCGCTCAGCCGACTGTTCGACGCACGCTCTGGACCGCCGGGATTGCGAGCAGCCGATGCCGAACACGGTCCAGGTGACTGCGGTTCGACACGGAGAGGTCCACGGTGACGCTGGATAGCTCGGCATTGCGTTCATCGACCCTGATGTTGCTGATACCCGCGTTGCCCTGGTTGACCGACGCCGCGATCTCGGCGAGGACGCCCTTGCGCCGGTTCACCGTCAACATGAGCGTCGTCTCGAACTCACCGGCGATCGAATCGGTCCAGCGCGCGGGAATGACCTGGTTAGGCATACGGCGGCGCACGGCATCCATGTTGTGGCATGTATCCACGTGCAGGACCAGCCCCCGTTCCGGCGTGACGTGACCGATGACGGCATCCCCCGGCACGGGTCCGCAGCAGCGCCCATAGGAGATGACGAGCCCTTCTCCGCCCCGGATGGCGACGGGCCCGCCCTTGTCGATGTCTACCGCCTCGTAGTCCGGATTGTCAGCCGCCAGCAGGCGCTGCGCCACGGCGTAAGCCATCAGGTTGCCCGTTCCGATTCCCGCCAGG
The DNA here is from genome assembly GCA_028821515.1 of Gammaproteobacteria bacterium. Taxonomy (GTDB): domain Bacteria; phylum Pseudomonadota; class Gammaproteobacteria; order Pseudomonadales; family Azotimanducaceae; genus VXNE01. The sequence goes on along the minus strand of JAPPGA010000009.1, from coordinate 105,751 downwards.
ACCTCATCCAGCTTTCGCACGCCAAACTCGCGAAACACCCTTCGCAGGCGCCTGAAGTCAAAGTCCTTGATGGACGCGTTCGCGTTCTCCAGCGAACGGTTGAGGAGGCGGCGGCCCAGCGCTATGGATTCCGAACGGTGCTGCGCCTTCAATGCCTGGCGGATCGCCGAACGGGCGCGTCCCGACACCGCAAAACCAAGCCACGCCGGGCTCGGGCGCGCGTCCGGAGAAGTGATGATGTCGACCGTCTGACCGCTTTCGAGCTGCTGCGACAGGGGGGCAAGCGTCCGGTCCACCCGGCAGGCTACGCAGTGATTACCGATGTCGGTGTGGACCGCGTACGCGAAATCCACGGGACAGGCCCCTCTTGGAAGTTCGAAGATGTCCCCCTTCGGTGAAAACACGTAGACCTCGTCCGGGAACAGGTCCGTCTTCAGGCTTTCGATGAATTCCTGCGGGTCCCCCGCACGGCGCTGCAGGTCCAGAACGCCGTCTATCCACCGCGATGCCCGGGCCCGGTTGAGCGACGCATCGCCGGATTTGTACAGCCAGTGGCCGGCGATGCCGTGGTCGGCGACGGCGTCCATCTCCCGGGTACGAATCTGCACCTCCATCGTGACGCCGCGCATTCCGATCAGGGTGGTATGCAGGGACTGGTAGCCGTTCGCCTTGGGTATGGCCACGTAGTCCTTGAAACGGCCAGCTACCGGCTTGTACAGGTTGTGCGCGACCCCCAGGGTCCTGTAGCAGTCTTCCACCTGGCTTACGATGATGCGGACACCGAACACGTCGACAATGTCCTGGAACGGCTTGCGCTGCGTTTTCATCTTTTTGTAGATGGAGTACAGGGTCTTTTCACGTCCGCTTACCTGGGCTTCGATGCCGTCGCGACGCAGCGCGGCTTCGAATGACCTCGTGATCTCGTCCATCAACGCCTTGTGCCGCGTACGGCGCGCCGTGTCCACAGCCCTGCGGAGACGGTCCGCGCGCAATGGGTAGAGCGCCTCGAAACCGAGTTCCTCCAGTTCGGTGCAGAGATTGTGCATCCCGAGCCGGTTTGCGATCGGAGCGTAGTATTCGAGGGTTTCCCGCGAAATGCGCCGGCGCGCTTCCAGGGGCATGACCCCGATCGTGCGCATGTTGTGAAGCCTGTCGGCCAGCTTGACCAGGATGACCCGCAGGTCGTTGGCCATCGCAATGGCCATTTTCTGAAAGTTCTCGGCACGGGCCTGTTCGTGGGTCTTGAACATCTTGCCCAGCTTGCTCACGCCATCGACGATGTGCGCCACCTCGCCGCCGAACTCCGTCGCGAGATCCTCCTTCGTGGTGCCCGTGTCCTCGAGAACGTCATGCAGGACGGCTGCCGCTATGGACTGCTCATCCATGTGCATCTCGCAAAGGATGTTGGCAACGGCCAGGGGATGGGTGATGTAGCTGTGCCCGGTACGGCGCCTCTGGCCGGCGTGGGCCACCCGGGCGAAGCCATGCGCCCGCACGACCGTGTCAACGCCGACCTGAGGGAGATATTCCGATAGCGACTCGGCGAGCGATTCTATGGTTGCCGGAGCGGCGACCTCGTCATTGGACGCCCGTGCGGCAAGAATGTTATGGAAGTACGACTCAAAGGTCGTTGCGTGCATCATCCCCTATATAGAAAGGCGCTTCGACTCTCTCGGCGAATTCAGCCTGCGCATCGTGTGCGGACGCATCCGTTGCGTCAAGCAGTTCGTCGCTCACCAGCCCTTCGGCGATTTCCCGCAACGCCATGACGGTAGGTTTGTCGTTTTCAGGCTCGACCAGCGGGTCGACGAAGGGATTGTGAAGTTGCCGCGCCCTTCGGCTGGCGATCATGACCAGTTCAAATCGATTTTCTACTTTTTCGAGGCAATCCTGAACGGTTACGCGGGCCATGAGTACACCAATTTCCTCAAATTCGGCGAAGCGTTGAGTTTACCGGAGCAAATTTGTCGGAGAAACCCCCTTTTTGGAATCCAGTCAAGGATGACGTCTCCTCCCCTAGTCTGAAGGTGACGGAGGACCCGTGGCTCGGACTGATTCTAGAGGCTGCCCAAACTCCGATGAGGTTCCGCACCTTCGAAAAACCCCACTGTGGGGTATCCATTCTCACCACCCATACTCGTGCTTATGGGCTCTGCCAAGTCACTCCATTCCCCTCAATACAAGGCATTCCTCCGTCGCCTTCGCCAAGCTAGGGTCGAAGCCAACCTATCTCAGACAGAGCTGGCACAAGCTGTGGGCCACTCTCAGACGTGGATGTCGAAGTGCGAACTGGGGGAGCGCCGTGTAGACATCATTGAACTGAAAGCGATTGCTGAAATTCTCGGTAAGGACCTGGAATGGTTCCTCATCGCGTCCACTGATGGGTCCCGAAGATGAGGCCGGAACCAAGCCAAGTCACTATATTCGACAACATTGATGGTACGACGAGAATGCTGCAGGAACTCATTCTGCATCCCCGTCGCGACCTCGTGAGATGGGCGGGAATCACCAAGCAGACACCAAACGTGAAGATCGGGTATACGGGTCAACACCTCGCCTCGCTCGTGACTGGGGTAGAGGGTGCTCGCACCGGTGCGCGGGGGCACGACCTACGAGACGGGTCTGAGGTGAAGTCCTGTTCACGCATTGATCAGTTGGACAAGTGCAGAGAATGCAACGCTGCAGTAGCACGTCTCGAACCTGTATGTCCCGAATGTGGATCTACTGCGATAAAGCGCAATAATGATTCAAAATGGCTTTTGACCGTACGGAGCGACGATGATCTCCACAGGCTCTTGGATGAAGTCCCGCGAATCTTGTTTATATTGATCGACTACCCAAACTATGGCTCTCAGGACTGGAACACGCTTCAGTTCCAAGTATTCGAGGTTTGGCCGCGTGACAACCGACAACACCACCTTCGCACACTAATGGAGAACTACTTCGAGAGGATATACTTGCGCCACATAGACAGCCAACCTACGAAGACACCTGCACCCAAGAACTTCTGGCCTTACTCCTTCCAGTTCTACATGTGTAATCCAGTCCGGACATTCCATTGTATTGTCACAGATGCACTCGATGATCCTCACGTGGACGTCCTCGAGTACGTGGAACCTCTGACGGATCGTGAGGATATTGAACCAGTACCAATGCCCCTATCTGTGCTTAACGCTCAGGAAAAACGTCAGATCTGGCACGAAATCGGAGATTCGGCATTCGAAACGGCACGGTCGACGGGCCTGGATAGCAACCAGCGCCTGTCACTAGGCCTTAGGGATACGGACCACGCCGCTCCGCAAGCCGGGTCATATCGCCGTGGTGCTCGTTGATTCCAATAGCTCGCTAGCCGCCACAGAAGTCGAACTGAGTCGATAGGCGAGATGCGCTTCGCTTCGCATAAGCTCCGAAGCCTCAAGAAGGTAATCATCAGGGTTCGATAGATCGCACGGTGCATACACTTGCAGCAAATCGCCAGGGTGGAGATGCGCGGTCTGTCCCCGTACGCATGCCTGCAAGTCATCCCGAACTTGCGGATGTCGAATGGCCGCGAGTAGGACGTATGGATCGACTCCTTCGGCTGCTCGAATCCGTATGAGTTCTCCAACGAACGTGACGCGACCAAAGTCCTGCGGGATTTTGGCAACAATATCAACCTTCTTTGCAATATAACGTGCCGAATGGGCTGACGATGTAAGCAGTATGTCCCCTTCATGCACGATCAGCCGAGAGTTTCTTTCGCGGCTGATAGATTCTACTGACGAGACAAAGTTGCGGGCGCGAGGTCTCCAGTCGATTCCACGACCGGTGAGATTGCCGACTTTCAAGATGAACATACCGTCGTCTGTGTAGGCAGCTCGACCTGGGGTCTTCCCCGTGTTCGATATTTCCACGAACTCTCTCAATACCCTGCCGGAGCGATTACCATTCCGTCGAAAAAGGAACTCTGCGGCGGACTGGAGCGTCTCCATGGGATGAACATCAGAGTGGACCGTCAGGGCAACACCCTTAGCAGATGAGGGATCGTCCAGAGACGCCGGAAGCAGCGGTAACTGGCTTCCCTTTCTGGGTCTCCCCGTGCTGTCGAACCCGACATTGGTCAGATGGCAAACGCGAACGCTAACGCGCCTTTTTTGGACGCTTCGTGGATGTTTTTGAAAAAACGCGGCAACTGTTGTCGTCTGAGTCCCGGTCGATGCGAATGTTTCGGATGGTAGGTCAACGATATCCGAAAGATGGCCCAATCGATCAATGGCTCCGCGCTGTGCGGAGAGGCTCTCGTTCGTTATTACGCTACGCGGTAAAACGATCCCAAGACGCCCTCCGGGTTTTAGGAGCCGCAGGCAAAGTTCGACGAAGAGAATCTCACTGGGAACTTTCCTCTGTTGCTTTCGCAAGTTCGGATTTCCGGCATCAAACAGATCTGGAATACCCGTGTCTTCCGTGACGGAAACGCCAAACGGCGGATTTGTCAGAATGACATCAACTGTATTTTGTCCAAGGTTAAGGGGAACGCCATTCAGATCGTCGAAGTCGCGCAAGGAGTCCGCGCAGGCCCTGTGGAATGAAGTGCCTGGCTTGCTCCCGAGATTAAGGCCAGCAAGCACGAGCATTCTGGCATTCTTGTCGACACCGTATACAGAAAGCGGGTCATTTGTGGGTGATTGTCCTTCCAGAAACCGGAGAGTTTCCATAAGAAAGGTCCCCGTCCCGCATGCGGGATCCAAGATCAGGTCGGTTGATTTTGGGGATACGACCTCGACCATCGCACGTACAACGCCCTCAGGTGTGGTGAATATCCCCAGGCTTTTTCTAAGTTCTGGTGTGAGAAATGTCCATAGTGCCGTACTCCGAACGTCGATGGGGAGTTCGCGAAGCGGAATCTGAGCAAACAGATTGTCAAGGTCCATCAACGTGCGATCAGAGACCTTAAAGTGTCCATCCGGCCAAATCTGTAGAGCCCAAGGGATACGGGAAGCAAGCTCCTGAGTCAGAGTTTCTCGGATCATCCCGGGTAATGTATGAGGCGCTGTCTCAGCAGAAACGGCATGCCTTTCGTCTGCGCAATCTTTGTACACCAAATACTTCAACAACTCGTCGAACGCTTCCTGGGGCAAGAGACCTTCGACATCCCGCATTCGGTCATGAGCTTTCGCATATAGGCGACTGAGTATGCGGCTATCAATTGACATTACTATTCGCAACGACGATAGGTTCCGGGAGTTTCAGGTCTCCTAAGCCTGCGATTGACAGGCTTAGGAGATGAAGTTGACGAACTCCCAATTCGCTACCCAGACAGAGGTGACGCAAACCCATGGCCTTCTTCAGACTGTCAGCCCTGTTCACTCTCTCTCTCCCTGATCGCTTCAAGCTGCGAAGCTTAGCAAGGGTGGAGTTAAAATGATCGCCAAATTGATTCGGGGTCCATTGCCTTCGGCTATCCACTACCAACGCGTCCGGCGCCCTGTTCGCATTTACGCCCTTCCCAACTGGCCCTGCTCGTTCAATTATCGCGGTTCCTTGTCGTGCAGATCGCCAAATTGCCCCACCACGTACTCGAGAAGCAGGGCCAGCGCTTCTTCGACGGTGGTAGCGGTCGTATCGATGACCAAAGCGGGATTCTCCGGCGGTTCGTAAACATCGTCGATGCCCGTGAAATTCTCGATCTCTCCCGCGCGCGCCTTGCGGTAGAGACCCTTCGGGTCGCGTCGCTCACACGTGGCAAGATCCGCCTTGACGTACACCTCGTGAAATCGCCGGGCCGCCCGGCGCGCCGTCTCCCGTTCCGAGCGATAAGGCGAGATGAAGGCCGAAATACAGATCATGCCGGCGTCCTCGAAGAGCGCCGCCATCTCTCCGGCCCGCCGGATGTTCTCAACCCGGTCCGCATGCGAAAAGCCAAGGTCCGTGTTCAGGCCGGCACGAATGTTGTCTCCATCGAGCACATATGCCCGGTATCCGCGCTTGCGCAACGCCTCGCACAGTCCGGCCGCCAGGGTCGACTTGCCCGCGCCGGACAGACCCGTGAGCCAGACCACGCCGCTCCTGTGGCGTTTGTGGTCGTCGCGTTCGCGCATCTCTCGCTAGCAGCCTGTCGACCCAGCCGTGGGTTTGGGGGCGGGGGGGCCGGGTTGGAAGAGGGGGGGGGCGGGAGATGGCGCGCCCCCAGGGGCGCCAGAATTAAAGGGGCTAGAA
>JAPPGA010000009.1:0-99546 GCA_028821515.1 Gammaproteobacteria bacterium | reverse complement strand
TTGACTCACTACGACGACCTTTCGCTGGTTTTTTTTTGTCTCGGTCTTCCCCTGCAGTCCCTGTTGGCGCGGCGTGCCCTGGGGTTTTTTTCGGGGGCAGGGTCGACGGGATGGCAAGAGGGCTGGGGCGGAAGATGGCGCGCCCGAAGGGCCGACAGATTTCATGGCTCTAGAACCTGACGATCTCCCACTGGGGCAGGAGCACGTCCGCCTCTTCGACGGTGCCGAGCCCCTTGCCGGGGTCGCGCGGCACGAGGTAGTAGGGCTTACCGCGCTTCGGCACGATCTTGATCATCCTCAAGAGGCCGTTCTGCCGATACTCGTACACGACGCGTTCTTCGGTCTCGATCAGCGTGACATCGGGCCCGCGATGCTCCCGCCTTCGTTCCTCCGCCGCGTTCGCGCTAGCGGCGAGCATGGCAACGATGGCGATCGGAATGATACGGCGTGGACGCATCGCTAATGTGATAGGTTCGAGCCCGAGGGAACTGTAGCATGTCGCAGGCGCAAGGGAACGCAACGGATGGGGTCGCGGACACCGCAGTCGCCACGACCGCGGAAGGAGTGTCCGATCCCCCGCTCCTGCTGGTGGACGGTTCGTCATACCTGTTCCGCGCCTTCCACGCGATGCCCAACCTGTCGACATCGGATGGATTTCCCACCGGGGCGATATTCGGCGTGGTCAACATGCTGCGCAAACTCTGCGCCGACTTCGAGGGCAGTCCCGTGGCGGTGGTGTTCGACGCCGGGGGCAAGTCGTTCCGCAACGAAATCTACCCCGAGTACAAGGCCAACCGGCCACCGATGCCCGACGAACTGCGCCAGCAGGTGCAGCCGATCCACGACATCATCGACGCAATGGGCATGCCCCTGCTGGTCGTGCCCAATGTCGAGGCCGACGACGTCATCGGCACCTTGGCGGAACAGGCCGCGATCATGAAACGCCGGACCGTGATCTCCACGTCCGACAAGGACATGGCGCAGCTTGTCGGCAAGCACGTGACCCTTGTGAACACGATGAGCGAAACCGCCATGGACCGCGACGGCGTATTCGAGAAGTACGGTGTGCACCCGGAACACATCGTCGATTACCTCGCGCTGATGGGCGACAGCGTCGACAACATTCCCGGCGTCCCGAAGGTCGGGCCGAAAACCGCCGCCAAGTGGCTCGCGAGCTTCGGCAGCCTGGACGATGTCATCACGCGGGCCGACGAGGTCTGCGGCAAGGTGGGCGAGAATCTCCGCGCATCGCTCGATACGTTGCCCGTCTCGAAGCGTCTCGCGACCATTCGCCGGGATGTCGAGTTGCCGGTCGCAATCGGAGACCTCGCACCCAGGCCCGTGGACGAGGAGAGGCTCAAGTCCCTGTTCGAGAAGTACGAGTTCAAGGCCTGGATCGAGGAACTGGGGGGCAGCCTCGGCCAGCGCCTGGTGGAAGGCGACTACGGGTGTGTCACGACCGGGGAAGAACTCGACCACCTCGTAGGCCGGATTCGCGTGGCGGGGTCATGCTCGCTCGCGGTGGTGACCCGGCGGGGCAACCGGGCCGATGCCGAAATTGCAGGGATCGCGTTCGCCGAGGCACCGGGAGAAGCCGCCTACGTGCCGCTCGGACTCGACCTTACCAGTGGTGACCACCTGTCACTGGCGGAAGCAACCGACTGCCTCAAACCCCTGCTGGAAGACCCCGGGATCGCCAAGGCCGGCCACAACATGAAGCGGGTCAAGCGCGTCCTTGCGCGTTACGGGATGGACCTTCGCGGCATCGCCCACGACACCATGCTCGAATCCTACGTGCTGGACAGCGTCGGCACGCGCCGGCACAACCTGGACGACCTGGTCGAGAAGCAGGTCGGCCTCAGCACGACCCGCTACGAGGATGTGGCCGGCAGAGGCGCGAAGCAGCTCGACTTCGCGTTGGTGCCGCCCGAAGAGGCAACGGCCCACGCTGCAGGTGCCGCGGACGCGGCGCTGCGGTTGCACGACGTGCTGTGGCCTCGGCTGTCATCGATAGCCCCGCTCAAGTCGCTCTACGAGGAAGTCGAATTGCCCCTGCTGTCTGTCCTGTCCCGCGTGGAACAGGCGGGCACGCTGGTGGACGCCGGCCTGCTCGCGGATCAGAGCCGCGAACTTGCGAGCCGCATGGCTGACCTCGCCGAACAGGCGTTCGAGCAGGGAGGGAGACAGTTCAACCTCGGCTCGCCCAAGCAGTTGCGGGAAATCCTCTACGACAGGCTGGAGCTGCACCGGCATCTTCGTACCCCCGGCACAAGCAGGACCCAGACCGGCCAACGGTCCACCGCCGAGCACGTGCTGGCCGAACTCGCCCTCTACCACCCCCTGCCGCAGATCATTCTCGACTACCGCCAGGTGTCGAAGCTCAGGTCTACCTACACGGACACATTGCCGAAGCAGATCAGTCAACGCACCGGGCGCATCCATACCTCGTACGAACAGGCCGTGGCCGCCACCGGCCGGCTGTCCTCCCAGGACCCCAACCTGCAGAACATCCCGATCCGCACGGACGAGGGCCGCCGGATCCGCGCAGCGTTCGTAGCACCTCCCGGCCACAAGCTGGTGGCCGCGGACTACTCCCAAATCGAGCTCCGGATCATGGCGCACCTGTCTCGCGACGCCGGACTGCTCAAGGCGTTCGAGAACCGGCTCGACATCCACCGCGCCACGGCGGCGGAAGTCTTCGGTTCGCCCGTCTCCGACGTTACGGATGGACAGCGACGCAGCGCCAAGGCCATCAACTTCGGCCTCATCTACGGCATGTCCGCGTTCGGCCTGGCACGCCAGCTCGGTATCGAGCGCAAGCTGGCCCAGGAGTACATCGACCTTTATTTCGCGCGTTATCCCGGGGTGCGCGACTACATGGAGCGCATCCGCGCCGAGGCACGCGAACAGGGCTTCGTCGAAACCGTGTTCGGCCGCCGGCTCTATTTGCCCGACATCAATGCACGCCAGGTGCCGCGGCGCCAGGCCGCGGAGCGCACCGCCATCAACGCGCCGATGCAAGGCACCGCGGCGGACATCATCAAGCGCGCGATGATCAGCGTCGACGCATGGCTGTCGCAGGCGGACCACGATGCCCGCATGATCATGCAGGTGCACGACGAACTCGTGCTGGAAGTGGCAGAAGACGATGTCGAATCGGTGGTCCGGGGCGTCACCGAACGCATGACGGCGGCGGCGGACCTTTCGGTGGACCTCGTGGTGGACGCCGGAGTTGGAGACAACTGGGACGAGGCGCACTGACGGCGCCATAGAATCCGTCGCAGCCGAAGGCGTGCGCCGTGTTTCACCCCCCACGTCAAGACAAGGCGGGGACACCTTGAAGGTAACGAAAATTACGAATCTCCCAATCCGCGACAAGGGCGGCGGTATCTATCACATCGTCAGAGTCGACACAGACGCCGGGATTCACGGACTTGGCGAGGTTGGCATCCTGAACTGGAGCAGAACCATCGCGAATGCGGTCGATCACCTTGGTGAATTGGTAGTTGGCTCAGACCCGTGGGAAACAGAGCGCCTGTGGCAGGACATGTTCAGGTCAGGCTACTGGCCTGCGGACAAGGTGTATTGCTGTGCGATGAGCGCCATCGATATCGCCCTGTGGGACATCAAGGGCAAGGCGGTGAACCTGCCCACCTACAAGCTGCTTGGCGGCCCGGTGCGTGAGAGAGTGATCTGTTACCCACACATCAGGGGAACAAGTCAGGAACAAATCATAGAGGGCAGCAAGAAAGCCGCGGACGAGGGTTGGAAGTTTGTGCGTTGGGGGCAGCCCGATCCCCTGGGCGACTTCAAGCCTGGCAGAATTTCAACACTCGATCCGGACAAGTCGATGCGGGTGGCCGTCGATCTAATGGGTGCGGTTCGGGAAGCGGTAGGACCCGAGATCCACCTATGTTTCGATGTACACACACAGCTCGACCCGGCGCATGTTGTACAGATGTGTCGCGACATGGAGGAGTTCAAGCCCTACTTCATCGAGGACCCATTGCGTTCTGAAAACCCGGGCAGCTACCGGAACCTGCGACATCAGGTGAACCTGCCGATCGCCGCCGGTGAGCAGTGGGCCTCCAAGTGGTCTTTCAGAGAGGTGATCGAGGAAGACTTGATCGACTACGCCCGTATCGACCTTTGTATCGTCGGGGGCATTACTGAAGCGGCAAAGATCACGCACTGGGCAGAGACGCACTACATCAACATCGCTCCTCACAATCCCCTTGGACCGGTAAGTGCCGCCGCCTGCGTCGCGCTCTGCATGGCGTCAACGAACGTCGGCGTCCAGGAGATGCCGGTAAGACCCGGTTCTTACGCCACTGACCTGTTCCCACAACAGATTGCTTGGGAAGACGGGTTCGCCTGGTGCCCTGATTCCCCGGGACTGGGCGTGGACCTGGATATGGATGCAGCCGAGAGGAGCGTAATTGATCTGCCGCAGTGGTGGCCTCCCAGGCTTAGGCGTGAGGACGGTTCAATCACGAACTGGTAGTGACCTTTAGCCTGAATGGTCAGGCGGCGTCAGTCTTCGGCGCGACCCAGGAATTCCCCCACGCGACGTGCGAGAGCCTCGGCGCCCAGGCCGGTCCTGGCGGAGAAGGTCAGCACCTCGACGTTCGATATCGACGCGACCTGCGCGGCTACCCTGCGCTGCGCGAGGTTGCGGGCGCCCTGCTTCAGCTTGTCGCACTTGTTCAGCACGGCGAGCATCGGCGTGCCAGTGGACTGCGCCCAGTCCAGCATCTGGCGGTCGAACGGCTGCAATGGATGACGGGCGTCCATGACGAGCACGATGGCGGCCAGGTCTGCCCGTCGCGTCAGGTAGTCATCGATGGCTTGGCTCCAAAGACGCCGTGCTGACTTGCTGGCATTCGCATAGCCGTATCCGGGTAAGTCCACGAACCGACCTCCACCCTCGATGTCGAAGAAGTTGAGCATGCGGGTCCTGCCCGGGGTCTTGCTGACGCGCGCGAGGCGTTTCGACCCCGTCAACCGATTGAGCATGCTCGATTTGCCGGCGTTGGAACGGCCGACAAACGCCACTTCGGGCATGCCGCCGGGGGGGCACTCGGAAAACCGCGATGCGCCGGCGAGGAACTGTGCGGAAAAAGTCACCATCGGTTTATAATCCGCCGCGCCCCGAACAGTCTAGATGTGCACGGTCCCGTCAATGCGGAGACCGGCGTGGAACAACCGACATGCGTTTCCTCAAGTGGGCGATGTTCTCCATCGCCCTGATGGCCACAACTGCGAACGCTGCTGCGAAGGCCGAAGAACCCACGGCGTTCGACATCACCATCGGTGTGTGCGCATCGTGCCACGGACAGGACGGCGCGACTGGAATCGCCCCGGACTATCCGAACCTGGCCGGGCAGAACGCCCGTTATCTCCTGACGCAAATGCAGATGATCCAGTCCGGCGAGCGGCCGGTGCCGCTGATGGCTGGGCAACTCGATGGCAAATCGGAAGAAGAACTCCTGCGCCTCGCCGAGCATTATGCAGCCATGCCAGTCAAGGTCGGGCGGTCCAGGGAAGAGAATCTCGATGCCGGCATGCGCATCTATCGCGGGGGTATCATGGCCAAGGGCGTCGCCGCCTGCTCGGCCTGCCACTCACCCACCGGGAAGGGCAATGCGCCGGCGGGGTTCCCGGTTCTGTCGGGCCAGCGTTTCGACTACGTCGTCGCGCAACTCGTCGCATACCGGGAAGGCGTGCGCAAGACCGACGGCGAATACGGCAGCATGATGCGCGGCGTGGCGTCCAGGTTGACGGATACAGAGATCAGGGCCGTTGCGAACTATATTCAAGGCTTGTACTAGGGCGACACCACGGAGGGCAGGTGTGAAGTTCCTGGCCGGACTGGTGATCGCCGTCTCAACCGGCTTCCAGGCAGCGGGTGAGACGTTCGAGGAAGGTCAGCACTACGACCTGCTGCCCATCCCCGTGGAAACCCGAAATCCCTACGCCATCGAGGTCGTCGAGGTCTTCTCGTACGCGTGCGTGCACTGTTTCGGATTCGAGTCCCCGCTCCAGGGATGGCTGACGACGCTGGACGAAGACGTCGATTTCCGGCGCGTACCCGCAGTCTTCAACAACCCCACCTGGGAGATTTTCGCGAAGGTCTACTTCAGCGCCGAAGCGCTGCGCGTGACCGACAAGGTGCACCTTCCGCTGTTCGAGTCCCTCCACGTCCATGGAGTCGATCTTCGACAACCCCCGCTCCTCGCCCGGCTGTTCCGGGAAGTGGGCGAAGTCGACGCACGGCAGTTCCTGAATGTCTATGACTCGTTCAGCATCCACACCCGCGTACAGCAGGCCAGGGCACAGGCCCGCATGTACCGCATCACGAGTGTGCCCACGATGATCGTGGACGGCCTTTACCGCGTGGAAATCTCCCCCGATGTCGAGGGCACCAGGGTGCTGGAGGTGGTGGACTTCCTGGTAGACAAGGCGAGAGAGCAACGCAGGGCGGCGGAGGAAGCCAAGGCCGGGGAAAGCGAATAGCCGGTCAGCCGGTCAAATCCCTGCAGCTTCCATGACCTCCGGGATTCGGCGCTCCCAGCCGATGGCCATGATGTGTACGCCCTGGCACATCGGGGCGACATCTCTCACGAGTCCGCCCGCCATTCGGATGCTGGTCCGGGCGACGTCCCCGGCGCGTTCGAGTTCGCCGGTCAGTTCGTCGGGAACGACGACCCCTGGAATCTTCTCCGTCATGTAGCGTGCCTGCCTGGCCGACTTCAGCATGATGATGCCCGCCAGGACCGGGACGTTGAATTCCCCCGCCCGCTTCATGAACGCCTCGAAGCCAGCCGGATCGTACACGGCATTGGTCTGGAAGAACTGTGCGCCCGCCTCGACTTTCTGTTCCATTCGGGCGATCTCTGTGCCGACATCGGGCACGGCAACGTTGACCACCGCCCCGCGGTAGAAGTCCGGTCCGCCCGTCACGCTGTTGCCCGAGAGATCGCGGCCCGCGGCAAGGCTGCCGACCGCCCTGAGAATCTCTGCCGCACCGAGGTCGAAGACGGGTTTCGCTTCGGGATGATCTCCGGCGGAAGGCGGATCGCCGCTCATGCAGAGAATGTTCGCGACTCCCAGCGCATGGGCAGCCAGCATGTCGGCCTGAATGGCCAGCCGGTTCCGATCCCGGCCCGTGATCTGCAAAGTCGATTCAATCCCCCGGTCGGCCAGCAGGTGCGCGACGGCGATCGGCGCCATCGTCATTCTCGATGCCGCCGAGTCTGTGAGGTTGAAGGCGGCGACCAGGCCCCTCAACGCTTCGCCAGCGGACATCACGTCGCCCAGGTCCGTGCCCTTGGGCGGGTTCAGCTCCGCCGTGAGGGTGAAGTCGTTGCTGGCAAGCGAGTCGGAAAGATTGCTCATGCGCGATCGCGATATAGAAGAAGGTGCGCGCGCCTGACGTGGCGCGCGGCCTGACGATGACCATTGTACTTGCGCTGGGCTGTCCGCGACTGCATTGTGGCCGTCAACCAGTGGTTCTTTTCCGACCCGCAGCGGCAGTCGGGAAACCGTTTACGCCGTAGCGAAGAGACTGCGAGATGCCGCACCCTCGCGGGAACAGGGCATCTCGGCAACCGAGGAGGGCGAGACCTTGCACAAGCGTGTCCTGATAGCCAACCGGGGCGAGATAGCCATTCGCGTGGCCAAGGCCGCGTCCGCCCTCGGGATGGAGTCGGTCGGCGTCTACGCCCCGGCCGATTCGTTTTCGCTGCACACGCGGTTCACCACTGAATCCCGGCGCATCGGCCACGACGACGGGGACCCGCTGGCCGCCTATCTCGACGCGGAGGGGGTCGTCGATGCGGCTGTCGAGAGCGGATGCGACTGTGTGCACCCGGGCTACGGTTTCCTTTCCGAGAATCCCCGCATGGCGAAGCTCAGTGCGGATGCCGGCCTCGCATTCATCGGTCCATCCGCGGAGGTGCTGGCGCTCTTCGGCGACAAGGTGCGTGCTCGCGAACTGGCCCGTGCCGAGGGAATTCCGGTGATCGCCGGAAGCGGCGCTCCCCTGGCGACCCCGGATGCGGCCGCCGAAACAGCAGAAAGCCTCGGTTACCCGGTGATGCTGAAGGCCTGCGCGGGAGGCGGCGGACGCGGCATGCGTTCGGTCGATTCAGCCGACGACATCGAGGCCGCATTCGAGAGCTGTCGCCGCGAGGCAGAGTCGGCTTTCGGAGACGGCCGTCTTTTTGTCGAGCGCCTGCTTAGTCGCCCCCGGCACATCGAGGTGCAGGTGCTTGCCGATACCGGGGGCAACGTCGTGCACCTGCATGAGCGCGACTGCTCCATACAGCGGCGAAACCAGAAGGTCATCGAGGTCGCGCCGGCCCCCGCGCTCGATGACTCGCTCAGGAACAAGCTGCTTGGCGACGCGGTCCGATTGGCGAGGGCTGCGGGGTACGTAAACGCCGGGACCGTCGAGTTCCTGGTGGTGCCGGAGACCGGGGAGTACTACTTCATCGAATGCAATCCTCGCATCCAGGTCGAGCACACCGTCACCGAACTGGTAACCGGCATCGACATCGTCGAAGCGCAGTTCCAGGTCGCCGCTGGCAAGTCGCTTCACGCGCTTGGTATCGGCGACCAGCAGGCGGTCGGGTCGACCCGTGGGTTCGCGGTTCAGGCTCGCGTCGTCATCCGGGGCGGCGGCACCATCACTGCCTACAAGGAACCGTCCGGACCGGGCGTTCGGGTGGATGCCTGCGGCTACGCCGGTTACGCGCCGCCGCCCCAATTCGATCCGCTGCTGGCGAAAGTCATCGGCGCGTCGAACTCTTCGGCGTCGTTCGAGTCCGCCGTGGACCGCACGCTGCGGGCGCTCAATGAGTTTCACATCTCGGGGTTGCCGACGAACCTGTCGGAACTCCGAGGCATTCTCTCCCACCCGGAAGTTCGGAGCGGCGATGCCAGGACCTGCCTGCTCACCGAGACAACGTCCATGGCGCCGCCGGATTCTGCAGAGAGCGATGCGATCAGCCTACTTGACCGGCAGGCAGCCCTCTACGGTGGCATGGCGGGTAGCGCAAACGCCGCGCCAGGAGACAAACCCGGCCTCTCGGTGCTGGATGGACAACGCGCCGTCGAATGTCCCATCGCGGGCACCGTGGTCGAATGCCGGGCCGCGCCAGGGGCCAGCGTGGCATTGGGCGAACCGTTGCTAGTGGTCAGCGCGATGAAGATGGAAACGGTCATCGCGGCGCCTTGCGCGGGCGTTGTTGCCGACGCCGAACCGCTTTCCCCCGGCGAGGCTGTTGCCGCCGGCCAGGTGGTGGCCGTGGTATCTCCGGCTTCGGCAAAAACGGGCGATCACGCGGGCATGGAGACCGCGGACGGCACCTGGTCACCCCTGATGAAGGACATAGGGACCATGCAGGGCCTGGCGCTCGAACGGCTGGCGTCCGGCTCGAAAGACCCGGGTGTCGTCAGGCAGCGCAGCCGCGGCAAACTGACCTGCCGCGAGCGCATCGACGTGCTCCTGGATGACGGCACCTTCCGGGAAATCGGCAGCGTCGCCGGCTTCGCCTCGTATGACGACGCGGGGCAGGTCGTCGACTTCACTCCGGCCAACCATGTCGGCGGCTGGGGCAGGATCGATACGCGCTCGGTGGTGGTCTGCGCCGACGACTTCACATCCAGGGGCGGTCACGCTGACGGGGCCATCGGCGCCAAGAGCCGGCATCTCGACCAACTGTCGCTCGAGATGCGCGTGCCGTCGGTGCGGCTGCTCGACGGTTCCTCCGGGGGCGGCAGCGTCGCGGCCATGGTGCCAGCGCAGAAGACCGAGGGAGAGAGCACGGCCAAGGAGAGCACCGGCGCAATCAAGGCCGGCAGGCCGCGGGTCGCGGGCGGCGGCGGTTCATACCTGCCCGGTCACCTCGGCAGCAGCATGTACACCGAACAGTTGGGCACCGTCCCGGTGGTCAACATGCTCCTCGGCAGCGTGGTCGGCATCGGCGCTGCCAAGGCCGTGCTGGGACACTTCTCGGTCATGGTCCGCGACATCGCGCAGCTGTTCGTCGCTGGCCCACCCGTCGTGATCCATGCGATGGGCTACGACATCTCCAAGGAGGAGCTTGGCGGCTGGCATATCCACTGCCGCAACGGCTCTGTGGACAACCTCGCGGAAACCGAGGAAGAGGCAGCCGCCATGGCGCGGAGGTTTCTCTCCTACCTCCCTTCGAGCGTCTACGAGGCGCCTCCGGTGCTACCGCCGAACCCGGACGATCCGCCGGAACGACGGGAAGAGGAACTGTTCGCGATCATTCCGAGAGCCCGGACCACGACGTTCGACATCCGCAAGGCCATCCGGCTGATGGCCGACGCCGGCTCGTTCTTCGAAATCGGTCCGCTGTGGGGAGCGGACCAGGTCACGGGATTCGCGCGTTTCAACGGCCACCCGCTCGGCGTCATCGCCTCGGACAGCCAGCATGCGAACGGCGGCGCCCTGACCGCCGACGGCTGTGCCAAGCTGACACGGCACCTGGACCTCTGCGACCTGTTCCACCTGCCGGTCCTGAACCTGGTCGACAGCCCCGGCTTCGCCGTCGGCCTCGAGCACGAACTTGCAGGCACGATCCGCCGGGGCGGCGAGTGGATGGTCGCCTTCGCGCAGTCGAACGTGCCCATTTTCACGGTGGTCATGCGGCGCAGCTTCGGGGTCGCCGGCAACAACTACGCGACGCCGAGATCACAGCCCTCCGTCCGGGTCGCCTGGCCGGCAGCGGACGTAGGCGGCATTCCCCCCGAAGGCGGCATCGAGGCGGCCTACAAGCGGCAACTGGCAGAAGCGGACGACCCGGAGGCGCTCCGGGCGGAACTCATGGCGCGCATTGAGAGCGCACGCGGCCCCGTCGGCCCGCTCTCAAGGTTCCAGATCGAAGAAATGATCGACCCCAGAGATACCCGCAGGATGATCTGCGAGTGGACCGAAACCGCCTACAAGCTGGTGTCCCAACCGGCGCGGCTGGTGCCGAGGACGCTGCAGTTCAGACCGTGATGAGGGTGACGCGCAAGACAGGTTCAATCCCTCAAACCTCGAAGATGGCGTTGAGTCAACTCGAAGAGCTTCAGAGCGACAAAAAAGAACGTCGAATGCCATAAGGAGAATGCGAAGCCGGTGAACGGGGCGAACGATCTGCCGGTGTCGTTGACTACCCTGAAGAGGGCCTCTTCCTGCTCCGGAGTGATCTCCGGACCAGAGAAAACACCATCGCCGTCCAGATCAAACGATGCCAGCCTGTAGTCCAACCAGATAGTGGACAGGTAAGCGCCCAAGACGATAGCCACGTACATCAGGACAAAGTTAGCCACGGCCAGCCTCATCGGATTCCTGTTTTCCGCGTACCTGTGGAAGAGGAACAGGAGGACCAGCGGCACGAACACCCTGCTCAGACAATGCAGGAATTCAGTCAATACGGTCAGGAATATCCCGTAGGAGAACAACAAACCGATCTGGAGCCAACCCAATGCACCTTCAAACCGAAATCCCATAGTCGCTGCGAATAGCGCTGCTGCTGCGATTGCTGCGACTGGCGCTGCTGCTACTGCTGCAATGCATCTTCTTTTCGTCACCACCACCCCTGATCCAGTTCAGCGGCTGCCTGACCGTGGATTCTGCAGGCACCGATCGGACGAACTGTGCAAATTTCGATGATCCGGAGCGGGAGCTCGGGCCAAGCACCTATCTTTACGTGTTGGTGTGCGGGGCTCCTCGCGGGAGTTGCTGATCTCGTCTGTTCCCTGCCCGTCCACCGGGGTTCGACTGCTATGCTCGAACGTACCCCTATCCGAGCAAACGACATGCCATCCGATCCTTCCGTCCGGCGCGCCCGGCTCCCCGACGCCTACGGCCTTCCCAAGGACTCGCCGACGCTTGCCTGGGAATCCGTTGAAGCCCGTTTCAAGGCTTCGCTCCACTACTGGATCTCCACCGCAGACGCCGACGGGAACCCGCTGGCGCGACCGATCGACGGCATCTGGTTCGACGGCGCCCTCTATTTCGGCGGCCATGACGATGCCCGATGGCGCCGCAACTTAGCCGCGAACCCTCGCGCATGCCTGACGCTGGAGGACGCCGAGAGCGTAGCGATCCTCGAAGGCTCGGTCGATGATCTGGTACCCGACGAGGCGCTCGCCATGGCCCTTGGCGACGAGGTGAGCGCCAAGTACGAGTGGGGCGCCGACGCCAGGGACATTTACCGAGGCGGTGTCTGCCGCTTCCGGCCGCGTACCGGACACGCCTGGACGCTGCTGTTCAAGGACGCAACGCGGTATGAGTTTTAGTCCTGACTGACGCAGTGTTGGGAAAACGGCGTGCATCGAGGGCGGACCCGGTCCCGTCAGCCCGCTCTCAAGGTTCCAGGTTCCCGGGATCCTCGGCGTCTCAGTTTCTCTTCACATCCCGGAATGGACCGGTGTCCATGCGCGGCTCCTTTGGCATGCCGAGCACGCGTTCGGCGATGATGTTGCGCTGGATCTCGTCGGTGCCACCGGCGATGGAAGTGGCC
The DNA here is from genome assembly GCA_028821515.1 of Gammaproteobacteria bacterium. GTDB lineage: Bacteria > Pseudomonadota > Gammaproteobacteria > Pseudomonadales > Azotimanducaceae > VXNE01. Next base: position 87,004 of record JAPPGA010000009.1, on the reverse strand, counting down.
GGCACCGATACCAGGATCTCGGCGATCAGGCCGTCCAGCGGTCCGTCCGCGCCAGCGAGCATCGCGTCGGCGCCCGCGAGGAGCGTGTGCACGCGGGACGCCTGGCGGGCGATTTCGCTCCCGGCAAGTTTGCCCAAAGAACCTTCCGGCCCCTGGGGCCGACCCTGTTCCTGCGCCGCCCGGGCGCGCCTTGCGGTCCACTCCGCCGTTCGGGACAGGATCAGCAGCTTCGCGACTTCCTGGCGCAGTTCGGGATCGACGTCGTCCCCGAGGTTGCCTGCGCGCGCTTCGACGAGATCGACGCGGCCCGCGCGCTGGGGATACCACTTGTAGGGCTCCAGTGCCGTCAACGTCTCTTCCCGCTCCTGAGCGTAGATTTGCCCGGGCGGAGGGTCGGTCCGGGGAAGTGCACGCGATCCCGAGATGCCCCGGCGCTCGTACATCAGTGTCGTCAAGGCGACCTGCCAGCCGTTGCCCACTTTCGACACGAGGTTCTCCGACGGCACGAGCGCGTCGGTAAAGAACACCTGGTTGAAGGAGGCATGGCCGTTCATCTGCCGCAGCGGGCGCACCTCGACGCCAGGCTGGCGCATGTCGATCACGAAGTAGGTCAGCCCCTGGTGTTTCGGCACGTCCCAGTCTGTACGCGCCAGAAGCAGGCCATAGTCCGCGTGGTGCGCGCTGGTGGTCCAGACCTTCTGGCCGTTGACGATCCATCTGTCGCCATCGAGGTCGGCGCGCGTCGTCGCCCCGGCCAGGTCGGAGCCGCTGCCCGGTTCGCTGAAAAGCTGGCACCAGACGTCTTCGCCGGTGAGTACGCGGCGCAGGTAGCTCTCTTTCTGCGCGTCCGATCCGTGTTCGAGCAGGGTCCAGCCGGCGAGCAGTCGAATGCCTGTCTTCGCCACGCCAACGGCATCGATGCGGGCGAATTCCTCGTCGACGACCGGCGCGAGCGCTTGCGGGAGATCTCTTCCGTACCAATCGCTCGGCCACACGGGCATGCCCCAGCCCGCGTCTGCAAGCTTGTTGCGCCACGCCACCAGGTCCGCCTCGGGATCCCAGTTGGCCGCAAGCCAAGCGCGCACTTCCGCGCGCACCGATTCCGGGGAGTTAGGCGTAGACCCGTTCATCTCTTATCTGCGTCATCATGCGTTCCCGGTATAGGGACGGTGTACCGAACAGCACTTCGGAACTCTTCGCCCGCTTGAACCAGAGATGGGTGTCGTTGTCCCAGGTAAAGCCGATGCCTCCGTGGATCTGGATGCAGTCTCGCGCGGCGCGCATGTAGGCATCCGCAGCCGCGGACTTGGCAATGCAGGCGAGGACAGGCAATTCGGGATCGTTCGCAGCCGCCGCGTCCGCAGCATAGTAGGCAGCGGACTTGGCCAACTCGACCTTCAGTAGCAGGTCCGCGCACTTGTGCTTGATGGCCTGGAACGAGCCGATCGCGCGACCGAACTGGGTGCGCAGCCCCGCGTACTCCACCGCGGACTCGAGTAGCCACTGCGCACCGCCCACCATTTCGTTCGCCAGCGCCACGGCCGCCAGATCGAGGATTCTCGACAGTGCCGCCTCGCCGTCGATGTCAGCGTCGAGGCGGGTCGCCGGCGCATCGTCGAAATCGACCTGGGCCAGCTTGCGCGTCGGATCGATCACCTCGAGTCGCCGGCGAGCGACGCCAGGACTGTCTGCGGACACCGCGTGGAAGGAGATCTCGCCTGCCGGCTCGCGGGCAACGACGATGAGCAGGTTCGCGATATGGCCGTCGACGACGAAGCGCTTGGTCCCGGTCAGCTTGCCGTCGCGTACCTTGCAAGTGATGCCGTCGGCGTCCCATCGGCCACTCGCCTCCGAGATCGCCAGCGCCACGAGGCGTTCGCCCGCCGCGATCGCCGGTAGTAGTTCTTCCTTCTGCGCCGTCGACGCGGTCTCCATGATCGCGGTGGCGCCCAGCACCGTGGAGGAAAAGTACGGCCCGCAGAAGAGCGACCTGCCCATCTCCTCTGCGATGATGGCGAGTTCCGCAAAGGAGAAACCCTGGCCACCGAAGGTTTCGGGGATGTGGACCGCCGTCAGGCCGAGTTCATCCGAAAGCTGTCTCCAGACCTCGGTGTCGTAACCCGATTCGGTCTCCATCAGCCGGCGCACTTCCGTCGGCGGCGACTTGTCCTCAAGGAATCGCCGCACGGTGGAACGCAGCTGTTCCTGCTCGTCGGTGAACGCGAATTGCATGGCCGGATTATAGCCACCGGCGACACCCGATCAGGTAAGCGTAGCGGGCACCGATTGGGTATTCTTCAACCCATGCAGAGAAGCACCGACGACTGGGAGATTGAGCAGCGCGAGTGGCTCGAAGCCCTCGACGGGGTGCTCGAAGAACACGGCGGCGAAGACACCAAGGCGCTGCTGCTGAGGCTGCAGGATTCCGTTTCCCGGCGCGGTGTCGTGCTGACCGACGCGGCGCTCAACACGCCGTATCGCAACACCATCCCCCTGTCCGAGCAGCCGGCCTACCCCGGCAGCATCGAAATCGAGACCCGGATCGAGAACATCCTGCGCTGGAACGCCGTGGCGATGGTGCTTCAGGCGTATGACTCCGGCTCCGGCGTCGGCGGCCACATCGCGACCTACCTGTCAGCGGCGACGTCGATGGAGGTCGGCTTCAACCACGTCTTTCGCGCACCAGGGCCGGATTACGGCGGCGATCAGGTGCATGTGCAGGCCCACACTTCGCCCGGCGTCTATGCGCGCGCCGTGCTCGAGGGGCGGCTCGAGGAAGAGCAGCTCAAGAACTTCCGCCGCGAGAAGGCGCCCGAAGGCGGGCTGCCCTCTTACCCGCATCCGCGCCGGATGCCCGGGTTCTGGCAGATGCCTTGCGCGAGCATGGGGCTGTCGACACCGAGCGCCATCTACCAGGCGCGCTTCGCCAAGTACCTGGAGAGCCGGGGGCTCAAGCCCAGGAATGGCGGCAAGGTGTGGAACTTCATCGGCGACGGCGAATCGGACGAACCCGAAGTCCTCGGCACCATCGATATCGCCGCCCGCGAACACCTCGACAACCTGGTGGTGGTCGTCAACTGCAACCTGCAGCGCCTGGACGGCCCGGTGCGCGGCAACGGCAAGATCATCCAGGAACTCGAGCGGGCGTTCCGGGGCGCCGACTGGCACGTCATCAAGGTCATCTGGGGCGGCGGCTGGGACAAGCTGTTCGAACGCGACGTGAACGGCGTCCTGCAGGCGCGCATGGAGCAGGCGGTGGACGGCGACTACCAGTTCTACACCGTGTCTCCCGGCGACGTCGTGCGCGAGCACTGGGTGGAGGACATCCCCGAACTCGCCGAACTCATGGACTCGCTGGACGACGAGGAAATCCGCACCATCAAGCGCGGCGGCCACGATCACCAGAAGATCTTCGCGGCATACCAGCAGGCCATGTCCGTGACCGGAAAGCCCTGCGTCATACTCCTGAAGACGGTGAAGGGCGACGGACTCGGACCGAAGGCCGAGGGGCGCAACACGGTCCACCAGAAAAAGTACCTCTCGCCGGAAGAGCGACACGAGCTTGCGCGCCGCCTTGAGATCCCGCTTCCCGACGACGCCATCGAACGCGCCGACTTCTACTGGCCACCGCAAGACAGCGAGGAAGTGCTCTACCTCAAGGCACGGCGGGAAGCGCTCGGCGGCTTTCTGCCCACCCGTAACGTCCGCTGCGAACGCCTGAAACCCCCGCCCCTGTCGATGTTCAGGGACATGCTCGAAGGATCCGGCAAGCGCGAGGTTTCCACCACCATGGCCGTCGTGCGGATGCTGCAAAGGCTGCTCCGGGACAAGCGCATCGGCCGCTATATCGTGCCCATCGTGCCGGATGAGGCGCGCACCTTCGGCATGGACGGGCTGTTTCCCCGCGCCGGCATCTTCTCGCCGGAAGGGCAGCGCTACCGGCCGGTGGACGCCGGGACCATCGCGCCGTACCACGAAGCCGAAGACGGCCAGATACTGCAGGAAGGCATCTGCGAAACCGGCGCCATGGCGTCGTTCCTCGCCGCCGGCACCGCGTACGCGAACCACGCGCTGCCCATGATCCCGTTCTACATCTTCTACTCGATGTTCGGCTTCCAGCGGGTGGGCGACATGATCTGGTCCTGCGGAGACATGCTCTGCAAGGGCTTCCTGCTCGGGGGCACGTCCGGCCGCACGACGCTGAACGGGGAAGGCGTGCAGCACCAGGACGGCCATTCGCACGTGCTGGCCTCCACGGTGCCGAATCTCAAGAGCTACGACCCGGCGTTCGCGTTCGAGATCGCCGTCATCGTGCGCGACGGGATTCGGCGGATGTACGGCGAGTTCGAGGACATCTTCTACTACATCACCGTCACCAACCAGAACTACCGCATGCCGTCGAAGCCGGAGGGCGTCGACGACGGCATCGTCAAGGGCATGTACTGTTTCCGGCGCACCGCACACGGGGAGAAGGCGCAGGTCAACCTGCTCGGCAGCGGCGCCATCATGCTCGAGGTGATGGCGGCGGCCGATACTCTTGAAGGTCTCGGGATCGCCACCAACATCTGGAGCGTCACGAGCTACAACGAACTCGCGCGTCAGGGGGCGTATGCCGAGCGTGCACAGATGCTGAGCGTCGGCGGCTCGGAGGAACGTCCCTATGTCGAGGAACTGCTCGCCGACGAGCCCGGCGTATTCGTTGCCGCCTCCGACTACATGAAGGCGCTGCCGCTATCCATCTCGCGCTGGTTTCCCAATGCATACGTGGCCCTCGGCACGGACGGTTTCGGCCTGTCGGAATCCCGCGAGGCGTTGCGGGACCACTTCGAGGTGTCGGGCGACTGGATCGCGTTCGCCGCGCTGTCGCTCCTCGCGCGCACCAACCAGACCCCGGCGAACGCCGCTCTCGATTTCGCCAGGGAGAAAGGGCTCGACCTAAAGAAGGCCCCGGCGGACTGAGCCTCTCGTCAACCCGGACGGCGGCGGGCGCGCGGCGGGCGGGGCTTAGCGCCCGTCATGTCCATCAGGCGTTCCGCCCGCGGCGCCAGGTCTTCGTAGGTCGCGTCGGGTCCCAGATCCACCGGTTCATTGACCACGATCTCGGACCGCGAGTAGGTGCCGCCCGTCGCATGGATCACGACGCCGTTCGGCGCATCCTCGCTGCACATGAACAGGACTGCGGGACTGACCAGCTTCGGGTGCCGGTCGGGTGTCGGTTCTTCGATGTTCTCGTCGCGTCCAGGAACCGTATTGGTCATCCTGGTGGAGGCGCCCGGCGCCAGCGTGTTCACGCGCACGTTGTGGTTGGCGCCTTCCTTGGCAAGTACGTTCATCAGTCCGAGCATGCCCATCTTCGCGGCGCCGTAGTTCGACTGCCCGAAGTTGCCGAATATCCCGGAGCCGGAACTGGTGAAAACGATACGGCCGTAGTTCTGCTCGTACATCAACGGCCACGCCGCGTGCGTTACATAGGCGGTACCGTTCAGGTGCACGTTCATGACGATGTCCCACTCGTCCAGCGTCATGTTCTTGAACGTCCTGTCGCGCAGGATGCCGGCGTTGTTGACCAGGATGTCGATGCGCCCGAACGCGTCCACGGCGGTCTGAATGATCGAAGCAGCACCTTCCCGATCGGAGACGGAAGCCTTGTTCGCGACCGCGGTACCGCCCGCGGCCTCGATCTCGGCAACGACGGCATCCGCAGTGTCTCCCGCTCCCGTGCCGTCGACTTTCCCGCCTAGGTCGTTCACCACCACTTTCGCTCCGCGCTTGGCGAACTCCAGCGCGTGACACCGCCCTATGCCTCCGCCGGCACCCGTGACGACGGCGACTTTTCCTTCGAATTCACTCATTTGCTTCCACCTCGATCAGGCCTGCAACGACCGTCTGATCCCGCAGTTGGGACTACGCTCCGTTATACCACCGAATCCCCGAGCGAAGGTCAGGACCGCATGCGGTAGTCGTTTCGGCCGTCCGACCGGTCTTCGCCGCGCATCAGGTAAAGGGTCCGTTCCGTGAGATCCAGCAGACCGCCGCGCCTGCTGCTCTGGCGAGCCGCAAGCTCCCGGTCATACACGGAAGTCGTCGGCATGTAGCGCAAGGTCATGCCGCGCCGGGGCCGATCCGACAGGTTCGGCTCGGAGCCGTGCGCCAGGAATACGTCGTGCAGGGACACCTGCCCCTGTTGCAGCACGATGTCACGGGCCTCTGATTCGTCGTATTCCGAATCGGCGAGTTCGAGCGGCAGGCTCAGACCCTCCGCGCCGTTGATGCCGTGCGCCATCAACCGCCGCTGCCGGTGCGAACCGGGAAGGACGCGCAGGCAGCCGTTCTCCGTGGTGGACGGGTCCACCGCGATCCAGACGGAGCACGTCGCGAGCGGACGAATCGGCCAGTACCTGCCGTCCTGGTGCCAGGGCGTCCTGCTGCCCTTTCTTGCGGGTTTGGCGAAAAAACTGGAATTCCACAGCGCGATATCGGGACCGATGAGCTGCCCGACCATGTCGACGATCTCGGGAATGCGCGCCACGTTGAGGAACCAGGCGTCCAGGGCGAGCAACGCCGGACAGTAGTCCTCGAACTCCGGGTACCTGGCGATCAGACGGTCATGGCTGACGCGGATTCCGTCAAGCACAGCCTCCGGCACCCGGTAGTCCGGCACGATATAGCCGTCCGCGCGATAGCGTTCGATGTCCGTTTGCGAAAGCACCTGTTCCGTTCCCGCCGCCCAAACCCGCCGACCTTGTGTCCGCGCGGGGGCACGGACTATTGTGCAATAGTGGCAATGATCGAGATAGCACGAGAGGTCCGGGTGCCGGAAGACGCCCTGTCGGTCAAGTTCGTTCGAGCATCCGGTCCAGGCGGACAGCACGTCAACAAGGTCGCGACAGCGGTGGAACTGCGGCTGGACCTCGCCGAGGCGAACCTGCCGCAAGGCATGCGCACGCGATTGCAGCGCGTCGCGGGCAGGCGGCTGAACGCGGCCGGAGAAATCGTCATCTTCGCGCAGAATCACCGGAGCCAGGCCCGCAACCGCGAAGAGGCGCTCGCGCGCCTGCGGGCGCTCGTCACGTCGGCGAGCCATGCGCCGGCGAGACGCATACCGACGAAACCCAGCCGCGCGGCCCGCGAGCGGCGGCGCGAGTCGAAGCGGCGCCGCAGCATCATCAAGCGGGCGCGGCGCCGGCCTGACATCGATCCCTGAGGCGGCTGAACCCAGGTCGGCGCGGAGGCCTTCGGATGTCATCCGCGCTAAGATCAACACCTATCGCGTGGCAGGACTTGCAGTGACAGACCTGAACTTCGAGCAATTGAAGACCGATTTCGACCGGGACGGGTTCGTCGTCCTGCGCGGCTATCTGCCGCCAGCAGAGGTCGCCGAAATGTGGGACCGGCTGCATCGGTATCACGCCGAGGTGCAGGGTCCGATCAGCAACGGGGAGCAGACCCGGGCGATCAAGGGGATGAATGTCCACGACGCCTGGTACCGGAACTACCTGGAAAACGGCAGGCACATCCCGCTCATGAAGCACCTCCTCGAGGAGGATCTCTCGCCCGACAACGTGACCTGGCTGCAGCAACCAAAAGGGGCGCAGCGAACCCAGCCGCACTACGATGCCCTTGGCAGCTATCGGTCCGCACCTTCCGGCATCTCCCTCTGGATAGCGCTCGACCGTATCGATCTCGGCAACGGCTGCCTGCACTATGAGAAGGGCTCCCACAGGCGGGACAAGCCGGTTGGCTATCCCCTGCCCGACTACGACGAGCACAACGCTCGCGCCGTGCCCTTCGAAGCAGAACCGGGAGACGCCGTCATGCACGCCGCGACGACGGTGCACTGGACCTTCGATCACGTTGACGACCGCGATCGCAACGCCATGGTGTTCGTCTACTGGGGCGCGAGTTCGGCGCTCGACCAGGCACGCGCGAAAAGATCGACATCCGCGTACGCAGATGGAACTACGACGCTTTAGTTCCTGCGGCTGCTAGATGCCGAGGTCGAGCAGGTTGTAGTCCTTGATGCGTTCCCGGCCCGCATCGTTCCACTCGAAGGTCGCGCCCTCGCGGACGTGGGGCTGGTAACGGAACGCGTCCTCGTCCGGGAACCGTTGCCGGCGCGCGTCGATCGCGTAACCGATCATCCGGGAACGTTTCCGGATGCGGTCCGCGTCGTAGATGATCTTGTCGCTCCCGGGAGCGTGGATGCCGTTGCCCCTCGCGCCGAGCACGGAGGCGCGTCGATGAAAACCGAAGTTGATCGTGACGCGAATGTTCGGGCTGGTGTTGGCGAACGAGCCGTGCACCGCCTGGCGATTGCAGATGCCGACATCTCCAGGCGCGCAGAGCAGCGGGACCGCTTCAGGCAGCCGATCCGAACCCGCATCGTCGCACATCGTCTTGATATCGGCCTTTGCGAGGTGCGATCCGGGCACGATCCAGAGACCGTTGGCCGCGTTGCAGCCATACACCTGCGCCATGAAGTTGAAGCCGTGGGTGCCCTTGTCGAAGATCGGCGTGTCCCAGTGTGTAGTTCCGTCCTGGTGCCATGCCACGGATCCTCCGAGCCCCGGATGTTTGATGAACATCACTTCGTTGAAAGGCGTGAAGTCCTCGCCGTTGATCGCCTCGGCAACGCGGAGCAGATCGGGATGTCCGTATACGCGAAGACTGGCGTCGGAGTATTGCAGGGCGCCTGAGACCACCTGCAGGACATAGTCAGGTGCCCCATCGGGCGGGGTCGGTTCGATCATTCTGGCCGGATGCCTGCCCTGGTTGCGTTCGGTGCCGCCGACGGGGTCGGACAACGGCTTGATCAACGAAAAGCCGAACATCTCGCGGTCTGCGTTCAGCGATGGGCGCCCGTGCCGGTCCACCCTCACGTCGGGTTCCACGGGTGCCCCATCGATAACGCGTTCGATATCCCGCTCGAGGTCGAGAAGCTCTTCCGGCCGAAGAACGTTCTCAAAGACATAGAAGCCGCAGCGCCAATACGCTTCCAGGATGTCTTCGCTCAGCGATCCGTCCGCGTCAAAACGAATCGGACCGCGATTCCCCAGCGCCAGGGCGCGAGCTTCGCCCGACGCTCGATACGCCACCATCGCGGCTTCGTGTTCGCCGTAGTCGGTGGCAACCGGGGTAACGGAGTTCAGGGACATCTTGCCCGCCTGTCTGGATGCTCGCGAATCATGATGGGGGGAGTACCACGAATTCGCAACCGTTCAACCGGGAACTTCGCGATCGAGTCAGAGCCATGCAATCGCCAGCGTCGCCGTCCCCAGGAGAAGGAAAAAACCGCACAGGTCGGTGACCGTCGTCAGCACCGGCCCGGAGGCGACGGCGGGATCGGCACCGAAGCGTTTGAGCAACAGTGGCACCGTTCCGCCAATGGACACCGCGACCAACGTATTGACCGCCAGCGCGAATGCCACCAGGCCGCCCACGAGAGGGCCCTTCCACAACCACGCAATGGAGCCCAGCAACGCACCGAGGGCGATGCCGTTCGGCACGCCGACCTTGGCCTCCTGCCACCATACGCGCAGGACATCGCGCGGGTTGGTCACGCCGAGCGCGAGTTCGCGCATGCTGACGGCCACCGCCTGGTTGCCGGAGCAGCCGCTCATGTCCGAGACGATGGGCAGGAATACGGCCAATGCAATGAGCGCCGCCAGGGTCTCTTCGAACGCTGCGATCACGCTCGCCGCGATCAGGTTCAGCACGATGTTGATCGACAGCCAGGACAGTCGCCGGCGTGAACGCACACCTACAGGCATGCTCCTTAACTCTTCGCCCCCGACGATCCCCTGGGACTTCAGATGGTCTTCGGCCGCCCGTTCCGCCAGCGCCTCGTCGACGTGCTCGCGGTCGACCACACCCAGCAACCTGCCGTCGTCGTCCGTGACCGGCAGCGATTCAACCTCAGCCTCTTCCAGGCACGCATCGATCGTCACCAGGTCCGCCTCGGCGTTGATCGCGGTGGCGGGTGCCATCACGTCCCTGATGGCTGTCGACGGCGAAGCGGCAACGAGGCTGCGGGTGCGGACCATCCCGATCAGGCGACCTTCTGGATTCACCGCGTAGGCGAACCTGACCAGGTTGGGAGAGAGATCGTGATCGCCCGACGTCAGGTCCTCCAGCACCTCGCGCGCTGACGCGGAAGCCGAAAAAGAGAGGAAATCCCGCACCATCAGGCCCCCTGCGGATTCCGCTGGGTATGTCATCAGTTCGCGAGCGTCCGCAGCGGTTTCCGGCGCCAGCGCGCCGAGGATCTGGAGCCGCTCCTCGTCCTCCACTTCCGCGAGCACGTCGGCCCGCTCGTGACTCGGCAAAGCCGTCACGATGTCGGCCGCGTCCTGCACCGGCAGCGCCTCGATGAGATCGGCGGCGACTTCGTCGGGGACATCCTCGATGAACTCCGCCGCAGTCTCCGGCGCCAGTGCCGACAGGATCGCCTGGCGCTCGTCCTCGTCCAGGCGGAACATCGCGCGCACGACATCCGGTCCCGACAACGTGGCCAGGTAGGCGTCGACCGCCACCGGATCGTCCACGATCAACGTTCTGAGCCGCACAGAAGGCTCAACTTGTACGGTGTCCAAGGGATTCATCCTCTGTTGTCAGGCCGAAGCTATCCGGCCCGGTATCGATCGGGGAAGTGCGCCGGGCCGACGCCTAGGATATGGGCGGTTTCCCCCTGACCCCATCGGCGGATGCCACCAGCACCACGTCCGGGCGATTCGCCGCGAAGATGCCGTTGACAACGACGCCAACGATGTCGTTGATGGCGGACTCCAGCGCATCGGGATCGTTGATGGACAGGTCCCGCACGTCGAGGATGACGTTGCCGTTGTCGGTCACGAAACCCTGCCGGTATTCCGGCCTGCCGCCCATGCCCGCCAGCTTGCGCGCGACGAGTCCCCGCGCCATGGGTAGGACCTCCACCGGAAGCGGGAAGTTCCCCAGCCGGTCAACCACCTTCCCGTCGTCGACGATGCAGATGAACTCGTCCGCCGACGCCGCGATGATCTTCTCCCGCGTGAGCGCTCCGCCGCCGCCCTTGATTAGCGCGTTGGAAGCATCCACCTCGTCCGCGCCGTCCACGTAGACGGCCACCGACGGCGCTGCGTTCAGATCGAGAACGGGAATCCCCCGGGCGCGCAACTGGGCGGTGGAAGCTTCCGAACTCGACACCGCCGCGTCGAACTTGTGCGCCGACTCCGCCAACGCGTCGATGAAGAAGCTGACGGTCGACCCGGTGCCGATGCCTATAACCGCATCGCGCGTGAGTCTGGGTTCGACGAGTTCGAGCGCCGCCAACGCTGCCGCCTGCTTGAGTTGATCGCGCGCCATGCCGCCGATGTCAGGCGGACGCGTCCGCGGACTCGCCGGCCGGCTCGCCCTCGCGTTCAAGGGGGAGCACATAACGGGCGAATTCTTCCTCGAAGGCGAGCCTGGTCGGGTCCTTTATGCGATCGACGAAGAGGCGGCCATCGAGATGATCGAACTCGTGCTGGAACACCGTCGCGAGGAATCCCGTGGCTTCGAGTTCGCGCCGCTCGCCGCCCAGGTCGAGGAAATGGACCCGAATGTGCTGGGGGCGCTCCACGAAGCCACGCAGGCCGGGGATGGACAGGCAACCTTCCCAGTAACCCGCCGCAGTCTCGTCCACGATCTCGATTTCCGGATTGACGCATACGGTCAGCGGCACGTGGTCGAGCTCACCGTAACGGGTCGGCCCACCGGGAATCTCGATCAATGCCAGGCGCACGCTTTCGTTCACCTGCGGCGCCGCCAGCCCGATCCCGCCGTAGTCGTGCAAGGTATCGACCATGTCCGCAATCAGGCGATGCAGGACGACGCTGTCGAGTTCCTCCCGCCGTAGCGGACGAGCACGGCGCCGCAGCACCGGATGACCCATGCGGATGATCTTGCGAACGGCCATGCGGTCAGTATAACCGCAGGGCAGCACCGCGCCGGGTGAAGTAACGCCAGCCGAGTTCGGTCACGGCGGCGTCCATGGGTACGTCCCAGTCGCGGTGTGGAACATCGCGCAGGAGCTGGAACTCGTGCGCGACGCCGACCATCAACGGGCGCTGGGCTCCCGCGAAATGGCGGTCGTAGAAGCCTCCGCCCATGCCGATCCGCCAGCCATCCGCGGTGAAGGCAACGAGCGGCATCAGCACGACGGAGAGCGCGATCGCGGGAACCCCGCGGCCGAGCACCGGCTCCGCTATGCCGAAGCGGTTGCGGCGCAGGGGATCACCCAGACGGTAGCGGCGAAACGTCATCCGATGCCGGGACTCGATGACGGGCAACGCGATCCGGGGATGCCGCGCAATGAACGGCCACAGGTTCAACTCACCGTCCGTCGCCGAATAGGCAGCGACGCAGCCACGCAACACGACCGCCGAACTGAAGAGATGCCGGCATGTGGCCCGGGCATGACCGGACTGTTCGTGAGCCGCCAGGGCGCGCCGGCGTTTTCGCATGTTTGCCCGAATCGTCACGGGCCCAGCCGGCTGACGGCGACGTGTCCGGACAACCGGACCCCGAAAGACCCGCGGCAGCCGGATAGCCATAGTGGCTGATCTTCAGGCACGGGTATGGCCGCAGGATTGGCCGAAGTGTGTGGTCTCCCAAGCGTGCCGCTGTCTGGACTGCCTGAACCGTTCTGGTTCAGGTCGGGGATTCATATGTGCCCAAGGCGTCCCGCAGCACGACGCCCGACGCCCGAAACGGCATGGGGCGGCAGCATAGGGCTTGCTCACCGGCTCCACAGCGGAGCCCCCATTGTTATTTCTAACGGCTCAAGGACTGTACCGACTGGCGAACACCCCAGGAGACTGGTTTCGAGTATAGCCCAACCTCTGGACCGGGGCGGAGCCTTCAGCCGGAGCCTTCAGCCCCGGGAGCGCGAGGGTGTCCCTCGCAAAAAAAAGGAGCGCGAGGGTGTCCCTCGCAAGAAATAAGGAGCGCGAGGGTGTCCTCGCAAGAAAAAAAGAGCTTCCCCGACCGCTGACGCGCAAAGGAAGTGCCGGCATCTCCCCTGTCGGCGGAGGCGTACTATCCATGCAAGCCGGAACCGAAGCACTGGCTCGGGGTCTCCGGAGTCAGCTTCCGAGATCCTCAAGCGCTGCCGTGATCCGCTCCGCCATGCGCCCGGCCCGGCCGTCCGTATCGGCGACGGCGCGCGCGAGCCGCTCCTTCATTTCGAGATACTCGTGGGCGTAGTTGAGCGCCGCCATTACTGCGATCCGGTCGAGCCCGACAACCTTGCCGGCCCGCTGGATTTCCCTCATTCGTACGCTCAAGGAGCGGGCTGCGCGCATCAGTTCATCGACTTCGTCGGGCCTGCAGCCCACTTCGTAGGCCCTGTCGAGGATATTCACGGTGACGGTCGTCGTATCGTTCACGAGGTCTTCTCGAGCGCCTTGAGCCGGTTGATCATCGACTCCACCCTTGTCTTCGCGAGTTCATTCTTTTCGATCAACTTCGCCCGGTCCTCGGTCAAGGACTGCTGCTTTGCCCTTAGCGCGCGGTTTTCGACGGCCAACGATTCGCAACGTTCGATCAACGTGGCAATCTTCTGCTCGAGAAGTTCCAGGCCAGAGGAAGACATCGGCTCATCAAGTGTGTGTCAATGGGCGTAGTGTGTACCGGATAGAGGCCCATGTGAAGCACCCGACATCTACCGGAAAGTTGATAGCATTCGACGCAACCTATTGGTTTCTATTCAGATGAAGACGCGTACCACTGCCAACCCGGTCACCTCCGCCGTGCCAGGCATCCAGCCAGCGGAGTTCCAGGCCCGCCGCGCCCGCCTGATGGCTGAACTCACCAGCAACGATGTCGCGATCGTTCCCGGCGCCTCGATCCGATATCGGAATCGCGACACCGAATATCCTTTCCGGCAGGACAGCGACTTCTACTACCTCACGGGATTCGACGAACCGGACAGCGTGCTGGTGCTAGCCCCTGGGTCGGAGCCCGCTTCGACCGTACTGTTCTGTCCAGAGCGCGATCCCGCGCGCGAGCAGTGGACCGGCGAAAGGCTAGGACCGGAGCGCGCGCCGCAAGCCCTGGGCGTCGATGCCGCGTTCCCGAACTCCAGGCTCGAGGAGATTCTGCCCCGCATTCTCAACGGCCGCTGGTGTGTCCACACCGTGATGGGGGAACACCCGGAGTTCGACCAGCGCCTCATCGCCTGTGCTTCCACCGCCCGCGCGCGCGGAGCGAACGCGGGCGGCTGCGAATTTCAGCCCCTGCAACGCCTGCTGCACGAACATCGCCTGATCAAGTCTCCCGCCGAGCAGCAACTCATCGCGGCAGCGGGCAGTATTACCGCCGACGCGCACACCGAAGCCATGCGGCACTGTCGGCCAGGCTTGAGCGAGACGCAACTCGAAGCTGTGCTGGTGCATGCGTTCATGCAGGCCGGCGCGCGCGCCCCCGCCTATCCGTCCATCGTTGCCGGGGGGCGCAATGCCTGCGTCATGCACTACGTCAGGAATGACAGCCTGCTCGCAGACGGCGACGTGGTGCTGATCGATGCCGGCTGCGAACTGGAGCACTACGCTTCGGACGTGACCCGGACGTTTCCGGTCAACGGCACCTACTCGCCGAGGCAACGGGATCTCTACGAGGTGGTGCTCGCCGCCCAGGCCGAGGCGATCGCGGCTGCCGTGCCCGGCGCCAACTGCACCGGACCCCAGGACGCGTCGACCCGGGTGCTTACCGAGGGGCTGATAGACCTCGGCCTGATTCCGGGAGGCATCGACGAGGCCCTCGAGACCAAGGCCTACCAGCGATTCACCGTACACCGTTGTTCTCACTGGCTCGGCATAGACGTGCACGACGTGGGCGACTACCGCTGCAATGGCGACTGGCGCGAACTGCAGCCTGGCATGGTGTTGACCATCGAACCGGGCCTCTACATTCCGGACGGCCCGGGCTTCGACGACGTCGACGAAGCCTGGCGCGGCATGGGAATTCGCATCGAAGATGACGTGCTGATCGAAGAATCGGGCAACCGCGTGCTGACCGACGCCGTCCCCAAAGCGGCAGACGACATCGAGGCGCTGATGCGGCACTGAGGCCCTCGAGCCCTCGCGTGCACCTATCGAACTCGACGCTGTCATAGTCTCCTGTCACCCACTGGCGAGAATCCTCACATGACGGCGGGCCAACACAAACCGCATGGGCCATCGGCAGCTGGACCAGATCCCTACGATGTCGCTGTGGTGGGCGCGGGGCTCGTCGGAGCCGCTGCCGCGCTGGCGCTTGGACGAACCGGCCTCCGCGTTGCCCTCATCGACGGCCGGCGACCGCGTCCGACGACCGGTGAACTCGGATTCGACATCCGCTCCGTTGCCTTGTCGCGTGCCTCTCTCGATCTCCTGGGCGTCGATGTCCCCGCGAGCCCGATCGACCAGATGTGCATATGGGAAGAGTATGGCGGCGGCCGCCTGACATTCAGCGCGAATGAGGCAGGGGTCGATGCGCTCGCCTGGATGGTCGAATCGAGTCGCGCCTGCGCGGCGCTATTCGACGAATGCGCGGGCCTGACCAATGTCGACTGGATCGAAGGCGTGGTTGACGGCATCGTGTCCCGGGACGCCACGGTAACCCTGGAATTCGAGCAAGACGCAGTCTCCACCCGACTGCTGGTCGCCGCGGACGGCGCCGACTCGAAGGTTCGAAAGCTCGCCGGGACAGGCGTGGCCGACCGCGGAGGATCCGACGCGGCGGTTGCGACCGTGGTCCAGGTCGAACAGGCCCATCGGGGGATTGCCTATCAACGGTTTTCGGACGCGGGGCCGCTGGCGCTTCTGCCGTTGGCCGATCCCTCTTGTTGCGCCGTCATATGGAGCACCCGTCATGACCTGGCCAAAGAGCTGGCCACGCTCGACGATTCCGCGTTCGCCGCAGCGCTCGAGGGCACGTCCGAACTCGTCCTGGGACGCATTGCGGAAATCGACCGACGGTTCCTGTTTCCGTTGCCTCAACGCGTAGTCCGGGACTTCAACCCGAAGCCGAGAATCCTGTTCATCGGCGACGCCGCCCATACGCTGCACCCTCTTGCGGGGCAAGGGGTCAACCTGGGCCTGGAGGATGTCGCCGTCATTGCCGACGAAGCGCAGCGCGACGCCGGGGATCCCGGGCGACCCGGGCGCTGGCGAGGTTTCTCGTTGCGGCGCCGAGCCCGCGCCGAGGCGATGATCGCGCTCATGCGCGGATTCCGCGACGGATATGCTTATGGTGGCCCGATCGGGCGATGGATCAGGAACAGCGGAGTCAGGTTGATCGATGCGGCACCGGCCGTGAAACGGCAACTGGTTCGGGAGGCGATGGGTGTCGGCGTCCTGTCGAGGTTCGCTTGAACACCGCTCGCGAGGTGGTGTCCCCGTGAACGACCCGACGCTTCGCCGCACCCCGCTGTTCGATACGCACCTCGCCGCCGGCGCGAAGATGGCCGGTTTCGCGGGCTGGGCCATGCCGATCCGCTACGGTTCCCAGATCGACGAGCATCACGCGGTACGCAATCACGCCGGCATGTTCGACGTCTCCCACATGACCATCGTCGATATCGAGGGCACCAGCACCCTGGAGTTCCTGCAGCATCTCGTAGCCAACGACGCGGGAAAGCTGAAGTCGGCGGGAGGCGGGCTCTACGGCGTCCTGCTGAACGAGGCCGGCGGCATCATCGACGACGTGATCGTCTACCGCAGGGACCGCGGCTACCGTGTCGTCTCCAACGCGGCGACACGCGACGCCGTCATGGACTGGTACAAGGGACGGGCCGACAGGTTCGACGCCGTGCTGGTCGAGCGGGAAGACGTCGCCATGATTGCCGTGCAAGGCCCCGAAGCCATTGCGCGATTCGTGGACGCCACGGGGCTTTCGGAGGTTGCCGAACTCAAACGGTTCCACGCGCTGGATGTACCCCACAAGGCCGCGACATGGATGATCGCCCGAACCGGCTACACCGGCGAGGACGGCATCGAGGTCATGCTTCCCGCGCGGGGCGCGCCATGGCTATGGTGCGAACTGGCCCAGGCGGGCGTTGTTGCCGCGGGCCTGGGAGCAAGAGACACCCTGCGGCTGGAAGCCGGCCTCAACCTGTACGGCCAGGACATGGACGAAACGACCACGCCGCTGGAATCGAACCTCGGCTGGACCGTGGCGTTCGAACCGGCGGACCGGGATTTCATCGGCCGCACCGCGCTCGAGGCACAACGGACCAATGGCGTGGGGAACAAACTGACCGGTATCGCACTCGAAGATCGGGGTGTCATGCGACACGGTATGAAGGTGATCACGGAGGCCGGCGAGGGCGAGGTTCGAAGCGGTATCTTTTCCCCGACGTTGGGGTACAGTATCGGCCTCGCGCGAGTGCCGCGGGCCGCCACCGGAGAGGTCGGCATCCTCATCAGGGGGCGGGAACGGCGCGGTCGAATCGTCAGGCCGCCGTTCGTTGCCAAAAAGAGATAGCAGGTACGCGCAAAAGCCGGGAAGAGCCATGACCGATACGCTGGACGAAGCCAAGTACGCGGAAACACACGAATGGGCCCGGCTCGACGACAACGGCCATGTGGTCGTCGGCATCAGCGACTATGCGCAGGAGCAACTCGGGGACGTGGTCTACGTCGAACTGCCGGATGTCGACCAGCAGGTGGATGCCGGCGCGGAAGCCGGCGCGGTCGAGTCGGTCAAGGCGGCATCCGACATCTATGCACCCGTCTCCGGGATAGTGGTCGCCGTCAACACCTCGCTCGACGACACCCCGGAGCTCGTCAACCAGGACCCCTACGGCGACGGCTGGTTCTTCGCCATCGAGCCGGATTCAACCGACGAACTGGCCGACCTCATGGACGCCGCCGAGTACTCCGAATTCTGCGAATCGGAGTGAAACAGACCTTGCGCGGTCCAGACGTCCAGGCAAAGGACGCCGACTTGAGCACCTAAACCACGATGCCCTTCATCCCGCACACCAAGGCTGACGTGGCATCCATGCTGGCGGTGGTCGGTGCGGCGGATATCGACGAACTGTTCGACGAGATCCCGGCGAACCTGCTAGCCAGAGACAGTGGCGACGGTGACGCTGCGGGCCTGACCGAAATGGAAACGTTGCGGCGCATGGTGGAACGCGCCCGCGCGGACGAGACTGGACCCTGTTTCCTGGGCGCCGGCGCCTACGACCACCACATTCCGTCCGCGGTTTGGGACATCGCCAGCCGGGGCGAGTTCATGACCGCCTATACGCCGTACCAGGCAGAGGCAAGCCAGGGAACGCTGCAACTGGTCTACGAGTTTCAGACCATGATGTCCGAACTAACCGGCATGGACGTCTGCAACGCGTCGGTGTACGACGGCGGCTCGGGACTCGCCGAAGCCATCCTGATGGCGGTTCGCGCGGGCGAGCGGCGCGCCCCGGGCGGGCGGGCGGGCGGCAGGCGGCGGGCGAGCCGCAGTCGGCGCGTTTTCCTGGCCGGCGCGGTGAATCCGCTCTACGTGGCCGCAGCCCGCAACATCGTTGGCCAGCAGGGCATCGAAATCTCGCAACTCCCCCATGGCGATAACGGCCTGGCGGACCCGGGCCTGTTGAAGGACCTGGCCGAACCACCCGCGGCAGTCGTGGTACAGCAGCCCAATTTCTTCGGTCTGCTTGAGGATGTCGACCCAGTGACGGACCAGGCACACGAATGCGGCGCCCTGACCATCGCGTGCGTAAATCCGCTGACCCTTGGCCTCCTCAAGGCCCCCGCCGACTGGGGCGACGACGGCGCCGACATCGCGTGCGGCGACGGCCAACCGCTGGGCATCCCGATGGCATCCGGCGGACCGTCCTTTGGTTTCATCTGCACGCGGCAGTCATTGGTGCGGCAACTGCCCGGGCGCATTGTCGGCCGCACCCGGGACCTCGATGGCAAACCCGGCTTCACGCTGACGCTGCAGGCGCGCGAACAGCACATCCGGCGGGCCAAGGCCACCTCGAACATCTGCACGAACCAGGGTCTCCTGGTGACCGCCGCCACCATCTACCTGAGCCTTCTGGGTCCCGAGGGCCTGCGCAACGTCGCGAGCGCCTGCCACGCGCGAACGCGTGACCTCGTGGCGGCACTCGACCTGCCCCGTCGATTCGATTCGCCTTACTTTCACGAGTGTGTGCTGCGTCTTGACCGGCCGGCACAGCCGGTGGTGGAAGCGCTGGCGGCGCAGGGCATCCTGGGCGGACTCGCGCTCGGTCCCTACTTCAGCGACCTGGCCGACTGCCTACTCGTGTGCGCCACGGAAAAACGCACAGCCAGGGAAATCCGGCAGTTCGCCGACACGTTGCGTGACGCCGTCAGGAAGGCCGCATGATGGAGACGATCTTCGATCTCGCCCGCGCGGAGCGGCGTGCCAGCGCCCAGGTTCCGGCACCGGAGTCCATCGACAACCTTCCCGAATCGGCGTTGCGGGCTGAGCCGCCGGGGTTGCCGGAGGTTTCGGAACTCCAGGCGGTGCGCCACTACACGCGTCTGTCGGGGAACAACTATTCCATCGACACGCAGTTCTACCCGCTCGGGTCGTGCACCATGAAGTACAACCCGCGAGGCGCGCACCGGGCCGCAAGCGCCCCGGGCTTCCTGGACCGGCATCCCCTGGCGCCCGAGTCCGTCAGCCAGGGATTTCTCGCCTGCCTCTACGAACTCCAGCAGATCCTCGAACGTGTGACGGGCATGCGCACCGTTTCGCTGACGCCCATGGCCGGGGCCCAGGGCGAATTCGCCGGCGTCGCCATGATCCGGTCCTATCACGTCGCCCGCGGCGACACCGGTCGCAACCAGGTACTCGTGCCCTCGACGGCACACGGCACGAACCCCGCGACCGCGTCGATGTGCGGATGCGTGGTGCGCGAGGTGGCGGTCGGAAGCGACGGCGACGTCGACATCGAGGCCCTGAGGGCGGCGGTGGGGCCGGAGACGGCGGGACTCATGACCACCAATCCTTCCACCTGCGGACTGTTCGAACGACGCATCGAGGAAGTCGCCGCCATCGTCCACGAGGCGGGCGGCCTGCTGTATTACGACGGCGCCAACCTGAATGCGGTGCTGGGCAAGGTGAAGCCCGCCGACATGGGGTTCGATGTCCTGCACCTGAACCTGCACAAGACGTTCGCGACGCCCCACGGCGGCGGCGGACCCGGCGCAGGGCCGGTGGGTGCCGGAGAGAAACTGGCGCCCTACCTGCCCGGGCCCATCGTCGAGAAGACGGCTGATGGTTATCGATGGAAGGAGCCCCCCGAGACCATAGGCCGGCTTTCGGCCTTCATGGGTAACGCGGGCATCCTGCTGCGCGCCCTGGCCTACGCCCTCATGCTTGGGCCTGAAGGCATGCGCCGCGTCGGCGAGTTCGCGACATTGAACGCCAACTACCTGGCTACGCGCCTGCAGCACGCCGGTTTCGACATCGCCTACCCGGACCGGCGCGCCTGCCACGAGTTCATCGTGACCCTCGCCAGGCAGAAACGCGAATGCGGCGTCACCGCCATGGATTTTGCCAAGCGCCTGCTCGACTACGGCGTACACGCACCCACCACCTACTTCCCGCTGCTTGTGCCGGAGTGTTTCCTCATCGAACCGACAGAGACGGAATCCAAGGAAACGATCGACGCGTTCGTGGAAGCGATGATCAGCGTCCTGGCCGAGGCGGCGTCCAACCCCGAACTCGTCAGGTCGGCGCCGCACACGCTGCCCTCGAAGCGCCTCGACGACGTGGAAGCGGCGCGCAGGCTCGACCTTCGCTGGCGAGCGGCACCAGCCAGCTTTGGGGATCATTCTTCAACGAGCGGGTAGTTCGGGTCGCCCACCCTCGCAGAGGCCGTCCTACTCGAGCAAGCCCTCCCATAGCTGTTTCGCGAACGCTTGGGCAGGCGATGCGCAAATTTAGAATTTCATGATATTCCAAAGTAGAGATTTGGAATTGCACGTCGGAGGCGAACAAGCGGCCGGGTTGAACCGACGCCCAGAGGGCTGACGGATTTCAGGCGCACACCCGGAGCCATCAGAAGCCGCCTCCAGGCCTGCGCGCCGACGGCAAGATCAGATCAGGACACGGTTTCTCTGAACTCGTCCAGCGCGTCAATACGCGGCGAGCACTGCAACCCCCGACACACGAAGACCGTGGGCCGCATGGGGACACCGCCATCCTCCGGCCGAGGCAGATAGACCGGTGCCTCCACGCAACCGTAAGGAATTCCATAGACGTGCCGCCAGGGGCGATAGCCTTCGCGCGCGACATCGAGCCAAGGATCCAAGCCGCCGGTGGGCCCGCGCACAATGATCTGCTCCGGGGCGTGGACATTCGCCTCCACGGCGGAAAGCAGCGTGCAGTGGCCTGCAGGATACTGCTCCATGGCACCGCGCAGCGCCTCCAGCGTACCCGCGGCCGCGTCGAGATAGCGCGTGTCTGCGAACAGGTGACCAAGCGCCGTCAGTCCGCATGCGGCCGCACCGTTGCCAGCCGGCATCGATTCGTCAAGTGTTGGCTTGGGCCGGTGGATCAGGGCCTCGTGGTCATGGGCGGTAAAGAAGAAACCGCCTTCGTCGGCGTCGTAGAATTGACCGATCATCGTATTGGCCAGGGCCTTCGCGAACGCAGCGTCGGCATCGCGCCACTCGGCGCCGAGCAGTTCGATCAATCCTTCGAGCATGTTCGCGTAATCGTCCAGGTAGCCCGCGTACCTGGGTGTGCCATCGCGCCAGGTGGCGGTCAGGCGTTCCCCGTCCCACAGGTTCTCCCGGACGAAGTCGGCGGCGCGCTGCGCTGACCTTAACCAGGAAGGCTCGCCAAGGCGGACTGCGGCCCGCGCCATGCCGCGGATCGCCAGCCCGTTCCATGCGGTCAGCACCTTGTCGTCCTTCGCGGGCGGCACCCGGGTGTCGCGCTCCGCCAGGAGCTTCGACTTCGCCGACCTCAGCAGTTCCCCGCCTGCTTCCGATTCGACGCCGAGGCGATCCAGTACCGAGCGCCACGCATCCCGCCGGCGGAAGTTCCATCTGCCTTCGAAATTCGCCGGCTTGTCCAGGCCGTAGAGCGTCTCCACAAGGAGGTACTCATCAGGCGTCAGCAGTCGCTTCACCGAGTCCCGCCGCCACACGTAGTACTTCCCCTCCTCGCCTTCCGAGTCTGCGTCCAGGGCCGAGAAGTACCCGCCTTGCGAGTGTTGCATGTCGCGCATGATCCAGCCCGCAGTCTCGCGCACCGCCGCCTCGAACAGCGGATCGTCTCCAAGCGCAAGAGCGTCGGCGTACACCGTCAGCAGCAATCCGTTGTCGTACAGCATCTTCTCGAAGTGCGGGATCTCCCAGTGCCGGTCCGTCGAGTAGCGGCAGAATCCGCCCCCGACGTGGTCGTAAATGCCTCCACGCGCGATCTTCGTCAGGGAGATCATCACCATCTCCATCGCATCGCCGTCGCGCTGGCCCATCTTCCCGGAATACCCCCAGTGCCGCAGCAGCCGGTCCATGGAACTCGGCATCGGGAATTTTGGCGCCGCGCCGAACCCGCCCTCGGCCCGGTCGAAACTGCCCGCGAGCTGATCCCGCGCCGCCACAAGGAGCTTCTCGTCGGCGAGGCCTTCAGGGGCGATGCCGGACGGCTCCAGGCTCGAGAGCGCGTCGGACAGCCTCTGGCCCTGCTCTCCAAGGACGTCGCGCTGCGTCCGGAATGCCTCGTCGATGCGTACCAAGAGGTCGGCGAAACCAGGCAGGTTGAACCGGGGCGTGCGAGGGAAGTAGGTGCCTGCGAAAAACGGCAACAGCGTCTCGGGATCGAGGAAGATCGTGAGCGGCCAACCCCCCGTTCGCCGCGTTAGCAGTTGATGCGCCAACTGGTAGACCTTGTCGAGGTCCGGCCTTTCCTCCCGGTCAACCTTGATGTTGACGAAGTGCCGGTTCATGACTTCCGCCGTCTGGGCATCTTCGAACGACTCATGGGCCATCACGTGGCACCAGTGGCAGGCAGAGTAGCCCACGGAAAGCAGTATCGGCTTGTCTTCGTCGCGGGCCTTCGCAAGCGCCGCATCGTTCCAAGGGTACCAATCGACGGGATTGTCGGCGTGCTGCCTGAGGTAGGGGCTGGTCTCTTCGGCGAGCCGATTCATGTCCGCCCCGTGACGTGTTTCGACGGATGATAGCTTATGTGGAACAATCGACCGCATGGGAAGGACGCGCGACAACATCGACGCGCACGGCTATCGGTCGAACGTTGGCATCGTCATCGCGAATGACCGGGGACAGGTACTGTGGGCACGCCGTGTCGGGGGCTACGACGCTTGGCAGTTTCCCCAGGGCGGCATCCTGCGCGACGAGTCACCCCAGACCGCGCTGTACCGGGAACTCTACGAGGAAGTCGGCGTAGAACGCGACGGTGTCGAGATCGTGGCCTCGACTCGGGGCTGGTTGCGTTACCGGCTGCCAAAACGTTATCTGCGCCACAACGGCCGGGGCGGCAGGTCACCGAAGTTCGTCGGGCAGAAGCAGAAGTGGTTCCTGCTCCGCCTGCTCGGCGACGATTCGCTGGTGGATCTCAAGTGTTCCGGCAAACCCGAGTTCGACCACTGGATGTGGGTGAGCTACTGGTATCCGCTGACCCAGGTCGTGAACTTCAAGAAGAACGTCTACCGGCGCATGCTGCGCGAGTTCGCTCCGTCACTGACCGTCGTCGACCAGCCGTGACCAACGGAGTACTCGAAGACCTCCGCGAAATCGTCCAGGATGTCAATGCGGCGTCGAGTTTCCGGGCTGCGCTGAACACGATCGTCTCCCGGGTGCGGTCCGCCATGTCGACCGAACTCTGCTCGATCTACATCCTGGACCGGGGTACCGGCAAGTTTCAGTTCGCAGCCAACCAGGGATCGAACCCGGATGCCGTGGGCCGCGTCTCGATCGGACCGGACGAAGGCCTGGTCGGGCTGGTGGCCGAGCGCGCCGAGCCCATCAATCTCGACGATGCGCCGAGCCATCCACGGTTCCTGCACCTCCCGGAAATGGGCGAAGAAGCGTTCCACGCGTTTCTCGGCGTACCCATCATTCACCGGCGCCGCGTATTGGGCGTCCTGGTTGTCCGTCAACGCGAAAGGCGTAGATTCGACGAGGACGACGAGGCCTTCCTCATCACGCTGTCGGCACAGCTCGCGGCGGTGGTCGCGCACGCGGAAGCAGCGGGCGATATCGAGGCGTTGGCGAAACCGACCGCAGAGCAGGAGGACACGCGCTTCACCGGTGTATCCGGCGCCCCGGGAATCGCGATCGGAACCGCGGTGGTCATGCATCCCGGAACTACCCTCGAGATAGTGCCGGACAAGGCGGCGGAAGACATCGCCGCGGAACTCGAGATGCTGGACCGCGCCATCGGCCACGTACGCGAGGATATGGAACGCGCCAGTCGACGACTCTCTTCGCTACCCGACGAGGAGCGCGTCCTGTTCGACGCCTATCTCGGCATGCTCGACGACGACGCCCTGGTGGAGGAGATTCGGGAACGCATCCTGCACGGAGAGTGGGCGCAGGGCGCGCTCAAGCAGGTCATCCTGGAGCATACGCGCGCGTTCGAAGAAATGCGGGACTCCTACCTGCGGGAGCGCGCCGCCGACGTGCGTGAACTGGGTCAGCGCGTACTCGGCTACCTGCGAGACATCCGGCAGCGCAAGGTCGATTTCCCGGAAGACACCATCCTCATCGGCGACCAGGTCACGGCAGCGATGCTCGCCGATATCCCGGTGGGACGATTGCGCGGCATCGTCTCGCAAAAAGGCTCGGCCAACTCCCATGTCGCCATCCTGGCGCGCGCGCTTGACGTGCCCGCGGTCATGGGCGCGGTCGACGTTCCGCTCTACGGGGTCGAACAGAACACGCTCATCGTGGATGGCTTCTACGGCCAGGTCGTGGCAAACCCGTCGCGCCCCGTGATATCGCACTACGCCGCGTTGATGGAGGAGGAACGGGAATTCGCGGAGGAACTCGAAGACCTGCGAGACCTGCCTTCCGCGACCCGCGACGGCCAGCGCGTGGCGCTGTGGGTGAACATCGGCCTGGTGGGCGACATTACGCGGTCGCTCGAACTCGGCGCCGAGGGGATCGGCCTGTTCCGGACGGAAGTGCCGTTCATGACCGAGGACCGTTTTCCCACGGAGGAAGAGCAACGCGCCGTCTATCGAGAACACATGGAAGCCTTCGACCCCCGGCCGGTCACCATGCGTACCCTCGACATCGGCGGGGACAAGGCACTGTCCTACTTTCCGATCACCGAGGAGAACCCTTTCCTCGGATGGCGCGGCATTCGCGTGACCCTCGACCACCCGGAGATCTTCATGTCGCAGGTGCGCGCCATGATCAAGGCCAACGCGGGGCTCGAAGCCGTATTGCGCATCATGCTGCCGATGGTCAGCAGCATGTCCGAAGTGCACGACGCGAGGAGACTGGTGCACCGCGCGCACCGGGAAGTGACCGAAGAAGGCTACGACGTGAGGCAGCCACTGACGGGCGTAATGATCGAAGTGCCTGCCGCCGTCTACCAGGCGCGACAAATCGCCAAGGAGGTGGACTTTCTCGCCGTCGGGTCGAACGACCTGACGCAGTACATGCTGGCGGTGGACAGGAACAACCCGCAGGTCGCGCCGCTATATCGCGAAGTGCATCCGGCGGTGTTGCGGGCGCTGCGGGAAGTCTCCAAGGCGGCCCACGCGGAACGCAAGGGCGTCGGCATCTGCGGGGAACTCGCCGGCACGCCGGAAGGCGCGGTGCTTTGCGTCGCCATGGGTTACGACGTGCTGTCGATGAACGCCACACACCTCCCGAAGGTAAAATGGGTCATCCGCCACGTGTCCGTGCGCGACTGCCGCCGCATCCTGGCGCGGGCCCTGCGCATGGACGACGCCGACGAAATACTGCGCTTCATCCGTGCCGAGATGGTGCGCAACGGCCTCGACCGCGTCGTGCCGCGCCACGAGTTGCCGGAGGTCTGATCCAGACCAACTAGCGGACCGGGTCCGAGGTTAGCCGTCGTTCCCGGTCAGTGCTTCCACGCGCTCATCCAACGGCGGATGCGTACTGAGGTAATGAGGGATCTCCTCGCACTCCGGGCATTGGGCCATCAGGCGAGCGAGAAGGTCTCCCAGGCGCGAGGGCGCGATTCCGACACTGTCGAGATAGTCCCGGGCCACGCGGTCCGCTTCACGCTCGAAGGCTCGGGAATGGCGCATGGAGTCGAGAACCGCGGGCATGGTCGCCGCAACGCCCGTGATAGCGGTAACGTCGCCGATGTACGCTGCCACCAATACGGCCACAATCGCGCTACGGGCCACGTGCTTCATGACGTGGCGGTGCTGGATGTGACCCATTTCGTGCGCGAGCACGGCGATGATCTCTTCGTCGTGTTCGGCCAGTTCGATCAGTTCGTCGGTGAGGATGACGGTGTTGCCCGCGAGCGCAAAGGCGTTGGCGCCAAGGATCTCGCTGCGTCGAAACACGAGGTGGCCGCCCATCGGGGTCTCCATGTCGCTCACCATCTCGTCAAAAGCCGCCCGGATTTCGGCCTGTCGGGATTCCGCGACGGTCGACGGCGAAAACGCCACGTTGTCCAACACGGCGAGCGACTCGTCGCCAATGGTCTGGTCTACCTCCATGGGTAGCGCATCGACAGCGCGCTCCGCCAGGGCCGGGGCGCCCCAGAGCACGAACGAGGTCAGGAACAACGCGATGGTCCCAATCGCGGCCATCGCCGCCCACATGGAAGTGTCCAGCCGATGCAGAAGCCGTGATCCGCGCTGCGCATTGTGTTGCCCCAGCCACGAGTCCACGGCGTCGTTATCGATCAGCTCACAGGCGTCGCCCCCAGAGAGATAGAGATAACGGGGAATGTCCGCGAGGCGGTCGGAAACACTCACATCGTCGAACTTGAGGGCCAGGTCGATGCCGTCTCCAGCGATGCGAATGCCGCCGTTGCGATCGAATCGGACCTGCACGTCCTGGCGGTCCCAGGTGAGGCCGTCATAGAAGATCCCGCGCACCGTGCTCATATGCCGAGGTCCAGGCCGAAGGAGTCTCCGGCCTCAGCTCCCACCGCGCCGATGGTCTGCAGAGGACCGGCAAAGAAAGTCTCGGCACCCGGGCGCACGACCCTGAACCTCCCGAGCCTGTAGCGTATGACCCGGACCTTGGCGAACGGGATGAAGGCGCCAAGCGTTATGACGATCAGCACGAGATTGCTGAGATACAGTCCCAGCATTCGCCAGAAGGACAGGTCAAGGCTCAACCAATATCCGCCAACCGTGGTATTCGACCAGCGGAGGTTGTCGAGACGCACCTTGATGAAGACGCCCGCCAACAGTAGCGGTATCCAGGTCACTACGCTCAGCAGGAATCCGAAACCATCGGGAAGCACCGCCACCAGGATCGTATTCGCCACCAGTGCCGCGCCGAAGATCCCGAACGTCGAGAAATAGATGCCGTAGTACTGTCCTGCCGTAACATCGATTGAACACTCCGACGTACCGAAACGACTATTCCGTATCAGGAACATGTCCCGGCGCATCGCGATGTAGGGCCACAGGATCCCCAGGCTCAGGAACCCGACGATGGGCCCCAGGCAGTAGTACTTGGCGGCGGTCGCGTAGTTGCCCTCGAATCCCCAGCAGACGTGGCGGTAGAACGAGTTGCGCAGCCGGAATGCGCGCGCCCGGACCGCGATCCAGGGAAACATGGCAAACACCACCAGCAATCCGATGAGGTAGAAGGCGATCGAGACCAGTTCCGCGAACCACAGGGCGACCAGCATCCCCACCACGATGACCCGCCCGATCAGTATGGTCCACGGCCGCGCTGTGTAATTGAACGCGGAACCGCCAAGCCACGTGTTGCCGTAGAAGTACCGGCGCGTGCGTACGGTTGCCCAGGCGGAGAACACGCCCAGGGTAAGCAGCGTCAAGGCCGTGTTGACGGCCCAGATCCGGAAGTACTCCCAGCCGGACCCGGTAAAGCGGACGTTCGGCAGTCCAGTCCCCTCCGGCGACGATTGCGCGGGTTCAGACAAAACGGCGTCCAGGCCCGCCGACGGGACGGTCCCGCCTGTCACGCCGTCAGCCATCAAACGGTCGGCCTGTCCTGTCCCTGTCCGTCCACAGGATTGTTGTTGAACATCCAGGTGCGCCCGCCATCCACGACGAGATCGTGCGCATTGACATAGCTGGCCGCGTCGCTCGCGAGAAACAGCGCGGCCTCGGCGATGTCATGCGCCACGCCGCTGCGGGGCAACGGCGTCGCCTTGGCGAGGTTCGCCTGCAGCCTCTGCATCTTGTCCGCGTTGTCCTCGTCGCTCAGCGTGTTGGCGCGCGCGGAACCGCCCCAGAAGATCGGCGTGGCGATCGCGCCCGGAGATATCGCGTTGACGCGGATGCGGTCGGGTCCAAGCTCGACCCCCGCCAGGCGTGTGCAATGCGTGACAGCGGCCTTCACCGAGGAGTACAGGATGTTGCCCTGGCGATAGCGCAGTCCGGCGATGCTGGAATTGTTGATGATCGAGCCGCCTCCGGCCGCCTTCATCGGTTCGATGGCGTAGCGAATGCCCAGCATGACGCTCGCCAGCAGCACGCGGCAACTCTGTTCTATCTCGGCCGCCGTGATCCTC
Source organism: Gammaproteobacteria bacterium (assembly GCA_028821515.1). GTDB lineage: Bacteria > Pseudomonadota > Gammaproteobacteria > Pseudomonadales > Azotimanducaceae > VXNE01. The sequence continues at coordinate 58,342 of JAPPGA010000009.1, read as the reverse complement.
GATATCTCCGTTCGAATCGACGAGCCGGCGTTGTTGAACAGCACATTGAGCTTGCCGAAACGGTCAACCGCGGTGTCAATGGAAGCCTTGATGTCTTCCTCACGGGTCACGTCGGCAGGATAGTAGACGGCGTTCTCCCCGAGCCTGTCCGCAAGCGCCGCGCCCTTGTCGCGGGAGCGCCCGGTCAGCACGACCTTGGCGCCTTCCTCCACGAAGAGTTCCACCGTTGCCTCACCGATACCGCTGGTGCCGCCCGTGACCACCGCCACCTTGCCTTCCAATCGCCCGCTCACTCAACGCTCCGTTTCCTGCCGACGCCGTATCGTAGCATCGGGGTTCTCGAAGGCATTCCCGGCGACCAGGACAACCTCGCGTTACCATCTAAGCAGCGCTATCATGTAAGCGACCTAGTGATAACACTCAACAAATGATCCGAACTCAAGTTCAGCTGGAACCAAGCCAGTACGAACGCCTGAAGGCTCTTGCCACACGTCGCTCAATATCCGTCGCCAAGCTGGTGCGAGAGGGCGTAGACCATGTATTGGCCAGCGAGAAGACCGACGCCAACTGGGAAAGGTTTCTGGGTGCCGCCGGTAAATTTCGCTCGGCCGATGGCGCGTCCGACGTCGCCAGGCAACACGATGACTATCTCGCGAAGGCGTATTCGTGACGGATGTCTTCGTCGACACCTCGGCCATCTACGCGCTGCTGGTAGAGGACGATGAATGCCATCAAGCGGCGCGTGTCGCCGCCTCCTCATTCCGCGAACTCGGCACGAACCTGGTCACATCTTCGTTCGTCGTTCTCGAAACCGTTTCGCTGCTGCAGGCGCGCATAGGCGTGGAAGCCGTGCGTGTTTTCTACGCCGACATGCTGCCGTTGTTGCACGTCCTGTACATAGACGAAGGCTTGCTGCACCGGGCCATGGAGGCTCTTCTTGCTGCTTCCGAGCGGCGCGTAAGCCTCACCGATTGGACCAGCATCACTCTCATGCAGGATCGGGGCATCGCCCTAGCGTTCGCATTCGACGAAGACCTGGCGAGACATGGGGTCGTTCTCTTGCCCTCGGGCGCCTGATAGGCTGACTACGATGCGCGCCTATCTCGACATTCTCCGGGACGTGCTCGAACACGGCGAGCGCCGCGAGGACCGCACGGGGGTTGGCACGCTATCCCGGTTCGGCTACCAGATGCGCTATGCCATGGCCGACGGATTTCCGGCAGTGACCACAAAGAGGCTCGTCTGGAAATCCATGGTCTCGGAACTGCTCTGGTTCGTGTCCGGCTCGGACAACATCAACGACCTGAAGGCGATCTATCCTCACAACCGACTTTGGGACGGCAACTACGGCGACTACCTCAAGCGACTCGGTGTTTCGGAAAACGACGGGTCGATGGGCCGCATCTACGGAGCGCAATGGCGGCGCTGGAACGGCGGGGTCGACCAGTTGCAGGAGGCCATCGACCTGATCCGCAACGACCCCGGTTCGCGCCGGATCATCGTCAACGCCTGGAATGCGTCCGAGGTCCAGGCCCAGGATGTCGCGCTGCCGCCGTGCCACAGCTTCTTCCAGTTCTACGTGGCGGGCGGCAAGCTGTCGCTGCACATGTACCAGCGCTCGGCCGACCTGTTTCTCGGCGTCCCGCTCAACATCGCGTCTTATGCCCTGCTACTGCACATGGTGGCGCGAATCACGGACCTTGCCCCCGGCGATTTCATCCACACGCTGGGCGATGCCCACGTTTACCTGAACCACATCGACGCCGTCAGGCGCCAACTCGCACGAGATCCCTATCCCTTGCCGGCGCTTGAGATCGACGATCGCGGCCAGCGTGAGATCGACGACTTCCGATTCGACGACTTCCGGCTCGTCGACTACCGGTGTCATCCGGCCATCAGGGCCGAAATGGCGGTCTGAGATAACCGCTCGCTGTTTGCGCCCCCCACTGCTACCGGTACGTCCGCGATTTCGCGCGGGATGGACATCAATCCCGAATATTGATCGGTGCTAGGGCACGGGTTGAATGATCGAAAAGGCGCCTCGGATGTCGCCGACTGTGAACCCGCGTGCCTGATCGTCCGGATACAAGCCGTCGAGCCTGGCGATGACCTCCGGCGCGATGCTGGTGCCGTGGCATGTGGTGCACAAGGGCTGCGTGCCGATGGCCTTCATGTAGCGGAAGGTCCGCTGGCCATTGCTGACCACCATCTCGGCATGATCGAGCGTACCGGGATCCTCACCCGCGGCGTTGCGTGCCTCGAAATCGTGCAGTACAGCGACCTCCCACGCATCAGGTGCGTTGTCGGGGTTACGCAACTTGAGGCTCGTGCGCCCGACACTCCAGTCGCGCGCGACGGACTCCGTCTGCGCGATCTCCGGTGCGGCGACGTTGCACACTTCGATCGCTGTGGTCGGACCGCCGTCCGCCATGGCCGACATCAGTCGCTCCTGCAACGCACCGGAGAACGACTTGATGGCCTCCCGGCTGGCGTCAATGCGTGCCGCCAGGTCTTCGTCTGCGAACGCGGTCGTGGCACTACAGAGGGCGATCGCCATCACAATCACGGTCGGAGATGCACGCAGGGGTCCGCTCCCATCGGCGCACGCCCTCGGCTGCGACTCTCTAACGCGCCGCCTTCCTGCCGCCAAGCGAAGCTCCATCTTCCGCGATGGCCCTGGCGGGCGCATGGCGTATGCGGATTGTCTCGATAGTGCGGGCACCGGGTTTGCCCATCGACCCGAACTGCTGTTCAGCGAACGCAATGTGCCCGCAATCGAAGATGACCGCCGTGCTGGCGCGCGTGCCGTAGTCCTTGCCCCGCAGGAACGCGGGCGTTGCGGACCGGGCGCTCTCGGGCTCAGTGCCGTCGGGGCCATAGTCCGCTGACTCTTCCCGAAGCACCTTCAGCAGGTCGTCGGTGGAGGCGGTTGCCGCGATCGACTTCAGCCTGGCGATGCCGCGCGCCGACTTTGGCCACACGTCGTCCAGGGGCGAGTTGGCGATGCCGTAGACACCCGGTTGCAGCACCCGCATTTCCCCAGTGCGATTGCACGCATACACGAGGTCGACGCCGTCGAAAGCGAGGAGGTTGAATCCCTGGTAGCGTGCGCCATCGATCCCGGCCGCATACGCACTCGCTGCGGCATCTCCTTCCAGGAAACCCCGCGCCAGGTCACCCCGGGAGGCTGGCGGATTTTCCGTGCGAAGGAAGTCGGTGTAGTTGGTCACGGCAGCAAAGCGGCCTGCGGTCGAAACCGCGAGCCAGGTGCCGCCCGCGACGAGGTCGCGTCCGCCGAAGACATGCGGCGAGTCGTTCCAGTACCGTGCCGCTTCCGACGCCCTGGCGTAGAATTCGTCCCGGTTCGCGGCCACCACCAGGGGGCGAGCCGGGGACATTCGGTACGCGAATAGAATAAGGCACACTGTCAAAGCGGCAGTTCGGGAATAAGGCGCGAAGTCTAGCATGCACTATCCGGCCATTGACCCGATCGTCCTGCAGCTCGGACCGTTCGCGCTGCGCTGGTACGGCCTCATGTACCTGCTCGCTTTCGGCACCTTCTACCTGCTCGGCAGGGCCCGGGCCGGGAGTCGCGGATTCACCTCTGCCGATGTCTCGGACCTCGTCTTCTACGGCGTCGCCGGAGTAGTGCTTGGGGGACGTATCGGCTTCGCGTTCATCTACGGTTTTGATCGGCTCGCGCAGGACCCGCTCTGGTTGTTCCGCATCTGGGAGGGCGGCATGTCCTTTCACGGCGGGCTCGTGGGTGCGGTCGGCGCCATGTGGCTGCAGGCGAGAGTCAAGGGGCGCACGTTTCTCGAAGTGGCGGACTTCGTCGCGCCCCTGGTGCCGATCGGGCTAGGTTTCGGCAGACTCGGGAACTTCATCAATACCGAGTTGCCCGGACGGGTCACGGAATCCACGCTCGGCATTCACTTCCCCTGCGCGGCCGTGCGCGAACTGACGGCGACCTGCTTCGGCGAGTTCGAGGCGGTCACCCGCCATGTGTCGAGCCTCTACCAGGCCATCGGTGAGGGCCTGATGCTGTTCGTCATCGTCTGGCTCTATTCCCGGCGCACGCGACCGACAGGTTCCGTCGCGGGCATTTTCCTCCTCGCCGGCGGAATCCTGAGGTTTGCCACCGAGTTCTTCCGTGAACCCGATCCCCACCTGGGCCTGTTCCTGTTCGACACGCTCTCCATGGGCCAGATCCTCTCGCTCCCGGTGGCGGCATTCGGCGTCTTTCTCATGGCTCCACGCCGGGTCAATCCATGACGTTCACTACGACTCTCACTCGTTCGCCATGAAGCTTTCGTTGATCTGGGCCATGTCCCGCAATCGCGTGATCGGGCGGAACAACAGGCTGCCGTGGAAATTGCCGAAGGACTCCCGTTTCTTCCGGACCATCACCATGGGCAGACCGGTGATCATGGGGCGCCGGACGTTCGAATCCCAGGGCCGACCCTTGCCGGGACGCACCAACATTGTCCTTACACGTTCGGGATTCACGCACGATGGAATCCGGATCGCCTCGACCCTGGACGCCGCCCTGGAGATCGCCGAGAGCCAATGCCTCATCGACGGCGTGGAGGAATGTTTCGTGACGGGGGGCACCGACATATACGCCCTGGCTTTGCCGCGGGCGGACCGTCTCTACGAAACGCTGATTGACGCCGAGATCGACGGCGATACCTTCTTCCCGCCCTACGACTCTTCAGAATTCACACTGGTCGCAAAGGAGGATTTCGATGCGGACGAGGAACACGCGTTTCCATTCTCGATTCGGGTTCTGGATCGCGCGAAGTAAGCTCGCGTCCAGTGCACTTGCCCTCTGCGTGGCCATGGCCTGCGCGGGCGCTGCTGGTCAACAACCGGAACGCGCCGTTGTCGGCCAACTCGAAATCGAAGGCGTGCCGCCGGTTCCCGACGCGCTTCTGGCGAGACTGCGACCGTATCAGAACACCCGCCAGGCGAGCTTTCTCGGCTGGATCGGCGACGGCGTTCTCATCGCAACGCGATTCGGCAATACCACGCAACTCCATCGCGTGGAGACGCCGCTGGGCGCACGCCGCCAACTCACCTTCTTCGACGAACCCGTAGGGACGGCACAGGTCAGTCCCGTGCCTGCGCCCGAGGGTTTCATCTATGCCCGGGACGTCGGCGGCTCCGAGTTCTACCAGCTCTTCCGGTTCAACCTCGCAAGCGGGGATTCCGCCATGCTGACGGACGGTAAATCGCGCTACTCCAACGTCGCCTGGTCGAGAGATGGCCGGGAGTTCGCGTACACGACGACGGAACGCAACGGCAGGGACTGGGACATCCACATCCAGGACCTGGCCGGCAATACGCGGGTCGCGCTGGCCGTCGGCGGATCCGGATGGCACGCCACGGACTGGTCTCCGGACGGGCAGCGGCTGCTTGCGATCCGGTACGTCTCCATCAACGAGTCGTACCTGCACGAAGTGGAACTACAGACCGGAGCACTACGGCAGCTACTATCCGATGCGCAGCCCGCGGCCATCACTGATGCCGCGTACGGCCCCACCGGCAAGTACGTGTACTTCACTTCAGACATGGACGCTGAAACCGTCGCCCTGCATCGTGTCCGCCGCGCCGATGGCGTCATCGATGTGGTAGCCGGGGATTCGCAATGGGGAATCGAACAGTTCGCGATCAAGGGCACCCGCCTCGCCTTCACAGTCAATGAAGATGGCTTCAGCCGCCTGCACCTCCTTGATCTGCCCGACCTGACGCCGGTTACCCTGCCCGCGTTGCCCAGCGGCCTCTACTTCTCCCTGAAGTTCTCGGCCGACGGCAGCCGGCTGGGCTTCGCGATGAATCGAGCAGCAGCGCCCACGGATGTCTACAGCATCGACTTTGGCGACGGGGCGATCACGCGCTGGACGCGAAGCGAACCCGGCGGGTTGCGCGAGGAATCCATGGCGGAGCCGGAACTGGTGCACTATCCGACCTTCGACGGGCGCGAGATCCCGGCGTTTGTCTACGTACCGGCCGGGGATGGTCCACATCCCGTGCTGATGGAGATCCACGGCGGACCCGAAGGCCAGTACCGGCCCCGTTTCTCGTACACGACGCAGTTCCTGGTCAACGAACTGGGTATCGCCGTCGTCGCCCCAAACGTGCGCGGCTCTGCGGGCTACGGCAAGGCGTACCTGAAACTCGACAACGGCTACCTGCGCGAGGACAGCGTAAAGGACATCGGCGCCCTGCTCGACTGGATCGCCACCCGGGACGATCTCGACGCGAAACGCGTCGTTGTCTCGGGCGGGTCCTACGGCGGCTACATGGTGCTCGCCTCGCTGGTGCATTTCGGGGATCGGCTGACGGCGGGTGTCGAGCGCGTGGGCATCAGCAACTTCGTTACGTTCCTCGAGAACACGCAAGGCTATAGGCGGGACCTGCGCCGCGTGGAATACGGCGACGAGCGGGATCCCGACATGCGTGAGTTCCTGGAGCGCATCTCACCACTGAACCGGGTCGAGAAGATCGGCAGACCGATGTTGATCGCGCAGGGACTGAACGACCCAAGGGTCCCGGCAAGCGAGAGCGAACAGATCGTCGCCGCCCTGCGCGAACGCGACGTGCCGGTGTGGTACGTGCTCGCGCGCGACGAGGGGCACGGCTTCCGGAAAAAAGTGAACCGGGACTACCTGACGGCCGCGACGGCGCTGTTCCTCGAGCGTCACTTGCTGAACGGCGGCGATCACGGCGGTGCTGGAGTGGTCTCGCATCAACGAGTTCCGCGCCGAGGGTTCTCCGGTCGAGACGGTGCGCCGCCGGTTCCCGAAGCGGGCGGGCGGTCCCAAGCACCATGACGCCGTGCACTGGTCGGAGGTGGGCAACGCGCTGGCGCGCATCGACGCGGGGCAGTGCGGGCCCTCGACGAAGCGCGCGATGCGGTTCACGGCGCTGACGGCGGCTCGGCAGGTGGAGGTGCGGCGCGCGGGTGAGGAGGTCGCGAGGCTGCTGGGACGGCACTACGGCTAACGGACGAGGCGAACGCGGGGGGAGCCACATGACGGTCGCCGCGGATAGCGGTGCGGTCCCTGTGGCCGCATGGGCTGTTGGCAAGATATGCGTGGTGACGCAGTGATGACAGGTGTACAGTGCGCCCGGTACGGTTGTCGCTCCTTTGAGCGACGCGGCCGGAGGGAGCTTGGGTTCAAGCCGTCCCGGATTGCGGGTGGATTTCTTACGGCAATGGCTCGGACCGCTCGACGATCCGCAAGGAGTTCGACGGCATGCTTGAAGAAGCAGGCGCGGATGGGCGGGCCCGCTAGCAGATCGTTTACGCGGCGACGACGTCGCCCACCGACGGGCGTGCGCCTGCAAACGGGTGATCACTCGGCGCGGTAGTGCCGTCGGGGAATCGCGGAGAAAGAGGCGAATACCATGGAACAGGCCGGCGAGCCACGCGAACCGGTCGGCGGCGAGCCGACGCTGCGGCGCAGCATCAGCCTGTGGCAGATGACGCTCTACGGCGCCGGGGGCATGCTGGGCGCCGGCATCTACGGCCTGATCGGGCAAGTCGCTGCCGAGATGGGATCGGCGATCTGGCTGGCCTTCGCGCTGTCGCTGGTCGCGGCGGGACTGACGGGACTGTCGTACGCCTCGCTCGGCTCCCGCTATCCGCGTGCCGGCGGTGCCGCCTACATCACGCAGCGGGCCTATCGCCGCAGTCTCCTGACTCACATCGTCGGCCTGACCGTGGCGTGCTCGGGCCTGACCTCGATCGCCGCCGGCGCCCGCGTCGTGGGAGAGAACCTGCAAGCCCTGCCCGCGCTTGAGAGCCTGCCTACCGGGACGCTGGCGTTCATCTATGTCGCCATCGTGGGTGCGATCGCCTACCGCGGCATCCGCGAGTCGATGTGGGCTAACGTCGTCCTTACGCTTGTGGAAGCGGGCGGGCTGCTGCTCGTGATCGCCGTGAGTCTGCCTTTCTGGGGCTCGGCGAACCTGATGGAGTTTCCGGTGCGGCCCGAGACCGAAGCAGGACTCCCGCTGGTGTTCCTGGCGCAGGGCATCGTGCTCACCTTCTACGCCTTCATCGGCTTCGAGGACGCGCTCAACGTCGCCGAGGAGTTGAAGAACCCGAAGCGCAACATGCCGCTGGGCCTCGTGATGGCGCTGGTCCTGACCGTCGTCATCTACATGAGCGTGGCGATCGGTGCCGTCTCGGTCGTGCCGTGGCAGGAGTTGGCCGAGGCCAACGCGCCGCTGGCCGAAGTCGTGGCGCGCGCGGCCCCCTGGTTTCCGGCGTGGGTGTTCATCGTCATCACGGTGTTCGCGGTCGCCAATACCGGGCTGATCAACTACGTCACCACGTCCCGTCTCCTCTTCGGCATGGCGCGCGACGGGCACCTGCCGCCCGTACTATCGAGAGTCCATCCGGTGCGCCGCACGCCGCATCTCGCGATCGGGCTGATCTTCGCGCTGATCGCGATTCTGATCCTGGCGGGCGACATCTCGGAACTGGCCTCGGCGACGGTGTTGCTGCTGCTGTTGGTGTTTCTGGTGGTGAACAGCGCACTGGTCGTTCTGAAGCTGCGCCCCGGCGAACCCCGTGGCGGTTTCGAACTGCCGATCGCGGTGCCTGCGCTCGGCGCCCTCGTCTGTGTGGTGATGTTCGCAACCCGCGTCGGGGCCGGGGACTGGCGCGCCCCGGTGATTGCCGGCGTTCTGTTGCTCGGGGTGGCCGCGCTGTACCTGGTGATCCGGCGCCGACGCGTCGCGGATGAGGGATAGCATCGGAAGCCTTGTGCGATGACGCGTCGCGACGGCACCCGGCCGCAGGCGCTACCCGCCAATCTGCCACCGCAAATGTCGGCGATCCACGTCTCCCCGGCCGCACCTGTCCGCAGCCGAAGATCGCTCACCGCTGGGCAGCGAGCGGGCGGGTTGCCGTAAACTAGAGCGTTGGCTCTTCCCCGAAACTAGAGAGGCGAATCGTGGCGAACGAAACCGACAACAAGTGGATCGGCAAGCGGACGATCCGGCCCGATGGTGAAGACAAGGTAACGGGTCGAGCGAACTTCGGCGCGGATTTTTCGCAGCCTCACATGCTCTGGGGGAAGATACTCAGAAGCCCCCATCCGCACGCGCGCATCAAGTCCATAAACCTCGAGCGGGCCGCCGCAGCCGAAGGTGTCAGGGCCGTCATGTGCGGCGACGACCTGGTTCACTTCCCGGTGGATATCCCGGCACCTGCCGGTCCCCAGGACCTGCGTTATGTCAGCCGCAACGTCATGGCGCGCGACAAGGCGCTCTACGCAGGCCACGCCGTGGCGGCGGTGGCGGCGACATCGGCCCGCGCAGCAGAGGCCGCGCTAGACCTCATCGACGTCCAGTACGAGGTGCTGCCGTGGGTGATCGACGTCGAGGAAGCCATGCAAGCGGACGCACCGGTCCTGCACGAGTTCATGTATACCCAGGGTGTCGATCCGCAGCCGTCCACGCCCTCCAACATCGCCAGTCGATCCGGGTTGAATCTCGGAGACGTGGATGCGGGCTTCGGGGAAGCGGACATCGTCATCGAGCGGCACTTCAAGACCAAGCCCGTTCACCAAGGCTACATCGAGCCTCACGCCTGCCTGGTCGACGTATCTCCCAGCGGTCAGGCCACTATCTGGAGTTCGAGCCAGGGCCAGTTCATGGTACGCAACGTGACGGCCAAGATGACCGGCGCGAAGCTGTCCGACATTCGCGCCATCCCGGCCGAGATCGGCGGCGGCTTCGGCGGCAAGACCATCATCTACCTGGAACCCCTTGCCTACACCCTCTCGCGCAAGGCTGGAGCGCCGGTCAAGATGGTGATGACGCGTGACGAAGTGTTTCGCGCCACCGGACCGACTGCCGGATCGTCGAATACGGTCAAGATCGGCGCGCGTCGCGACGGCCGGATCACCGCGGCCCAGGCGACGTTCCGCTTCCAGGCCGGCGCTTTCCCAAGCTCGCCGATACGCGGGGCGTCGAACTGCGCCTTCTCGGCGTACGCCATCGACAACGTCAGGGTGACCGGCTACGACATCGTCGCGAACCGGCCGAAGTGCAACGCCTATCGCGCGCCGGGTTCGCCTATCGCGGCGTTTGGCGTCGAGTCCGTCATTGACGAACTGGCCGCTGAACTCGGCATCGACCCCATCGAGTTTCGGCTCATGAACGCCGCCCGGGAAGGCACGCGCGCGGCATACGGGCCGACGTTCCGCCGAATCGGCTGCGAGGAAACGCTACGCGCTGCACAATCGCATCCTCACTACTCGGCTCACAAGGGAAAGCTCACGGGGCGCGGTGTCGCCTGCGGCGGCTGGATGAACGCGGGCGGCGAATCGAGCGCGCAGATCAACGTCAACGAAGACGGCACCGTCGCCATCACGACCGGCCATCCGGACATCGGCGGGTCCCGCGCCTCGATGGTGAACATCGTGGCGGAGATCCTGGGCATCCATTACCGCAACATCAGCGCCCAGGTCGGCGACACCAACACCATCGGCTACAGCGCCAGCACCGGCGGCAGCCGCGTGACCTTCGCGGCCGGCGCAGCGGTCTGGCAGGCCGCCGAAACCATGGTGGAGCAACTGCGGGAACGGGCCGCCATGCTGTGGGATATAGACGTGGACGCCGTGGACTGGAAGGACGGCCACGCCCATCCCGCGGGCTCCAACGCGGGCGAGTTCGAACCGCTTTCGCTCGCCGAACTGGCATCCAAGGCCGCGCTCACCGGCGGCCCCATCGCGGTGCAGACCTCGGTCAACGCGCAGGGTCCCGGGCCCGCCTTCGCGACCCACATCTGCGACGTGGAAGTCGATGAAGAGACCGGCCGCGTGGACATCACGCGCTATACGGCGGTGCAGGACGCGGGGCGGGCGATACACCCCGACTACGTGGAGGGTCAGATGCAGGGCGGGGTCGCGCAGGGCATCGGCTGGGCGTTGAACGAGGAGTACATCTACGACGAGGATGGCCACCTGGAGAATCCGGGCTTCCTCGACTATCGCATTCCCGTCGCCTCGGACCTGCCCATGATCGACACCATCGTCGTCGAGGTGCCGAACGACGCCCACCCGCACGGTGTTCGAGGCGCCGGCGAAGTGCCTATCGTGCCGCCCATGGCCGCGGTGGCCAACGCCATCCACGACGCGACCGGATTGCGGCTCGGCGAACTGCCCATGTCGCCGCCCAAGGTCCTCGCAGCACTCGCCGCCAAAGGGGAGATCGCCGACGCCTGATGCGCCCGCAAACCAGCGGGCACGGCACCGTCGGTGTCAGGCGGCGGGTCGGGGCATGGCAATTGCACCGAACGAAACGGTGCTACGAGAACGGGTTGACCGGCAGGGAAGTTCAGTCGGCCCTTGGCAAAGGTTCCCTCCTCGCGGATCTGCCGCGTGTCGTCCCACCCGGCGCGGCGCAGTGCGGAGTGACGTACTTCGTACAGATGTCGCGTTCGGAGAGGTGTCGCTTGCCGAGACCGTCAACCGACCACAAGCGGTCAAGGGCGTTCGTCACCTGCCAGGGCCGAAGCAATGTCCGTTTGGGCGAAGTCGTCTCCCTTGAACAGGAGCGGCTCGCCCGTTGTTTCGGCCAGGGCGTAGGCGAAGCAGTCGCCAAAGTTGAGCCCTGCCGGATGGTTTCCTTTCCCGAAGCGTCGCCAGGCGCGGCGAGCCTCGACAAGTTGCTCTGCCGTCACTGGCGCCAAGTTTATGCCGGTGCTTTCGAGAAACGCGTCGAGTTCGTCTCCCGCGGCCACGCCTCCGCGACCTTCGAGAACGATGGACGCCTCTAGCGCGTTTGCCACCGACATGCGGCACCTGGGGGTCATTGCGATCGCCTGCTCAAACTCCGGCGAATCCGGCTCTCGATAGAGAATCGCGAGCAAGGCCGAGCTATCGACTATCAATGGGGTAAACCCCGCTGGTCATAGAGCAGATCCCCGTGCTCGACAGCGGACGGCCCAGGCTTCAGGAGGCGCGCGCAACGGTCGGCGATGACCCGCATTTCGCGAAGCCTTTGCGCGGCACTGCGAGCGCGATGCTCTCTGTCGAGCCGCTCCCGTAGCGCAATTGTGATAGCGCCGGTCATGGTTTCACCGGTCAGACGTGCGAGTTCACCGGCAAGCTGGCAGGTTTCGTCGTTCTTGATATTGAGACTCATGGCAGTCACTAGGTAGACAGGCGAGAATGCGTCTACCCTATGCGGGGACGCGTCTCGGTGCAAGCGCTCGTACTGGAACAATGTGACGCATTCGCATTGTCACAGCGCAAGCGCTGCCAGTGTCGAAACCATGGTGAACCAACTGCGGACACGGGCCGCCATGCTCTGGGACATCGACGTGGACGCCGTGGACTGGAGAGACGACCACGCGCATCCCGCGGGCTCCAACGCGGGCAAGTTCGAACCGCTTTCGCTCGCCGAACTGGCATCCAAGGCCGCACTCACCGGTGGCCGCGTGCCGATGTCGCCACCGAAGGTCCTCGCCGCACTGGCCGCAAGGAAGGCGCCGGGGCCTAGCGTCGTGTCACACGACACTAGGCGGGCCCATGCCCCAGTCAGTTACCGGGTCGGGATCGATGAACTGGCTGGCTGAATGCGCACCGGTTCAATGTAGGGCACGTTGTCGAATTCGATGACATCACCCTGCCTGATCACCAGGCCGCTGTCTTCCTCGTCATGACCGTTGTCCGGCTGAGCGGGCAACACGGGAGAAGAACCAACGACAGGTGTCCTATCGGCCGCTTCACGGCTGTGTACCTTGGATGCCACCAGCGATTCGCCACCATTCGGGTCATGGGCAGCAGCGGTGGCATCGCCATCATCGTCCTGATGGTCTGCCCAGAGTGTCGTCGCCAACCCGGAAATCAGGGCGACAATGGCGACGGGCAGAAGGGTCTTCGATTGCAAGTTCATATTGCGCTCCTTTGATGTACGACGCTTACGTCCGTTTAGACTCTGAACGGCGGCCAGCGTTCAGTCAGCTTGCCGCGTAGCGCATTCGAACCCGGCAAGAGGACGTCGTTTGAGCCAATCCGCGCACATCGGCATCTGTGTCAACCCCATGGCGGGGCGCGACGTGCGGCGTCTGGCCGCGCGGGCGACAAACATGACCCACGAGGCGAAACGCGACATGGTGGCGCGCATCGCCGCGGGGGCGGATGCTGTTGGCGCGGGGCACATCTTTGTCGCGCGGGAACCGTTCCGCATTGCCTCCGAAGCGCTGTCGTTGTTGCCGCTCAGGGCGGAAGTCCACGTGGTTGAGACGCCCCTGAGACACGATGCGCGGGACACCGAAACCGCCGTTCAGGCATTCCTGGAAGCGGGCGTCACGACTATCGTGACATTGGGGGGCGATGGCACCAATCGCGCCGTCGCACGTGTCGCGCGCGACATCAATCTCGTCCCGATCTCCGTTGGAACTAACAATGTCTTCCCGACCATGGCCGAACCCACCACCGCGGGCATGGTCGCCGGTCTCGTTGCGGCAGGTCGTCTTGACTCCGTTTCCGGATATGCCGACGCCCGACGGCGCTGCAAGCTGCTGCATGTGCGTCTCACCGACGGCACCACCGATGTCGGACTGGTCGACGCCGCCCTTCTCGCGGGAGATGTCGTCGGCAACATGCTGCCATTCGACGCGAACCGGCTGAGAAGGATCCTCCTGACGCGGTCGGAGCCGGACGCGATCGGCACCTCGGCCATCGGCGGCCTGATCGATGTCGTCGATGCCGACGATGATTGCGGCCTGTTGGTGGAACTCGGAGGCAACCGGGGAGGACGCGTCGTAAACGCCCCTCTCTCTCCGGGTCTCTTCAGCCACCTCGAGGTTGTCGCGGCGCATCGGATTCCATTCGATACGCCGGTCCTGTTCCCGGGTCCCGGGGTACTGGCGCTGGACGGCGACCGGGAACACCGGTTCGGTAACCACGATGCCGCGACGCTGCAGATTCGGCGCGACGGACCCTGGGTGATCGACGTGCCCGCCGCCATGCGGCTCGCGGTACGCGAAGGTATGATGCATCAATGATCGTCAGACCCCGGATCAAGGGCTTCATCTGCACCACGGCGCATCCCGCCGGCTGCGCCGCCAACGTGGCCAACGCCGCCGCGAGCATCGCGCCGCTGCCCAACGGTCCCAGCAACGCGCTGGTGGTCGGGGCATCCGCCGGTTACGGGCTCGCCTCGCGTATTGTCGCGGCGTTCGGAAGCGATGCCGGCACGCTCGGCATATCCCTCGAAAAGCCGCCCACCGAGCGGCGCACGGCGACGGCGGGCTGGTACAACAACGTCGCCTTCGAGGCGTCCGCGAGAGCGCGCGGGTTGTATGCCGAGACGCTCGACGGCGACGCGTTCGCGGATGAAATGAAATCCAGGGCGATCGATGAAATCCGTCGGTCCATGGGCCAGGTCGACCTGCTGGTCTACAGCCTGGCAGCCCCCGTGAGGCAACATCCGCGCACGGGAGAACTCCACCGGTCCGTCATCAAGCCGCTCGGGGAAACGCTGCGCGCGAAGACCCTGAACCAGGACCGCGGCGTCGTACATGAAGTCGACATCACACCGGCCAGCGACGCGGAAACCGCGGACACGGTCGCCGTGATGGGTGGCGAGGACTGGGAGTACTGGATGGATTCGCTGCTGGAGGCGAAGGTGCTGGCGCCGGGCTTCAAGACCGTAGCTTACACCTACATCGGCAGCGAGATCAGTTGGCCCATCTATTGGCACGGCACCCTCGGCAAGGCGAAGGAAGACCTGCAGCGTGCCGCCGACACCATCAACGAGCGCCTTGGCGCCATCGATGGCGAAGCCCGTATCGCGGTGCTGAAGGCCATCGTCTCGCAGGCGAGTTCCGCGATACCGACCATACCGCTCTATACCGCCCTCCTCTTCCGCGTGATGAAAGATGCGGCCACGCACGAAGACTGCACCGCCCATATCGACCGGCTGTTCCGCACGGCGCTGTATGCCGACGGGTCCCGGCAACTCGACGAAACGGGACGTTTCCGCCTTGACGACCGGGAACTGGCCGAAGAGATCCAGGCCGAAGTAGGGCGGCGCTGGGCGGCGGTCAACACTGAAAACGTCACCGAGCTCGGCGATACCGTCGGCATCCGCGAAGACTTTCTCAAGCTCTTCGGCTTCGGCATCGAAGGCGTCGACTACGACGCCGATGTCGACCACACGCTGGGCCAGACCGCATCCTCTTGAATTCGCGGTTTCTCAAGGCATGCCGGGGCGAGCCGGCGGACTGCACGCCTGTCTGGCTGAACCGCCAGGCCGGCCGCTACATGCCCGAGTATCACGCCCTGAAGGGCGATACTCCCAGCCTAGAGTTCTTCACCACCCCTGACCTGGCAGCCCGCGCGGCTCTCGATGCGCAGCGCATTCTCGGCACCGATGCGGCGATCATGTTCGGGGACCTGTTGCCGATACTGGTGCCGATGGGACTGGATCTCGACTACCTGCAGGACGTCGGACCCGTCATCGGCAACCCCCTGCGCAGCGCGGCCGACGTATCGGGGCTTGCCACTCCCCCGGCACGGGAAGGTACCGGGTATATCGCCGACACCATTAGACAGATACTCGATGGGTTGCCCCAAGGCACGCCATTGATCGGTTTTGCCGGCGCGCCTTTCACCCTGGCGTCCTACGCCGTCGAAGGCAAGGGTTCCCGCAATTACCTGCACGTGAAACGGCTCATGTACCAAAGTCCGACGGTATGGGACACGTTGATGGACAAACTGGTCGCCGCCGTCAGCGACTATGTCCGGCTGCAGATCGATAGTGGTGTTCATGCGGTGCAGATTTTCGACAGCTGGGTGGGTTGCCTGTCGCGGCAGGACTACGACCGCTACGTGAAGCGGCACACTTCGCGACTCATGGCTTCCATCGGTGGCCGCGTTCCGGTGATCTATTTCGGCACCGGCAATTCTCACCTAGTCGAAGCCATGTTCGAGACCGGGCCCGATTTCCTCGCCCTCGACTGGCGCACGCCGCTGGGCGCGACCTGGGATCGCCTCAGCATGCCCGCGGCACAGGGCAACATGGACCCGACCGCGCTCTGCGCCGATCGGAAAACCGTGGCAGCGCAGGCGCAAAGGGTGCTCGACGAAGCCCACGGACGTCCGGGACACATCTTCAACCTCGGCCACGGTATTCTTCCCCAGACTCCGGTCGACAACGTCAAGTTCCTGATCGATTATGTCCACGAGCAATCTGCGCGGCGCTGAGCCAAGGATCACCGAAGAATGATGGCGCGACCCCCATCGAAGTCTGCGGCGCACGAATGAAACGGGCATTGATCGGCTTCGTTGTGGGTGGGTTGCTCGGCGCAGGTCTCGGCTTCACGGTGGGCATCGCGGTCTTCCCTTACCTGTTCCCGCCGCCCGAGGTAAACGAGCCCCTGCCGGGCAAGACGCAGGGCGATGCCATCGCCCATGCCACCTTCATCCACGCCAATCCGTCGGACCCGATCCACTACGGACGCGGCACCGCGACCATCTACCCCGACCTGCTACGCCTGGAGTCGGACTTCGAGGTCGGCCCGGGACCGAAATTTCACGTCTACCTCGTCCCGCTCGCCGAGGTCACACCCGACACCGAGGTCGAAAAGTCCATGTACGTCGATCTCGGCCGGCTCAAAGCGTTCGCCGGCAGCCAGAACTACGCGATTCCCGCCGGCATCGACCTCGCGAACTTTCGGTCCGTGGTTATCTGGTGCGAGCAATTCAACGTCCTCATCTCTCCCGCCACGATCTCGCCGGTAGCACCAATATCGGAGTAAAGTGGTCGGAATGGGAGGAGGCAATGGCGAAACGTAAGAACCGCTCCCGGCCAATCGAGCCGTTGGTCGCGGACATCAAGGCCGAAAGGAGGACCATACCGAACAGCGTCTACGCCAGTGAACTGGAGAGGTTGCAGAGTGAACTGGTCAAGTTGCAGGAGTGGATAAAGAGTCGGAAGCTCAAGGTCGTCGTCCTGTTCGAGGGCCGTGACGCCGCCGGGAAAGGGGGTACGATCAAGCGCATCGCCCAACGCCTGAATCCGCGCGTATGCCGCATCGAGGCATTGGCGACCCCCACGGAGCGCGAAAGGACGCAGTGGTACTTCCAGCGCTACGTGGAACATTTGCCGGCCGCCGGCGAAATGGTGCTGTTCGATCGGAGCTGGTACAACCGCGCCGGCGTCGAGCGAGTCATGGGGTTCTGCACGGATGACGAGTACGAGGAATTCATGCGTTCGTGCCCAGAGTTCGAACGGATGCTCGTGCGTTCCGGAATCAAGCTGATCAAGTACTGGTTTTCGGTCAGTGATGAAGAACAGGAACGTCGCTTCCACGAGCGTCTCGCGAATCCCACGAAGCGCTGGAAGCTCAGTCCCATGGACCTGGAGTCACGGCGAAGGTGGGTGGAATACTCCCGCGCGAAGGACGTCATGTTCCTGCACACGGACATCAAGCAGGCACCGTGGTACGTGGTCGAGGCAGACGTCAAGAAGCGCGCGCGGCTGAATTGCATCAGTCACCTTCTCAGCCTCATCCCGTATGAGGACTTGACCCCGGAACCGATCAAACTGCCTCCGCGCGCCCCGGACGCGGGCTACGTGCGTCCGCCGAAGGAAGATCAGACGCTGGTGCCGGACTACTACGAGGACGTGTAGCCCGGGCCGCAACAGACGCTTGCAACGAGGCGCATTCCGCCGACGATCGTGACCTAGAAACGCCGGACGACGCCGAGCGAGAACCCCTGCGAATTGTCGCCGAGGACGCCGGCGAGTTGCGCGCCCCAGCCGTTCGCGATCCAGAACTCTGCGCCAGCGTGCCCGGTGGTGCTGTCCTCACCCACTTGCGAGAGTCCACCGAACAGATCCAACCAATCGACCGCTTTGTAGCGCAGCCCTGCCGACAGAACGAAGTCCGTGCTGGACTCGGTCGTCGTGAGGCCATCGCCCCCGAAGGTCACGCCAGTGCCTTCGAACACCGTCCCGAAGGTGCTCACCTCGACCTCGGTGTCGGCGTAGACGAAGCCCAGCCGCGCATAGCCGCTCAGGCTGTCCGTCAGGTCGTTGTGAAAGCCGCCGCCGACGGCGAGGCCAAGCGACCGTACCTTGGTCTCAACGGGCGGCAAGCCGATGCCCGGGTGGTCCACGACCACGTCGTCCGTGAAAAACGGGAACTCGATGGCCTGGTCAAGCGTCGTGCGGTCGAGTTGGCCCCACAGGTGGAACGTCTCGTTGATCTCGTAGGATAAGCCCACCGTCAAGCTGTCGGCGTCCTCGGTGGCATGGTCGACATCGGTGCGCGTGAAGCCCGCCGAAAAGGCGTTGTAGGTGAGGTCGGGGAGTTGTGCCTGGGCCGCGGCCGAGAAGGCGAGGACCAAGGCGATGTTGATGAAGTGTCGCACGGCCAGTCTCCAGTGGTTCGTTTTCGGTGGGCGACCTTACCCACACCACTCTGAACCAAGGCTGAATGCGACGGTTTGCCGCCGCAGCGCGCGGACGCGCTCCAGGCCGGATGCGCATCCCGAGCGCCACCGATTCCGGATGGCGCAACCTGTTACGCCAGACGCGTCCTGATTCCCCCCAGGCTGGCCTTGCGCCGGGCCGTCAGTCCCGAGACGGTGCCCAGTTATAGATCTTCGACAGGCTGCCGCCCATCAACGCGGCGCGGTCCGAGTCCGACAGCCGGTCCGTGACAAAGAACGCCTTCACGGACTCTTCGGGGTCGACCACGTTGGCGGCGCGCGTCCAGTCCGTTCCCCACATGCACCGCTCGATGCCGAACGCATCGAAGATGCGCGCCAGCGGGTCCCAGATGTCGGGAAACGGGAACGGCTCGTGGGACAGCGTACAGGCGCCGGAGACTTTGATCGCCACATTGTCGAGCCGCGCGAGCGCCAGCACGTTGTCGAGATCAGCAAACGGTTCCGGCGACGCCGGCGGCTCGGTCGGTTGCGAGATGCCCATGTGGTCAATGACGAGTTGCGTGTCCGGGTGCCGGCCCGCGACCTCGGCGAATTCGGCGACGTTGCCCCAGCACAGCACGTTGACCGGCAACCCAAGGCGTGCCGCCGCCGCACACATGCTGTCCACACCTGCGGCCTGGGCCGCACCCGGGGCCACCATCATGATCCGCGCACCGACGACGCCCGGCTGCGCCGCCCAGTCCGCCAGCGCTTCCGCCACGGCCGGGTCGCGCGTATCGAAGGGCTTGATGATGCCGAATCGACCAGGGTGCTGCGCCTGCACCTCTACCGCGTAGCTCGCATCGAACCGGTACAGGGAGAACGCCGAAACGAACAGGGCGCCGTCGACCCCCACGCGGTCCATGAACGCCACCGCATCGTCTCCGGTGACCTCCGCGGGCCAGTCCGAAGGGTTCGCCCACGGACGCTCGGGGCGGTTTCGCTCATAGCAATGTACCTGGGAGTCGATCACGGGGGTCTTGGTGTCGGACATTTCTCGTTCCTTGAGCCAGTGGACGGGCACGAGGGGTACCTCGATTCCCCAAAGTGTACTACCGCGCCTGGCTGCCGTATCTCGTCCGTGCCCAATCGCCCCAATGTTCGTATGATTCCCCTGAGACAACCACGGGAGGTGCCACGTGAAAGATGACGAACGACCGGTTTTCGCCGTAGGTCACATGAGAATGGCGGTCTCGGATGTGCGGGACGCATATGGCTTCTTCGTCCGTCACGGGATGCGGGAGATCCTGGAACGCGACGACTTCGCGATCCTCGAGTTGCGCGGCGGTACGCACCTGATACTGAACAAGACCGACGATCCCATCCCGGAAGGCCAGCGGGCGCCGTTCGACCTCATGGTCGACGACGTCGATGCGGTGTACCAGGGATTCGTCGAGGACGGTATCGAAGCGACGCCAATCGAACGCGGACGGATCCACGACTCATTCTCGGTGAAGGGACCCTCGGGCTACACCATCCCGATCAACTCGTCGCACGTCGCCGGCGTCGTTTGACGGCGGCCGCGCTTGCAGCGACGTCAATGTCAGGCGTCGTGCAGCGGATTCCTGGCGACAAGGCCCGGAAATCGGCTGAAGTCTCGATCGGCGGTCCAGAACTCCGTCACGCCGTGCGCCATGCAGAGCGCCGCCACGCGTGCGTCATGCACCATCGGTCCCTGCACCCGGCCGTTGTGCAATGCACGCTTCAACACATTCCAGTGCATCTCGGTTTCCGTCAGCAACTGCGCAACCGGGGATTCCAGCCAGGCGTCTACCTGGTCGATGGCCATATCGATGGTTGAGGCCGGATCGTAGATTCGTGGATGGGTGACTATGGCCAGGAACTCGTGCAGGCATGGCCACGGCAGACCCCAGCTCACGCGGCCCTGTGCAAGCGATTCGATACGGGACCTCGCCGGCTCGTGCCACTCGGAGTCGGCACGGTGGGCATAGACCAGCACATTGGTGTCCGTCGCGATCAACCGCCACGATCCTCGTAGGCCGATTCACGAATTCGCGCCCACTCGGCATCACGATACGATGGTTGCAGACCTCGGCCGTCCACGGACGCATCTCTGAGCTCGAAGCGAGCCTCTTGGCTGTCCGCACGCAGCACGAGGCGCAAACCACGCTCAATCAGGGAGCGCAGCGTAATGTTCTCCCTCGCCGCATGTGCTTTTGCCGTTCGGGCGAGGTCATCGGGAATCTCGATCGTTGTCTTCAATATGGGTCGCCGTACTAACATATACGGCTACCCATATTACTATTGCCGTCGACCCGCATCAATTGCGCACAGTTTCAAAAACCGTTGCTTCTGACCCTCGGTCATGTTCGCGAAGTCCGGGACGCCCATGCTCGAGGTCGGCAGGTCGACAAACTCGGGGGAGGGCTTCTGCATCTTCGCCGCGACGTTGTGCAGTCCACCGCCTTCCTCGTACCCGGTACCGCCTTCATAGGCGGATCGAATCAACGCGGCCTGAATCTCGCCCGGCCAGGTGTGCGGGCCGTGATGCGTCACGAGTTCAAGCGAGCGGCCGAGGTATTCCTCCATCGCCCGATACATCGCCTGCTGCTCGACGCCGCGCTGCTGCCCCCCTTCCCTGCCGTACTGCCGGCCGGACTGGTTGCAGATGGCGGCCCAGCGCGCCGTGATATGGAAGCCCGGAGTCTCGAGACACTCCGCCGGAGCCCCGTCGCCGCCGCTGATCTCGCCGTCCTTTACCAGGATGTAATACCCCGCCACTTCCCTTCCGCCAAGCATCAATCGCTCCGGCAGATGCGTGTAGACCTCGCTGAATCCCCACGCCATGTCCCGAGGCAGATTCGCTTGGCGAAGTTCCGCTACGCTCCATGCGGCGCACGCTTCGCACCACTCCCTGGAACCGAATTCGCCGACGGGCTCGATATCCGACATGTTTGACCTCGTGGCTGGAATGTCGGCAGCATAGTACATCCCGCAATGCTGCTGCCGTTTCCACCAGGGAATCCCCATGACCGCGTTTCGAAATCTGCGAAGAACCGCCACCGTCGCTTGTCTTGGGCTCGGGGTCGCCGCGTCCGCAGAGACCCTGACCGTGGTGTCCTGGGGCGGCTCCTACGAGCAGGCGAGCCGAAAGGCGATCCTTGAGCCGTTCTCGAAAGAGACCGGGATCGAAATCCGGGTCGAGACCTACAACGGCGGCCTGGCGCAGGTCCGGGCACAGGTGGAAACCGGCAAGGTCTATTGGGACGTCGTCGACTTCGAAATGGCCGACGCGTCCCGGGGTTGTGACGAGGGCCTGCTGGAATACGTCGATGTCGACGACCTCGCGCCGGCACCCGACGGCACGCCGCCGGCCGAGGACTTCTTCGAGGGAACGGTGATCGACTGCGGTGGAGGGCTGCTTTTCTACTCCACGATCTACGCTTACAACGCCGACAGCTTTCCAGGCGAGAAACCGTCCACCATCGATGACTTTTTCGATCTCGACCGTTTTCCCGGCCGTCGCGGCATGCGCCGTGCCCCGCAGGTGAACCTCGAATTCGCACTGCTTGCGGACGGCGTATCCGTCGAAGAGGTCTACGACACGCTGAGTACAACCGCCGGGATGAGCCGCGCGTATCGCAAACTCGACACCATTAAGGACGACATCGTGTGGTGGGAGGCCGGGGCGCAGCCGCCGCAGATGCTGGCCGATCGCGAGGTGGTCATGAGCACCGCCTACAACGGACGCATCTTCAACGCCCAGGTCCTCGAGAAACAGCCTTTCGTCGTCGTATGGGACGGCCAGGTGCTCGACTCCGGCACGATGGGAATCGTCGTGGATACACCGAACCTCGAAGCCGCCCGCAAGCTCGTGCACTATGCCACGCGATCCGAGGTCCAGGCGGCCGTCGGCCGATACATCTCCTACAGCCCGGCCCGGCACTCGGGCACGAAACTCATTTCCACGCACCTGGAGACGGGGGTCGACATGACGCCGCACATGCCGACCAGTCCCCAGAACATGAAACGCGTCCTGCACAACGACTGGGAGTGGTGGAGCGACCACGCCGACGACGTGAACGAGCGCTTCAGCGCCTGGCTGGCGCGCTGAAACTCGTCGGTCGTGGTCCGCCCGACGGTCACGGGCCAAACCAATACGACAGCAGACCGTAGACCATCACGGTCAACGACGCCCCGGTCGCAGCAGCGCCGAGGGCGAGCACCTCGGCGAGAAAGAGTGCGCCGAGCCCGGCCACAACCAGGAACGCACCAGCCAGCCTGCGATACCGGATTGACCGGCTCAGCGACCGGACACGAGTCGGTGTCAATCGTCTGGATTCGCCCCATTCGTCGAGGACGCGCGCGAGTTCACCGTCGTTCATGCATGTCTTCCTCGTCTTGCGGCAGTCTTCGGGCGAGTTCGCGTCGTGCGCTCGATATTAGGGAACGAACCGTACTCGCCGGACGTTCGAGCACAGCACCAATCTGTTGGCTGGTGAGGCCGCCGACGACCTGCATGACAAGCGCCGTGCGCTGATCCTGGGGCAGTTGTCCGATCAATCGGTCGAGTCGCGCTAACAGGTCAGACGCTTCCCAGCGTTCTGCAGCGCTTTCCGAGACCCCGAGGTCCAGCCATGGGGCAAGCGTTCTCGCGGTTCGAACGCGCCTGCGCCTCAATTCGCTCACGAACAGGTTCTTCGCTACAGCGAACAGCCAGTTGCGTTGTTGATCGGCATCGAGCAACGCCAGGTCAGTGAACTGCATCCAGGCCCGCGCAAACACCTCCTGGGTCAAGTCTTCGGCTAGCGGGGCATCGCCTGTGCGTCCGTAAAAGTACGCATGGATCGGTCGCTGTTGAGTGCGATAGACATCGTCGAAGCGATTCGCGAGAGCCCGCGAACTTCTACGAGACATCGTCCTCCGGCGCACCTTTCTCCTTCTTCCGCCTTGCTCTTTCCCGCCCGGGGAACACGGCTTTATTTATCGCAAGTTCGGTCAGACCACCCGAGCGCGTGCTGAATATACCGACCAGCAACACGACGACAGAAGCGCCGAGAGTCAAGACTCCAGTGTCGAATATTTCGCTAACGAATACACCGGTAAGTCCACCAAGGATGAGTACGATTTTCGCCCACACGATCTGGTTTCCTTCTTCCTTCCTGCACGCTGGTACATGAAGAGACGCCTGAGGCCAGAGAGTGTTGGGAAATATGCGTTTGGCGACGGCGAGTCGGGCCGGATATCAGTCCGTCACCGCGCCTTCGCTTGCGGAGCTGACGAGTTTCGCGTACTTCGCGAGCGCGCCGCGCGTGGCGTAGGGATCGGGCGCGCTCCACTGCTCGCGCCGGCTCCGGAGTTCCGCGTCGGGCAGCGCCACGTTGATCTGCCGCCGTTCCGCGTCGATGGTGATGGTGTCGTTGTCCTCGATGAGCGCTATGGGACCGCCTTCAATTGCCTCTGGCGACACGTGTCCGATGACAAAACCGTGGGAGCCGCCCGAGAAGCGCCCGTCGGTGAGCAGCGCGACATTGGAAAGGCCGCGGCCCATGATGGCGCTGGTCGGGCTCAGCATCTCGCGCATGCCCGGGCCGCCTTTCGGACCTTCGTAGCGCACCACGACCACGTCCCCTTCGCCGACGCCGCCGTCCATGATGGCTTGCATCGCCGCTTCCTCGCCGTGAAATACCCTGGCCGTGCCCGTGAATGTCAGGCCTTCGTGTCCGGTGATCTTGGCCACCGCGCCGTCCGGGGCGAGGTTGCCGTAGAGCACCACGAGGTGGCTGTCCTTCTTGATGGGGTTTGTGAACGGCCGGATGATCTCCTGGCCTTCGGGATAGGGCGCCACGCCTGCCAGGTTCTCCGCCATCGTCTTTCCGGTGACCGTCAGGCAGTCGCCGTGCAGCAGGCCCTCTTCGAGCAGCGACTTCATGAGAGGCTGAATGCCGCCGATCTCGATCAGTTCCGACATGGCAAAGCGGCCCGACGGGCGCATGTCCGCCAACACCGGGACCCGGTCGCCAACGCGGGCGAAGTCGTCCAGCTTCAGCGGCACGCCGGCGGCATGGGCGATTGCGAGCAGGTGCAGGACGGCGTTGGTCGAGCCTTCGAGCGCCACACATACCGTGATGGCGTTTTCGAACGCCTCGAGGCAAAGGATGTCCGAAGGTTTGATGTCGCGGTCGATCAGCGCTTTCACCGCAGCGCCCGCGTCGTGGCTGTCGCGGCGCTTATTGTCGCTGACAGCGTTCTGCGCCGAGGAATTGGGTAGCGACAGGCCCAGGGCCTCTATGGCGGACGCCATCGTGTTCGCCGTGTACATGCCGCCGCACGAGCCAGGGCCTGGAATTGCGGTCTGTTCGATTTCCTTCAGTTCGATGTCGGATACGGACCCGGCGGCATGGCCGCCGACCGCTTCGAATACCGAAATGATGTCCCGGCGCTCGGCGCCGGGCAGGATCGTGCCGCCGTAGACGAACACGCTCGGCCGGTCCAGGCGCGCCATCGCCATGGCGCATCCCGGCATGTTCTTGTCGCAGCCGCCGATGGCAACGAAACCGTCGAATCCCTGTGCGCCGACCACGGCTTCGATCGTGTCCGCGATCAACTCCCGCGAGACCAGGGAGTAACGCATCCCGGAGGTTCCCATGGCGATGCCGTCGGACACGGTGATCGTGTTGAACACGACGCTCTTCGCCCCGGCCGCATCCGCGCCTCTCGCAGCTTCCTCGGCCAGGGTATCTATATGCATGTTGCAGGGCGTCGTCATGCTCCAGGTGGAGGCGATGCCGATCTGCGGCCTCGAAAAGTCATCCGGGGTAAAGCCAACGGCATGCAGCATCGCTCGGCTGGGTGCCTGCTCGACCCCGTCGACAATCACTGATGAGTACTTGCGATTATCCGTCATGGTTCCCCTTATCCGATGCCGAGAACGAGCGGCACATCAAACTTCCGACGAGACCGCACCGGCGGCGGCTCCACTCTCTCGCATTGCCAGCGACTCGATCAACACCCTGGAATTGCGCCGATAGTTATACAACGCACGCTTCGATGCCGGTAACGCGTCCAGTTCGGCGGGGCGGAACCCGCGAGCGGCAAACCAGTCCTCGGCACCCGTGGTCAGGACGAAAAGGTCCAAGGCCCCGCGCGTTCGTGCGACCTCGCGGGCGTGGGACAGCAAGCGTTCACCGAGGGTCTTGCCGTCCACGACCGAGCGGTGGCTGGGGTGCACCGCGAGGCACGCCAGTTCCATGGCATCGCCATGCGGATAAAGCGCACAGCAGCCGATGACGATGCCGTCGAGTTCGGCAACGTGGAAACGATCGATCTCCGCTTCCAGGCGATTGCGCGGGCGGCGCACCAGGAGACCCGCGTCCTCGAGCGGCCTGATCAGCTCCAGGATCCCCGGTATGTCCGCGACCCGTGCCGGGCGAATGGTGCGATAGTCGCCTTCCGAAACCTGCGTACCGACGCCCTCGGCGGTAAACAGTTCCCGCAGCAGCGCGCCGTCGGAGCGCCAGGAGATGAAGTGGCCGCGCGCGACGCCGCCGCGGGTCGCGCGCAACAGGGCTTCGAGGCGCGATCTCGACGCGCCCGAAAATCTGTCACTTGCGAGCAACCCGGCAAGGGCCGACGGCGATATCTGGCTGATGTCGTTCACCCTCTCCATGGCGTCGTAGACGATGAGCTTGTCCGCGCCGAGCGCCGTCGCCGTCTCGGCCGCCAGGGTGGCAGCGTTCAGCACAAAGGCTTCACCGGCATTCGAGTACCCGAATGGCGGTAACAACACGATGCAGCGTTGATCCAGGAGACGGCCGATCTCCTCCGTGGCGATGCGTCGGGGTTCCCCGGCGAACTGCTGGTCCACGCCGTCCGCAATACCGCGCGGCTTTGCCGCGACCAGGTTGGCACCGACCAGCACGATGCGTTCGGAACCGCCCGGGCCCAATGGCGCAAGCGCAGAGAAGTGGGCCTCCAGTCGACTGCGCACCAGCCCGGTGGCGGCGATCAAGGCATCCCGGGACTGCGCATCCACCACGTCGGCCGCATCTGCTCCAGGGGCGTCGTGGACGATAGCGAGCCTGATGCCGAGCGCGTGAAGCAGCGCTAGGTCGCGCACGAGATCACCCAGGTTCGGACAGTCCACCACCTCCGCGTCCAGCAGGACGACAAAGGTGCGCCCGCGATGCGCGCGGATATACGGCGTCGCGTCGCGCAACCATCTTGCGAAGTCGGCAGAGTCCATCGGTGAGACCAGGAATCAGGCGACGCAGTAGCGGCCGATCAGTTCCGTCAGCACGTCGACCGCCGGACGGATATTCGACGTCTCCAGGTACTCGTCGGGTTGATGGGCCTGATCGATGGACCCCGGCCCGAAGATGACCGTCTCCATTCCAAGCTCCTGGAAGAAAGGTGCCTCGGTACCAAAGGCCACGGATCCGGACGGTCTGCCGGAAAGCTGCTCCAGGGTCCTTACGAGTTCGCCGTCGGCAGGCGTTTCGTACGAAGACACGGGCGGGAACACCGCCGCGATATCTATGCCGATGTCACGCTCTGCGGCGATGGCACCGAGCCGCGCATCGATTTCGCCCCGGACTTCCCCATGATCCATCCCCGGGATAAGGCGCAGGTCGATCTGCAGTTCCGCCCCCTCGCAGATCCGGTTCGGATTGTCCCCCGCGTGCAGGCAGCCGAGGTTCAGGGTCGGGGTCGGGACCTCGAAGGCGGGATTCCGGTACGCGGCCGCCAGTTCGCCGCGATAGGCGATGAGTTCCCCCATCACCGCATGCATCGCATCAAGTGCATTGTTGCCGAGATCCGGGTTCGATGAATGGCCGGAACTGCCCTTGAGCTTGATGGACAGCATCATGAATCCCTTGTGAGCATGAATCGGGCGCAGGCCCGTCGGTTCGCCGATCACCGCCGCCCGGGCCTTCGGCCTGCCGCTTTCGGCCAGGTACCGGGCCCCGGCCATCGACGACTCCTCGTCCGAAGTCGCAACGATGGTCAGGGGACGGACAAACTCCGTGTCCGCGAAGCGCTTCACGGCCGCCAGCGCCACGGGAAAGAACCCCTTCATGTCGCATGCGCCGAGGCCGTAGAGGCGATCTTCCGACTCGGCGAGGGCGAACGGATCCCTGCTCCACCGGCCTTCGTCACACGGCACGGTGTCGGTGTGTCCCGAAAGCGCCAGGCCCTCCCCGGGGGGACCGAACGTGGCTATAAGGTTCGCCTTGGCGGCGTTGCCCGGCAGGAGCATGCGCTCGACGGTCCCGCCGAGATCCTCAAGCCAGGTCGCCAAGTGGTCGATAACGCCGAGATTGCTCTGGTCCTGCGACTCCGACGTGCAGCTCACCGACGGCGTCGAAACCAGCATTCCGAGCATCTCCTTGATGGTTGGCAGTTTCATTGGTGAGTGGGCAGCGCTCGTTGGTCCGGTCGGGCGCATTCGCCCACGTCACGGCATTCTGCCGCAAACGCGCGGTGCGTCCAATCAGTTATTGCGTCTCGTTCGAGCGAGGACTATCTGTGGCACGGCTTACCCGCCGTAGCGGATGCAGCTCAGCGTCTTCACCGATGATGTACTCGGGGAACACCACATCGGCGCTGCCCAAGCTCTTGCCCTTCTTCGCCTTGGTTCTCGTGCCGTTGACGATGCCGAGCGTGCCGTAGGACCTTAAGCCTAAGCGTACCTTGAGCTTGGGACTCGCCTCGTCGAGCACTTCCTGCAGGCAGGAGACGCCCCAGTTCTCCTGCTGGCGTATCCAGGGCAAGCAGAACAGCATCGAAATGTGGCGTCTAGGATGGCCCTCTGTGTTGACCCCGGCTCCGTGCCATACCCTGCCGTCGAACAGGAATATGCCGCCGGCGGGGGCCTCGATCTGCACCGCCATCTCCCGCGGAGGCGGCTTCACCTGGTACTCGGCGGGCCATCGGTGGCTTCCGGGCACCACCCAGGTACCACCGCGAGCCGGCGTGAAGTCGTCGAGCAGCCAGAAGAGGTTGCAGTGCGCCGGAAAGTCCACGGTGGCGGGGACGCTGCCCTGGTCGCGATGCAGTTGCTGGGGCTCGGTGGTCTTGCCGTGGAAGATGCCGCCGTTGATGCTCGAGATGAGGAAATACTTGCCCAGCATCGACCCGACGAGTTCGTCGACCTCGGACCGCTCGACGAGCTTAAGGAATTCCCTGCCCTTGTTCTGCATGTTCGAGACGAGTTGTTTCGGCCCCGTCGCATTCAAGGGAGCCAGATCGCCAAGCGCGCGCTCGGCGGCCGCCTGGCGGCCGAGCTTCGCCCGCAAGGCGTCAACTTCGGCTGGGGTGAGAACGCCGGTGAGCCGGCACAACCCATACTCCGACATGTCGCGCTTCGCCTGCTCGATGTCCGCCGTATAGTCCGGGAGCGGCAAAGCGACCGGCGGGTCGAGAATCGGCGAAGGCTCGTAGCCCGTTTGCCTGTGCGCGGCCCGTTCGGGGGTCAGGGTCACTTCCATGGCATACCTCCCGAATCTGATACGACTCACTGTGAGCCGCCTCGATCCTCCGGATTATATTGCGGGAGTGGCATGCGCCGCCCAGTCGCCTTGATGCCTGTCCCGCTGCCGCCGGACCTCACGATCTCCCTCTTTCAAACGAAGGCCGGAGTCTAGCTCCGGCGACGACCCATCGCCTCGTCCCTCTACATGACGGTGCGCCGGAACGCTCAACGAAGGCCGGAGTCTAGCTCCGGCGACGACCCGTCGACTCGTCGTGCACCGTCTCGTCGTCCTCGACCGCTCAACGAAGGCCGGAGTCTAGCTCCGGCGACGACCGACGACGAGAACGTGTTTATGCGCGACCAGTTCCTCGCTCAACGAAGGCCGGAGTCTAGCTCCGGCGACGACTCGACAGCTGGGCGTCGATGTACGACACCAGGTCCTTCGCTCAACGAAGGCCGGAGTCTAGCTCCGGCGACGACCCGTCGACTCGTCGTGCACCGTCTCGTCGTCCTCGACCGCTCAACGAAGGCCGGAGTCTAGCTCCGGCGACGACCCTCCGGCGTGGCTCCCTTGATCCTCACATCCTTGTCCGCTCAACGAAGGCCGGAGTCTAGCTCCGGCGACGACCTGCGACGGCGAGCGGCGGGTCCGGCGGCTACCAATCGCTCAACGAAGGCCGGAGTCTAGCTCCGGCGACGACATGGTACGTGTTGGCCGCTATGCCGTTGCCGACCTGGGTCGCTCAACGAAGGCCGGAGTCTAGCTCCGGCGACGACTCGCTGCCCGAGGGGCTGACCGTGGGCGGCTTGCTCGCTCAACGAAGGCCGGAGTCTAGCTCCGGCGACGACATGGACGTGGGAAGCTCTCTAAGCGATCTTGAGGCGAACGCTCAACGAAGGCCGGAGTCTAGCTCCGGCGACGACGTGATCGCCATTTCGGGGAACGGTCCTGCGGCTCCACGCTCAACGAAGGCCGGAGTCTAGCTCCGGCGACGACCCGGCAAAGCACCGCAATTGGAGCACATTTGAGATGTCGCTCAACGAAGGCCGGAGTCTAGCTCCGGCGACGACGCCACCGAGCGCTTGCGCGTCTGCATCACGCCGAGCGCTCAACGAAGGCCGGAGTCTAGCTCCGGCGACGACTGCTATTGTACGGAATCTCACTGCACGGACCGTTTGCCGACCGAAATCGGTCGCCTCTTGGCGTCCTGACGCAAACACGCGCACCATTTGGGGGCAAAGCAACAGGGCTATGCTTCATCGACCGGCCACTTCGCGCAGTTTTCGGCTCGCCAACGGAAGAATCACCGAAGGTTCGCACGGTGTCACAACAGCCAAGGTTTGCCGAGCGTGTGCGATCCGTCTCGCCCTAGACGCAACGTGGCGTCCTCCATATCCCCGGGAAACCGGTAGATGATCACCGAGTCGACATCGTAATCGATAGTGTCGCGGATTTCGCCGACCATTCGGGCGAGCCGGGTTCCCGAAAGCCTGCACTCAAAGACTGAGAACTGCACTCGTTGTCCGTACTTTTCGCAAACGTCCGCGATGCGCCGAAGCCGCGGAGCCCCGGTCCTCTCGGTGTCCGCGATGTCGTAGGTGACGAGCACGTCCATGTTGGGTCAGGCAAGCACGAACGGCGGATAGGCCGGCAAATCTCCACGCAGGTGGCGCGCAAGTAACGTCGCCTGCACCGAGGGCAACGCCCAGCGACCTATCGTTCGCCCAAGTATTCGGTGCTGCACCTCAACATCTTTATGTCCCTCCCATGCATTGATCAACGACTCCCTACCGTCTTCGGTGAGATACACCGCTCCGCCAGGCACTGTCTGGAAGCTGTCCTCACTCACCTGTCGCCGACGCACCAGCGACACCACGAAGCGGTCCGTCATTGCGCGCAGTTCCTCTGCGAGGTCCAGGGCGAGCGACGGTCGACCGGCACGAGGGCGGTGGAAGAATCCCATCTGATAGTCGAGCCCCACGCTTTCCAGCGCACCGATGCACTCCGTGACAAGCAGGCCGTAGCAGAAGCCAAGCATCGCGTTGATGGGGTCGCGCGGAGGGCGTCGAGTCCTGGCGGAGAATCCCAATTCGGCCGAGGCAACGGCACGACCCAACGCCCGAAAGTAAATCCTTGCTGCGTCACCTTCGATCCCTCGCACATGGTCCGGCGTTTCTGCGATCTCCAAGCGACGTATCCGAGATCGGATCTGGTCCGCACGGTCCGCGAGCGCACCCCTCTCCGCTCCGTCCTTCTGGTCCCGCGACCACCTCCCTACTACCCGGGCGCTGCTTTGCAGCTTGGCAGCCACGACGGCTTTGGCCATCGCAAGCGCTCGGAGGTCATCCGAAACTACCTGAAAGAGAGCCATACGTAGATGGACGTTACCTCCAGTTGCCGCGTTGACGACGAAGCGAATCGCGCCGTTGCGCCGCAGCACGGCCACGCGGACGCCGCGTATCACGCAGGCGTCTATCGCCTGCATGGTCATCTGGGAGCCGCCGATCACCACGATGGCATCGATCCCTTCCAGCGGGATGCGTTGGTTCCCCTCCGGACGAGAGACGACGAGCGAGCCGCGCCGGTGCCCAACGCGTGCCCTGTGGCTGCGCACGTAGAGCGTGCTCAGGTAGCGCATCCAAACACTTCTTCGGACATGTAGCGTTCGATTCTGCGAGATCCCGTCGTCGGCCCCGGGAGGCAGTGATGGAAGAGCTGGCATTCGCCGCAGCGTCCGTCGTTGACGGCGACCGGCAGTTCTCCCGTCAACAGCTGGTTGCGGATGGCGGCGACGATGTTCTTCACCTGCTTCCGAAGCGAAGGCGTGAATCGCACTTCCAAGCGCCGCCTGGGGCCTCCGTACCACACGCTCCCAACTGGAACATCCACGTTCAGCATTTCTTCCAGGCATAGCGCCTGCGCACAGAGCTGCAGGTCGGCAGCGAGACCGTGTCGCGTACCAGACTTGTACTCGACGGGATGGATGTCGTCTCCCATCACCTCGACGGCGTCGGCTCTGCCAGTCAGACCGAGGTTCTCGGACCAGAGCGGGATCCCACGGAGGACACGTTTGCCGCGTTCGGTGCGATGTCGTCCGCTGTCCACCCGACGATGCGCACGTGTGCCGCGGACGGTGTGGACATTGTCGCTCCAAACTCCATCGCAATGGATGAGGGCGCATTGCCGGGGGCAGTAGGCGAAGTGTTCGATCGCAGAGATCGCTACCACGGGTTCAGGAGTCATAGACGCTCGGCCCCGATGGCGCGGGTCGCGTCGGCCGTCGCCCGGCGCTCGTAGCGGACGCTGCGCCAGCCCGCATGCACACCAACCGCGCGCCATGTGGCGGGCCGCCAAGGGTTCCAGATGTCAAGCAGCGCATCAATGCCCCACATGTCAAGCGGCTGTTCCCAGGCTGGCCACAGGAACTCGCGAGGTTCGCGGCTGCCGGGAGGCCTGCGCCAACCTCTCTGCCTTTCATCTGGATTGCCCCGGTCCCTTCGGTCGGCGCCGATCCCTCGCATGGGAAAGAGGGCGAGGCCAAAGAACGCCAGCAGTTCCACGACGGGTTCCACCCAAGGATCCGTCTTGTCAGCCAAAGAGCCGAGCCGAGTTTGGTCGAAGCCCAAGCCGTTATCCTGGACACGCTCTGCCTGCCCCATTAGAGAACGTCGTATCCGGTTCGTCGTCGCCGTCCCAACCTCCGCGTGAACTCGCAGTACTCGGGCATGAAGCGTAGTACCCTTTGGCACGCCGGGAACGAAAGGTGCAAGACCTACCGCCCCATTACGATCTACGCTCAAATCGGTCATCGTAGAGGAGAGGGCCCAACAGGCTCGGTGACCACGCCCCGCGTCCGCCCTTGGCCGAAATTCGGCCACGTCTACACGGTGTGTGAGCCTTCCTCGACCACCCCAATCATTAGCGATCGGCAAGTCGCGTAGCGATGCCGCATCCGGCCATGACTCAGCCAACGCATCAATGGGGCCGATCTCCGACGCCGACAGCACCGCGACAGGAGCGTCTTCCATCGTCCACTGCAACCGCAATCGAGAATCCAGCACAGTAGCGCCCAAGGCAGCCAACCAGCCGTTGACCCATCCGGCCGGCAATCCGCGGCACACGCATTCACTCATCAGCATCCGATTCCTGAACGCCCGCCGAAACGGCATGGTCGGCGCGAATGACAATCGCCTCGAGCAGCGCGAGGCCCCAAGGTCCCAGAAG
This sequence comes from Gammaproteobacteria bacterium, assembly GCA_028821515.1. GTDB lineage: Bacteria > Pseudomonadota > Gammaproteobacteria > Pseudomonadales > Azotimanducaceae > VXNE01. The sequence goes on along the minus strand of JAPPGA010000009.1, from coordinate 25,212 downwards.
CGCGTCAAGCCGACGGAACCGGGCAGGCTGTTGCCAGTCCGTGATTCCGAGGTCGGCGTCCACTTCCACCGCCACGCCCTCCACCGTGCCATGCACGGTTGCAGAAGTCCCATCGACTGCGGGCGGGACCACGGGTCTGCCCTTTCCGTGGTGGCTGATCACCAAATGCACCAGCAAGTCGCGGTCGATAGGCACGCCCCAATCGGGCGTTCGTTCGAGCCACGCTCGAACCAGCCGGGCGGACAAGTCTTCGTGTCGGCCGCCACGAGGCCAGCGCGCTCGACGCCGCTTCGCCTCCCACAGGTGTCGCGGCGTGTCGGATTTTGCAAGCAGCGGGCCCGCTTGCTGATTGTCGGACGAGAGCCACCGCTGAAAGCGCGGGTCCGCCTTGCCGATGTCATGCAGCATAGCGGCGCGGGCAACTATCCCCAGCAGATCCGGAGGCAGGCCCAATCGCTCCGCGATCAGCTGCGCTCGTCTGCCGACGGCATTACCATGCCGATCCAGTTCCACCGCGGCAGGTCCGAGGGAGAACTCGTCGAAATCGTCATTGAACGTCTCATTCCGAGGCCGGCGAACGGGGAGCCGGGGCACCTCGTAGCGGGGTCGCAAGACGCGTGGCGTCAATGCGCCCGTGTAACGGGCCCATTCCTTGGCCTCCCAGCCAGTCGGTACCTGAGCGTCCCGAACGGCCTCCAGTATCTTCTCTATTGACTGCGCCTGGTCTTCCTCGCCTTCGTCCGCATTGTCAACAAGGCCCAAGGCAGCCGCAGTCAGCTGTCCCAGATGCAGACCGCACAGGCGCTCAATCGCCCGCGCGTCCAAAGGCAAGCCCAAGTCCTTCAGCGAAACATCGACCACGGGTCGAGAACTGGAAGGGTGCCAGCCACACTCGTCCATGAGGCCCCGGTCCGTAGGCAGCACAAGCCGGTCCCCGGGGCGCAGGTCATCGACCGCCGCAGTTTCGACTGTCACGCCGTCCGAGCCGATCCGGCAGATCTCCTCGTCCGCCAGGAGCTCCCGCACATCTTCGAGTGGAACATCGATGGCCTCCCAATCGCTCGGACGGGGCCAAAGCCGCTCGCCAGCATCAGGCACATGCGCCCGCCAGAGCAAAGAGACAGAGAATCGAGGCCCAGCGATACCGCTGAAATAGGGCTCCACAGGGGCCTCCCCATCTGGAGGCGTGGTCGTTTTCGTCCACTCCCAGAGGAGGCCGGGCAGAATTTCGGGTGCGCGTCCAGGATCGTCTCCGGGAAGTCCCAGAGCGCCACCAACGACCCGCGGCGACAGGTCGACGGTGCCGTCCGCGCCACATGCCGCCTGTAGACGCTGCAAAACCGTCCCAGGCTCGGACTGGTACACCGGCCAAGTCTCCGCCGTCCCCTTCACTCCACGCCGTCTGGGTGGCGGCAAGTGGACATAGGTTGCCCGCGCGTCCGGGAAGCGACCCAGACGGTTCAGCCGGCCAAGCCGCTGCGTGAGCGCCCGGACGCCGCATGCCTCGGTGACCAGACACTCCGCATCCACGTCCGCCCCCACTTCAAGCGTTTGCGTCGCCACCACCACAAGGTGACGGGCACGCGTTTCTGTTTCCCTTCCGGCCGCCATGCCCGCATCTGCGTCCAGAATCCGCTCGCGGATGCGCCGTGCCTCCCGCTCCCGGACGAGGCCGGTCAGAAGCAGCACGTCGGCGCCTGCAAGCGACTTTGCCTTTCGCAAGCGCTCGAATGTGCCGCGAGCCGTTCGGGGAGAGTTGGCAAATACGAGGCAGGCGACGGGGCAAGGGCTCGGATCGATGAGCTCCAGCGCTGCATCCGCGAGACGCTTTGTAGCGTCCCCCGCGCCAAAAACCTGCAACCGCACTGGCTTCACGGCATTGAGACGCTTGCGCACAATGGGGTGGGCTTCATCGTCAGCGTCGAGGTCAAACCGCTCGGACCTGCCGGCGTCCCCCGTGGCTGTGAGCGAGACGAGTTGCGGCCGCGCCCGTGCTCCACCGAGGAACTCCCTCGCATTTGGATGGCACTCGGCAAGCGCGGGGATGAGGGACTTCAGGTGTGGGGCAAGGTGCGCCTCGTCGAGGAGTACGAGGCTGTCCGTGCCGGCCATGGCGGCATCGACCGGACGATGGCGCGAACCGTATCCTCGAAACAGCAGACGCGAACCGTACATGGGCAGAGTGCAGAGAATGATTGTTGGACGTGCTGCATCCGTGGGCGAGCGCGAGGCGATGCCGCCGCGCAGGCTGATGACGTCCATTGGGGCCGCATTCGCGTCAACCCAAAGTGAGCGCAGCCGTTCAGCAATCCGCCTCACGACCTGCCGATCCACGTCGTCGAGCCCGGCACTTACCGGATCACGCAGCGCATCGGCCATCCGCCGTGCATGATCAGCGGTCGAGTCTACGAGGAGGCGACGGTTTACCACCCACCAGATTCTCGTCGGTGCAGTGCGATGGCAGGGCGCCCGGTCCGCCTGCGCTGCCAGCCACCAGACCGCAATGTCCAAACAGGCGGTCTTGCCGAGACCTGTGGGAACGCCGATCTCGCTTCTCCACCGCTCCTCCCTAGCAACCAGATCGGCCAAGCGGGCCTGCCAGGGGAACGGGTCGCGCCCGTTGATGGCGCGATAAAACTCCGGGAACGTGGGCAGGGAAGGCAGGTCTTGTCCGTGTGGCCGACGCGCACCTTCCTCGGCGACACGCGCCTTCTCAATCATCGACAGGCACGCACAGGCCGAGCCCCCGCTGGCGGCCAGCACCGATGACGACGGGACCCGGAACGGGCTCCGCGAACCAAATCTCCAAATGGGAATACGGAAGCGCGGGCCGACCGGGGCGATTGACTTCCACCGGCATCAAATCCACTCCCCCCGACGCGAGCGGCGAACGGGACCGGCGAAACGAAATCGGCTCTGGCAGGCCAGCATGTCTGCACCACCGCGAGACCTCTCGTAAACGCACTTCGCCGCGACGCTCGTGAACGACAGGAAACGCCGTTACCCACCGCCGCGACTTCTGTAGCCATCGGCGCGGATGTGCTGCCCATGGCCGCGGCTCGCCTTCCCGAGGAAAGACAGCTACCTGCACACCCGGCCCCTTGATCACCTGCACCGCAAAGGCCGCATCGCGAACCTTGGCCCGCGTCACTTCATCCGCACCTGGCGGCAACCACACTGCCAAGCCGTGGATTCGGCCGCGCGAGCGGGGGAAGCCAACATCGGGCAGCGCCAGATAGCGAGCGAGGTCGTAGCCGGTGCTTTCGAACCCGTGGCCGTGAAGAACCCGGGGCGGCTCGCCGTGAATTAGTTGATGATGGCTGAGCACCGCCTCCTTGAATAGGGAAGTGAGCGCAGATACGCGACGCCCGGAAACGGGTGGGCGCAGGCGCAGCCACGCGACGACGCGGCCACCATTCTCTTCGGCCCGGGACTCCGGCGTTCGATAGCGAGTGGAATGCGCCAGTGCGGGGAACTGCGAACGCGCGACAGATGCACCGCGAACACGCCATGCATCAAAAATCTGGTCCAGAAGGTCGGTGTCACCGGGTTGCGGCACGTTCAGTGTGGCTTCACCGTCTGGATGAGGCGAGAAGACGGCCGCTGGCCGGTCGGATGGAATCTCGGTGGCGACGCGAAGGCGAACGGGCGAGTCGGATGTGCCCAGATAGCCAACGCGTGCGGCACGTAAACGGATCGACTCCAAGATCTGGGGCGGGGGAGTCATCTCCCATTGGTACACAATGCGCGGGTCTCGAGGCGCCACTCTCACGCCTGGGCGATGCAGGGCACCCCGGCGGGAAACGTATTCCTGGTGCGTGCCGCTGGCCCGTTCAGCAATAACGACAAACCGCGGCCGCTGCGTCTGGTGCCAAGTCTGCGAGTGCACATGGATCGTTGGAGCAGGCAACGCTTCCAGCCAGAGGAGCTCGCTACCGTCCGTAACCCGCGTCTGCTGCCGAGTGCCATCGGCTGCAACGAGCGCAGCGAACAACCGCGCCGGGGAGGGGGGCCACTCGCCGCACTCCAAGCCTCCGGTGTTGGCGGTCCCGTCCGGGTCGCCGCGAAAGGTGCCGTGGAGCAGCTCCACGCTGATGGTGAACATCAGTCGTCGAGAACCGGCCAAGTCGCAATGATCGCCTTGCGCAGGTTCTCCTTCGGCACGAGCGTTTTCGCCTTTCGAACCCAGCCATCGAGGGGTACGCCGACGGATTCGGCATGCTGCCTTGCCGCGTCGAGTAGCTCGCGCGTGCCCGCCGCGCCGTTGAGGTCGCAGGACTTGTCCCCGTCCTCGCCAAGCCAAGTCACGGTCGTCGCCTCGGGGCGCAACTCGGCGCCGGATCGCAACGCGAACCCTCTGCCGAACGCAAGCTGATGCGCGTGCAGCCCCAGCGCCACAAGAAGCGCCCGCACTGCCGCATCGGCATCAGGGGCTCCGGTTCCAAGCCCGACGCGCCGAAGTTGGGCGAATGAGACGGTGGCGCGCTGGGTTACGCGGGCGAAAGATACCGCCGCTGCAGGGGCGTCCGCTCCCATGAACGGCACCTGTCCATGCCCGATTTCCGAGAGCCTTGTCGCCTTCGACCCTGCCTCCTTTCCCACGTCCCAGTCCGTAAGGTCGTTTGGGTTGGAAGTAACCGACTCATCAGTGCTCAGGTTCAGGGCATCGCCCTTAAGACCAAGCACCCTGGTTTCCGTGGATGCCGGCTGCCAGCCCACGATCTCCGAGACCCATGCGCGGGCGTGCTTGGTGTTTTGGCGGTTCTTTCCCAGGTGGGATTGCCAGAAACCATACAACAGCGCTTGCGGGAACCAAGCGATCAATGGGCCGCAGACCTGCGCGGTTGCATCGAAGATTGCCTTGCCTGTCTCCGTTTTCATGAAGTCCTCGCCGTTGAGTTCCGAATCGCGCAGATAGGCATCCGCGTTGCGATGAGGAAACTCGAGACTGGACAGTGATTTCGGAAGGTGTGATGGCAGGTGGGGAATGCCGGAAAGGTCCAGCGTGAACTCGGGAATCGATATCGACTCGCGGTGCCGCCGCAGCGCATGTTCCAGCCGGTTCGCCTGCGAAGGGACATTGTCAATGACGATGACCGGTGTCGCTTCCGAGTCTCCTGATGCCGCCCAGCGGCGATCATGCTGATATCTGCCGCCCTCGTACACGGCAGGTTTCACAGGACCACCGGCACCGGCCAGCGGCTCCAGCTCCGCGTCGATTCGAATCCCGTCGTCAAACGAGTCATCCGCGCAGCCTGCGAGCAGCGCACCCAAGTCAATGTGTCGGGACACTTCCCCTACTCCCCTTTGTTTCATCGTCAGGAGGAGAGCGGCCCGCTACCAATCTCCCGCTGGGAGGGGGCGCCGTCCTGACGTTCACGTTCTTCCCGCCGTTCCCGGGCGGAGTCCCTACCCACGTTCCCGGACATCGCAAACCCGGTTGGTTCGAACCGTTTCCGAAATATAGGATGCCACGGCGCACGGGGAAGCGCATCTCGTAGAGTTGTCCAACGCTACATGAGCCTGGAGAGGGGGTCGGTTTCCAACGCTAGATGAGCCTGGGAGGTCGGTCTGGACGATCATTCGGAGGATGATCGTGACGCTACAGACCGAACGGCTCCGCACGGTGGAGCAGATCGAGGCCTTCCTTGGCGGCAGCGCGGAGGTGGACTTCAAGCCCGAGGGCCGTGACGCCGCGTACGGGTTCGCGCGCCGGACGCTGGTGCGCGTACGGTACGCGCACCTCAGGGGTTTCAGGGCATTCCGGGATGGCTCTTGAAGTCCTTTAACTTTCTGATAAAAATGAAGTTTTTGACGCAGGCCGCGCCACGGCGGCACACTCCATCTCGAACTTTCGACATAAACGAACGAGTAATGGAATCCGCCATGAAACCGATCAAACGCCCCAACATGCTGTCCGCCACCTTCGTCAAGACCGTCAACGCGCCCGGCCGCTACGGGGACGGCCGCGGCGGGCTCGGACTGAGCCTCCTCGTGCGCCTTGCCCCGCGCGGCACGTCACCAAGTGCTGGACGCAGAGCGTCCGCATCGGCGGCAGGCCCACCAGCGTCGGCCTCGGCCGCTACCCCGTCGTCACCCTCGCCCTGGCCCGCCGCGAGGCGCTGGAGAACGCGCAGGCCATCGCCGAGGGCCGCGATCCCCGACGCCGCTCGGGCCGCGGCGCACCGATCTTCGCGGAAGCCGCCGAGAAGGTCATCGCCATCCACGCCCCGAACTGGAAGCCCGGCGGTCGCACCGAGAACGGTTGGCGCGCAACGCTGCGCGACTACATCCTGCCCCGGCTCGGCGACATGCCGGGGGACGCCATCACCGGCAAGGACGTCATGGCCGTGCTGCAGCCGCTCCGGACCGTGCTTCGCGCGCCATTCCCGTACGCGCCGCTCCAGGGTGCGGCGCACGCCGCGGCCGAGTTCCGGATGCCGGCGCATCAGTTCCTCGAAGATCCCCACGGTGCGCAGGTCCGGCGCCTGTTCGAGTATCGGGACGATCTCCTCGTCGAAGATCCCGGAGAGCGGGTCCGGCCGGCGGCTGCCGCCGTGCTTGCCCTTGGTGGACGGCAACCGCGGATCGTCTTCGATGCGGTACGCGGTGGCGGTGCTGAATCCTGCCTTGGCCGCGGCCACCCGCGGCGAGTATTGTTGTCGAAGGTGCATGTATAGCCTCATCTGGTGATCGGTTACGTGTCGGCCTGGCATCGGGGTCCGTCCCGGAAAAGACGGGCACCTTAGCCAGCCGCATGGCCGCGATCTTCCCGGCGGGGCTCGAGGCCCCGAAGTCGCGCGCCTGACTCGGTGATGGCGGCGGCGTTCCGGGTCTCCGCCATTGCCGACGCGCCGCGCTCATCCCGCAGCTTCCCGCGTGCTGAACCACGGACAAGTGGGCTACTGGGCCGCCGGCAACGATAGCCGCGACCGGCCACGTTCCGATCTTCCGCCCCGTCAGCTCTGTCTCGCGCGGTAGCAGTTCGCCGAGGAGCGAACAACACTAACCGCCTGAGTACTCAACCTCGTAGACAATCAGCCCGTCATGCCGCTTAACGCTATCCGGATCTGGCTCGAAGTCCAGCGAACTCATCGCATTGTCCGCCTGCCATTCAAGCCGCATCACGTGGCCGCGGAAGATCTCCTCGACTTGGGAGGCTTGCTCGAGCAGCGTTGTCCGCGGGTCCTTTCTCCTATCCCAGTCATCGGCACCCAAAGCCCTGGTGTAGTCACCAATCGCCGCGCGAACCTCCTCAGAAAACTCACGATGCCTATCAAGAAACGAACCGCATAGATTCGCGGCCCAGCTTCCGCCAATTCCCTCCGCAGCTTTAGCGTGAGCACTGCTCGCAGCCACCCAGGCTCGGTAGGACGTCTCGAACTCTCCGATCCTGTGCATCTCCCTCCGTTGGTCCATCATCCCTGTCACAATGTGGCGGAAGTACTCCTTTGCCTCACCGAGTTCTCCAATCGCGCTGACAAGGATCGCCCGGCGAGTCTCCTCTGCGGGGACCAGGTGTACTCCATCGACCATCTCGCTGCTTGCCACTACCGGAACAAATCGAGCTACCAGCTCTTTCCAATCGCGCCACTCTCCGTCGCGCTTTTGCTCGGCCAATGTGCTCTCGATGTCCTTGAGCTGCTGCTGCACGACCTTCAGCCTTTTGTGCAGCAGAGAGAATCCAACCACGCTAACTGCCAATGTCGTAACTTGTAGGCCCAAGGACAGCGACCCCAGACCCAATGGTGTATTGCTGCCTAAAGTGCTTGCGCCGCCCTCTCGCAACCAAGCCACCACACCACCCTCTCGGTTTACGATCACGCCTCCAATCCGCCTGAAACGCCCATCGACAAGACCCTTCAGGATTCTGGCTGGCACCTCAAACGTAACCGTCAAGTCAACCACTCAGCCGCACTCCGATCATTCAGTCTGCGGCAGTCGGTCGCGCCGCTTCGTCTTCGCTAAGGTACTTCTGCCTTAGCATGGCGACGTGAATCACGCAGGGTATCGTCACTCGATAGGCTGGCCCTGCCAAGTCAAGCACAGTCCAGAGCCCCGTAAACACCCATCCGATCGGCCCGACTGCCACCGCAATGCTCCTAGTCAAGGCCGCATTGGCCGCGAGCGAAAGCCCGCGCCCAAGAACGTGCTTCGCAACCGCGTTGGCCACGATCAGCGACACACGATACAGCGCAAATCCTGACAACCTTGCGGCGATCACGCTGGCGGCGGACCCACCGGAAAGGAGAACGGAGAGATCCTTCGCACCAACCCCAGCGTCCTTTAGCGCTTGTTCAATCTCCGCGCGATCCTTTCCTTCTGTGCTATCCATCGCATCCTTCAGGATCTTCTCGAGAATCCGGCGTTCGAGGTCCGCCACAGAGTGGCCCGCTTCGCCTACATCCGGAACGCCAATTTTGTCGGCCACATCCGCCACAACTTCTCGATATCGGGGGCCACCGCCACGGAAGAAATTCACTATGGTATTCGCGCCAAACGCCTTGATTTCTTCGAGAATCTCCTTGGCGTACTTGGTGTGGTCGGGAGAGTGCTCCTTGTATTGGTCGGTCTGATCTAGACGGCCGGTTACCGGCTTGGTCACATACTCAACGAGATCCTGTAAATCGTCGGCCGTCGCACGCCTGAATAGCGCCTTCGTCGTGATCTTGCTCATTCTGTTTTGGCCCCCCTTGCCGCCAATCCACCCCACGTCAGCCAGGCGCCAACGCATCGCCGGCCACGGAATTATAGCAGCAGCTCAACTGCGCTTCGTTTTGACAAGAGATTGGTGTCGAAGGCGGCTATTTTCGTGAATTTATCATTTGAATAGCCCTTAATTGGTAATACCTGTTGTCGTCACTATGCGTCACCGGTCGGCAGCATCGCCGGTTCCCACTGCTGAGGCGATCAACACGCTAGGCCGCGCATCAGAACGCACCGGGTCCACTGCGCGCTCCGCAGGGCGTGGCAAAACATGGCGTCCCCGAAAAGGGCGACGGATTTTGTGGCTCGACATTCGTACAATGTCGCCGCTCCCTGAGTGCGCGTCGACCCGGAGATTCACAGGAAAGGACAGTGGTTGCTCAAGATTCATCGTTTGCCGATCGCGACGGTCATATCTGGATGAACGGCGAACTGGTCGCCTGGCGCGATGCGAACGTGCACGTGCTCACGCACACCCTGCATTACGGGGTGGGCGTCTTTGAAGGCGTTCGCGCGTACGAGACGCCGAACGGAACACAGATATTCCGCCTGCGCGACCATACCGACAGGTTGTTCAACTCCGCACACATCGTGAACATCAAGATCCCGTACACGCGGGACGAGCTGAACACGGCACAATGCGAAGTGATCGCGGCGAACAACCTCTCGGAGGGCTATATCCGCCCTCTCGTCTATTTCGGCTCCGAAGCGATGGGGCTTCGCGCCGAAGACCTCTCCGTCAACGTCGCCATCGCCTGCTGGCCGTGGCCTTCCTACATGGATCCCGAGGCCCAGGAAAGGGGCATCCGCGTACGGACGTCTTCCTACACGCGGCACCATGTGAACATCACCATGTGCAAAGCCAAGGCGAACGGCAACTACATCAACTCGATACTCGCGTTGCGCGAAGCGCTCGACAGCGGCTGCGACGAGGCTCTCCTGCTCGACAACGAGGGTTATGCCGCGGAAGGCAGCGGCGAGAACCTGTTCGTCGTCGAGCGCGGCGTCATCCATACACCGGAACTCACGTCATGCCTGCCGGGCATCACGCGGGACACCATCCTCACGTTCGCCAGGGAGCTGGACATCGAGGTGATCGAGCGCCGCATCACGCGCGACGAGATCTATATCGCCGACGAAGCGTTCTTCAGCGGAACCGCTGCAGAGGTCCTGCCAATTCGCGAACTCGATGGCCGGACCATCGGCAACGGCCGCAGGGGACCGATCACCGAGACCCTGCAATCGAGATACTTCGACCAGGTGCGGGGGCGGCGGCAGGCACATCCGGAGTGGCATACCCGGGCCATGTAGTGAGGAGCAACGGCAAAAGCAAAGTCCTCGTTGTCGGCCCTGCCTGGGTCGGCGACATGGTGATAGCCGAAGCCGCGACAGCGAACCTGAGCGATTCCGGTGCAGCGGTGCATGTGCTCGCGCCCGCGGCCACGGCGCCGATCGCGAAGCGAATGCCAAGTGTCACGGCCGTGCACGAACTGCGGGCCGGACACGGCCAACTGGCCCTGGGCGAACGCAGGAGCGTCGCTCGAACATTGAGGCGAGAAGGCTTCGATCAGGCCATCGTCCTGCCGAATACACTCAAGTCGGCCCTCGTTCCGTGGCTCGCCCGCATACCGAAACGCACGGGCTTTCGGGGCGAACACCGCCACGGACTGCTGAATGACATGCGCCGCCTGGATCCCAAGGGACAACCGACGATGGTCGACCGGTTCGTTTCGCTCAGCGGCGGGGGGTACCGCGTACCTCGACTGACTGCGGACCCCGCGAACCTGGACCGGCAGTACGACGCGCTGGGCCTTCCCAAGGCCGACCACGTCGTCGCCCTGTGTCCCGGCGCGGAGTTCGGCCCCGCCAAGCGCTGGCCGGTCAATCATTTCGCCGAGGTTGCCGCTTATTGCGCGAAGCGGGGCGCTTCGGTCTGGCTGTTCGGTAACGAAGCCGAAAAGGCGGCATGCGATTCCATCGCCAGCCGGGTTCCCGAATCCATGAACCTCGCAGGGCGCACGGACCTCGCAAGCGCCATCGACCTGCTGTCCGGCGCCGACTGCGTGGTCGCCAACGACTCTGGGCTGATGCACGTCGCCGCGGCCCTCGGCCGCCGCGTGGTTGCCCTCTTCGGCTCGACGTCCCCGGACTTCACGCCTCCCCTTGCTGTCGGCGCTGTGGCGCTGCGCGAGCCCCAGCCATGCAGCCCGTGCCTGCAGCGGACGTGTCGCTTCGACCACTACAAGTGCCTCGTGGACCTTGCCCCGGCACGTGTGATCAAGGCCATCGAGCCGTGCATGTCCTCCTAGTCAAGCTCTCGTCCCTCGGCGACATCGTTCATACGCTGCCAGCAGTTGAAGATGCCACACGCCGGGGCACGACCTTTGACTGGGTGGTGGAAGAGGACTTCGCCGCAGTACCGGCGATGCATCGCGGGGTACATGAAGTGATTCGTGCGGCCCTGCGCCGGTGGCGGAAGCCGGGCGAGGGCCGGTTTCGCGAAGTCCGCGAGTTCGGACGTGAACTGCGGCGAAGGAGCTACGATCTGGTCATCGATGCCCAGGGCCTGATCAAGAGCGCCCTGATCGTGTCCTGTTCGCGCAGCCGCGTTCGCGCGGGATACGACAGGAGAAGCGCACGCGAGCCGGCCGCGGCACTCTTCTATTCGCGCCGCGAGGCAGTCGAGACGAAAGACTGCCACGCGATCGAGCGCATCCGCCGGCTCTTCGCCGCCACGATCGGCTACGACCTGCCAACGAGCGATCCGGCGTTCGGACTGAATACTGATGGAGAGACCGAGCCCTATTGCGTGCTGCTTCACGGCACGACCTGGGAATCCAAGCACTGGCCGGAGGCGTTCTGGACCCACATCGCCCAACGTGCATCGCAGGCCGGACTGACGCCGATCCTGCCATGGCTTTCCGATTCAGAGCGGCGGCGCGCGGAAAGGGTCGCCGGTCGGGTCGATGGCGCCCGTGCCGTCGGATCCATGCCGCTCGACGCCGTGGCCGACCTGCTGGCCCGGGCCAGCGCGGTCGTCGGCGTCGACACCGGGCTCTCGCACCTGAGCGCCGCGTTGGGCCGCCCGACGGTGGGCCTGTTCGGACCGACGGACGCGAGACTGACGGGATGCGTGGGCAGCCGCGCCCGGAACATCCAGGGGGACATCGAATGCGCGCCATGCCTTTCGCGGCATTGCGGCTATCGCGGCGACGCGCTGCGCTGGCAGGGCGAGACGGTTGAACCCGCCTGTTTCGCGCGCCTCGATCCGGACCGGGTCTGGACGCAGGTCTCGGAGCTGCTCGCGTGAAACTCGCGTTCTGCATCTTCAGGGTTTTTCCGTATGGTGGGCTTTCCCGCGACTTCATGAAGATCGCGAACGCCTGCGCAGACCGGGGCCACCACGTGCGGGCGTACGCGCACCGATGGGACACAACAGCGCCCGAAGGCTCCCATAAAGGGACGCCTCCGGCGACGGAGGAAACATCAGTATTTCCTTACGCATTGGCGGTCGGGGGAACTTCCCCGGCTGAAGGATCCATCGACATGGTAGCCGTGCCGACGAAGGGCGCGACCCATGCTTCACGCAACCGGCAGTTCGCGAAGTGGGTGCAGGAAGACCTGGAACGGCGCCCGGTGGATCTCGTCGTCGGTTTCAACAAGATGCCGGGACTCGATGTGTATTTCGCCGGGGACTCCTGTTTCGAAGAGAAGTTGCAGATGCAGCGCCACTGGGTGTGCCAGCTCCTGCCCCGGTATCGGCACTTCGCCGACTTCGAGCGGGCGGTATTCGGCGACGAGCGGCAGGTCAACATCCTCACCATCGCTCCCGCGCAACAGACCGCCTACCAGCGCCACTACGGCACCGTGGAAACGCGTTTCTTCCCACTGCCCCCCGACCTCGACGTCGGACAGCTAAAGGGAACCGTGGACTTCGACGCCCGGCATTGGTTGCGTCGCGAGTTCGAGCTCTCCGAGGACGATCTCGTGGTGCTGCTTGTCGGATCCGGTTTCGTCACCAAGGGCCTCGATCGATTGATCGCCGCCGCGGCGGCACTGCCGGACGCGCTCAGGCGACGCACCCACCTCTTCGTCCTGGGCGAAGACAAGCAACACCGCTTCGAACGTCTCGCATCGCGGTTGGCGGTTGCTGACAGGGTTCACTTTCTCGGCGGGCGCGACGACGTGCCCCGATTCCTGCATGGCGCCGACGCCCTGGCGCTGCCCGCATACGATGAAGCCGGGGGCATGGCAATTCTCGAAGCCATCGCCGCGGGGCTGCCGGTGCTCGCGACTGACACCTGCGGCCACGCGTCTCACATATTGCAGGCGAGTGCCGGCATTGTCTCCGAATCCCCCTTCGACCAGTCCCGTTTCAACGGCGAACTGGCGGAGATCCTGACCTCGCCGAAGCGGCCTGCGTGGCGCACGAACGGCCGGCACTACGCCGCCGGCGGGGCGCTTTCGGGAGGCGTCCGAGCGGCTTGCGACCTGATCGAGCGCTTCGGCAAAGGCGAGACAAAACCCGTGGTAGCGCTCTGTCTGCACCGCCTGACCTCGATCGAGCCGGCATCCCGCAACTGTACGCAGATCGCTGAAGCTTGCCGGGCCACCGGTTACCACCCGCGCATATACGCCATGGAGCATTCGGCCGGGGGAGCTGAAGGCATGCCCGAGGGCGCGGAGGTGATCGTGGCTCCCGTGGCCTCCAGGACCGAATACGGACGCGTGGAACGTTTCGAGCGCTGGGTCCAGCACCATTTGCAGCGCAACCCCGCGCACTGCGTCGTGGGATTCAACAAGATGCCCGGGCTCGATCTCTACATCGTCACCGAGCCGCCCGCGCAACGGGAGATCGAGGGTTTGCGCGCGAACCTCGGCACCTCCGAGCCCATCCGGCTGCGCGACGTCTTTCCCGTCGCCAGCACCGCCCGCGCCAGGCAAATGCTCGCGTCGGAGAGTGCGGTTTTCTACGGCAGGACAAAGGTCCTGGTGACCAGTTCCGACCAGCGTGAGGACTACGCCGACTACTATCCTGTGGAGTCGCGTATCGACAAGGATTCGCGCAACAGCGACCCGGATTCGGTGGTCGGGTTCATAAGGCAGGTCGTGGACGCGCGAGTGTCTGCGGGCCGCCCGGAACTGTCGAGCCCGTGGGAGCCACCCAGGGGCATTGGGTGGACGCGCGCATCCGGCACGTACCTGAGGGATGACCTTGGCACCGCCTGGGATGGCCAGGATCCGTTCGAGGTGGTCCAGGCGCTTCGGGGCGAAACCTATCGCATCGTCAAGAATCGCCGCACGCTGCGTTTCGTTGAAGGCGGCGCCGCGTATTTCGCCAAGGTGCACGACGCCGTCGGGTGGCGCGAAATCCTGAAAGAACTGTGCAACCTGAAGCTCCCCGCGATGGGTGCCAGGAACGAGTACGCCGCGTGCCGGTATCTCGAGGAGCGCGGTGTCAAGGCTCCCCGGGTCGCCGCATTTGGCCAGCGCGGCCTGAACCCGGCACGCGCGCGTTCGTTCGTGGTCTGCGATGCCCTCGACGGCTACGCCAGCCTGGAAGACATCACCGACCAATGGTCCAGGGAACCACCGGCGCCCACCTTGCGGCGTCGCCTGGTCCATGCGGTCGCCGATCTCGCGCGTTCCCTGCACGTCGCGGGCGTGAACCACCGCGACTTCTACCTCTGTCACATCTGGGCGCACGAGGCCGCGCTTGCGCAGGGGGAAGTGGAACTCGCCATCATCGACCTGCACCGGGCACAAATCCGTCCCCGTGTGCCACGGCGATGGGTCCTGCGAGACCTGGCAGCGCTCATGTTTTCTGTTGCGCACCTTGGCCTCCCCCGCAACGACTACCTGCGCTTCCTCGCGCGCTACACGCGCAGGCCGCTGCGCCGTGTGCTGAGCGAAGACGCCGCCCTGCTCCACCGCGTCTGCCGCCGGGCCGACCGGCTCCTCACGGAGAGTCGCACGAGGCAGATCGTCGAGCCGCACGAGAAGCCGGCCGTGGCGGCGCAGGAGCCGACTTAAGCCGACCTCTGCGGCGCCATCCTCTGGAATTACAACTTGATTAATAATATGTACAAGTGTAAGTTTGGCGCATGTCCATTCACGACGAGATTCTCGCCGCCGCACGACGGATCTGCGTTGCGCGCGGGGAGTGGACGTTTGCTCCCGCCGAGATAGTCGCGGCGCTGCCACACCTGAACGCGCGCTCCGTGCGCACCCACATCACCAGCCGTTGTTGCGTAAACGCACCCGCGAATCATCCGCACCGGTTGCCGTACTTCTTTCGCACGGCCAGGGGCACCTACGAAATCTGTCCGCCGTTTCGCGACGCCCCCCAGGTTGACCCACCATCCGGGCAACGAACATCAGGCGAGCATCAAGTCGAAGAGTCGGCAGCGGAGTACGTCGCCAACCGCCCCCCCGAGCGAACGTCCATTCACGCAGTGGTATTCGAGAGCGAAGGGCAATACGTCGCCGAATGCCTGGAAGTCGGTGTGGTCACGCAGGGCCGATCGCTCGACGAGACGCTCGCGTACCTCCGCGAAGCGCTGGCGCTTTACCTGGACGGCGAAGACATGGCGGGGCTCGGTCTTTCGTCGTCTCCGCGCCTGGTTCTTCACTTCGAGACCGCGGCGTTAGGACCTTGACCCGGCTCCGGCGCCCTGGACCGCGCGAGGTTCTGCGTTCTCTCCGCAGGTTCGGCTTCGAGGTAACGTCAATTCGAGGGAGTCACGCCAAGCTTGTCAGGACCCTGCGGTCCGGCGGGAGACCGGTCCTGGTCATTCCCCTCCACAAGAGCCTGACAAGCGGCACCGTCCGCGCCATATACAGGCAGGGGATCCGCTTCGTTTCCGAAGCGGAGCGTCGCCGGGGCTCCTTCCTCGACTAGCCGTGCCCCACAGCCGGCCGCGTCAACCCCTCGAGGGCAGCGCGACGGTCGCCCGTGCAAAGGCGCTGGCCGTGCCCGACTGGTTCTGAACGCGCACGTCGAGGTCCACCAGGTGCTCGTCACCCTGGACATACTTGCTCGCGACGGTCCCGTAGAGCGTGTTGGTGTCGCCGACCACGTTGGGATGGCGAACCTGGGTGACCATCTTCCTGAACGTTCCATCGTCCCCCATCCAGTCCGTGCACATCTGCACCAGCCAGCACACCCGCTGCGGACCGAAGTCGAACTGGCCCGGCATGCTGCGCTTGCGCTTGGCATGCTCCGCGTCGAAGCGTCCACCGCCGCCAAGGTCCTTCGAACCCGCGGCTTCCAGCGCGGCGCGCGTGGAGCGGCGCGTACCGAGCACGCCGTGGGTGAACAGGAAGAGTTCGGTGACACCATAGGTACCTTTTTTCAGTGGCGGCATCTCGTCGCCCTCGGCGACATCCTCCCAGTAGCGCGGCTCGGCACCACGTCTCTCGACTTCCCAGACCAGGGCGTCCGCCGGCTCCTCTTCGACACCGCTCTTGTTGTCCCGGTCGTAGGTGATGGTCTGATCGCCACCCCCGAGAATCATGTAACGCGCCATCAGCGTTCTCTTGGTGGCCACGACTTCGTGGCGCTGATTGGTGTATGTCACGAGCCCAGTGCAGATGCAGAATGGACCAATCCGCCCGCTCTCCTTCCGAACGACCGGGCCCACCTGCTCCTGGCACGTGATCGTGTCTCCGAGCCAGATCGGGCGGTAGATCTCAAGCTCGCCGCCCGCATAGTTCATGGCAAAGTCCCGGGTGCGCGAGGAATCGATGTTCCCCTGGATCGCCGCGCCGACGCCGAGACTGGAGCTATAGACGAAACTCGGCATCGCGGTGATCATGCCGAAACGGCTTCTGGCGGCGTATTCCGGGTCGCGCCACAACGGGTTCATGTCCCCGATGCCGTCGCCGGCGCGGGAAATGTTGTCGAGGGTCGCCTGCTTCGATGCACGGCCCGGCAACGTCACCCCCGCACCCTTCCTGTACTCCTCCTCGAACTCGTCTATGGTCGTGATGGGCGCCGTGTCCGCCATGTGCTTGCTCCTTCGTTGTGTTGTTCGCGCGTATAGCCTATCAGCCTGCCGTCTTTCCGGACGAGTGTGGCGTGATTTCCGCGGACGCCGGCCCGCGGCATTTGTCAGCGGCAACCCACCGCCGATAGCCTATGCAGCCGAACCGGGATTCGACCCGATGGAACGCCGTTAATGAGCTCTCGGAAACCAGGTCCCCCACCGGCTCGAGGCCCCTCAGCGGTGTGGGTCAACAGACCCGAACCGGGCCAGTTGCCGTGTAGGGTCACACACCGCACGTTCCATTCAGCCGTCCACCAGGCCGACGTGGGGTACTGCATATACCTGCCGCCCGGCTACGAAACCGATGCCATCAGGCGCTACCCGGTCATCTACAACCTGCACGGTGCGGATGGCAACGAACTGCACGGTTTCCTCGAGGCGCGCGTACTGGACGCGGGCATCCTCGCCGAACGCTGGCCCGCGATGATCATGGTCATGCCCAACGGCGGAAAGCGCACGTTCTACAAGGACTCCCACGACGGTCGGTTCATGAGCGAGACGCTCATCATCCGCGAGTTGATCCCCCACATCGACGCGAACTATCGAACGATCGCCGCGGGTCACGGTCGGTGTATCGAGGGTCACAGCATGGGCGGCCGCGGCGCAACGCGTCTCGCGATGAAGTACCCGCGCATGTTCTGCTCGCTCTTCAACCTCGCGGGCAACGTGCCCCGGACGCTGGCGCACTTCGACCCGGCAAGACCGGATACCTATCCCAACAGCTACCTCGGCCCGGACAGGCAGAACTACGTCGACAACGACGCGTACGAACTGCTCACAAAGCACTTAAGCGAAATCAAGGGCAGGTTGCGCACCCAGCTATGGTGCGGGACACGGGACACCGATCACCTGCTGACGGTCCGCGACTTCCACCAGGCGTTGCTGGCGGCGGGCGTTGACCACACCTACATGGAGATCGAGGGGCAGGGACACAACAAGAACCAGATGATCGACATGTACCGGGACGTGTGGTTCAACTTCCATGTTGAGTCCCTAAGGCGAGCGGAGCAGCGGGCGTAGATTCGCCCGATCCGGCAAACAAAAGGAGCATCGAGCATGGCATCAAGGGAGACCTTCCGCGGCAGGATCGGAATCACGTACGAAGACTCGGAGCCGGACCCGTGTCCAACCGCCTCGCCAGGCGACGCTCCCAACGTCCTCCTGATCCTTCTCGACGACACCGGATTCGGCAACCTGGGCTGTTACGGCTCAACTATCGAGACCCCGAACATGGACGCCCTCGCGGCGAACGGACTTCGCTACAACAACTTCCATGTGACGCCGCTCTGCTCCCCCACGCGGGCATGCGTGCTCACGGGCCGCAACCATCATGCGGTTGGCATCTCGACCATCACCGCGCAAGGCGACGCCGGCTTTCCCAACCTGCGTGGCCGGATCAGCCGTCACGCGGCGACCCTCGCGGAGATGCTGAGCGAGGAGGGCTTTGCCACCTTTGCCCTCGGCAAGTGGCACCTCAATCCCAATGCCCATGGTTCCGCCGCCGGACCGCACGACGAGTGGCCGCTGCAGCGGGGCTTCGATCGCTTCTACGGGTTCCTGTCGGGCGCGACCCCCCAGTTCGATCCCGACCTGACCTACGACAATCACCCCGCGACCCCTCCCAGGACTCCCGAAGAGGGATATCACCTCACCGAGGACCTCGTCGACCACGCCATCGAGTTCGTCAACGACGTCAAGGGCATCCGGCCGGAAACGCCCTTTTTCATGTACTTCGCGACCGGGGCCATGCATTACCCGCACCAGGCGCCGAAAACGTACATCGACAAGTACCGCGGACGTTTCGATGAAGGGTGGGACGTACTGCGGGAGCGCTACTTCGAGCGGCAGATCGAGCTTGGGGTCATTCCCCCGGGCACCCGCCTGCCGCCGAGCAATCCCGGAGTGCAGCCCTGGGATCGCTTGAGCGAAAACGAACGCAAGTTCGTGTGCCGGCTGCAGGAGGCTTGGGCGGGGTTCCTCGAACATACCGATGTGCAGATCGGCCGCCTCATCGACCATCTGCGTGCGGCGGGCCACCTGGACAACACTGTCGTGATACTCACTGCGGACAACGGCACCAGCCAGAACGGCGGACCGTATGGCGTGATGAACGCCGGCGCGAGTGCCCGGCGCAACGCGGCAAACGACGGACAGACCGTTGGAGCAAAACTCGGCCGCCCCGACCCCGAAGAGGACTTCGATGCCATACAGCAAAAGCTCGAAGACATCGGCGGTCCCCACAGCAACAGCGACATTCCCTGGGGTTGGTCGCAGGTCGGAAACACGCCGCTCCGGTGGTACAAGCAGGACACCCACGGCGGCGGCGTTCGGGTGCCCATGATCATTCACTATCCGACGGGCATCCAGGACGCCGGGGGTGTCCGGAACCAGTTCCACTACGCCACCGACATCGCGCCGACGATTCTCGAAATCGTCAACGCCGAGCCGCGGTCTCACTACCGGGGTTACGACCAGATGCCGATTGCCGGGACAAGCCTTGCCTACACTCTCGGCGAGGCGGATTCCCGAACCCGAAAGCCGATCCAGCACTTCGAGATGATGGGCAACCGCAGCCTCTGGCACGATGGCTGGAAAGCCGTGACAAGGCACGAGATCGGGGATGATTACAGCGACGACGACTGGGAGCTGTACCACCTCGATCAGGACTTTTCCGAGTACAACAACCTCGCGGGGGCAGAGCCCGAACGCCTGCAGAAGATGATCGACATGTGGTGGGTGGAGGCGGGACGCCACGGCGTATTGCCCCTGGATGATCGCCTGTTCGGTCAACGCCCGACCCGGCCGGGCACTTACGCCTATCGCTTCGTGCCACCCATGGGACGGGTTCCAAGGGCACAGTCACCCGCCATCGGACGGCGCAAGTGGTCGCTGACCGCGGACGTGGAAATTCTGGATGCGTCAACCGAAGGCGTCATCTACGTCCAGGGTTCGGCCCTGAATGGACTCTCGCTGTTCGTGCACGATGCAAGGCTCTGTCTCGCGTACAAGGAGTTGGGGAACCTGACCCTGGGTCATTCCACGACGACATTGCCGAGCGGACGCATGCGCGTGGGCCTGGTGTTCGAGCCGGGCAATGCGAACACGGGGACGATCGCGCTCATGGTGGAAGGCCAGGTGGTCGGTTCGATCGCCGTTCCGGACGTTGCGACAATAGGAAAGATGCGCGCGGTCCAGGTGGGCCGCGACCGGCATGCATCCATCACCGACGCATACGAAGCGCCGTTCGAGTTCACCGGGGTCGTTTATTCGGTGGATGTCCGTATCGAACCCGGGTGAACGCGCTTCTGGGCAGGCTACAGGTTCTCGCTGTCACGCGACTCGAGTTCCACACCGTTGTGCACCAGTCGCGTCGACCAGGGGACCGGGTTGCGCATGGCGAAGTGGGCCATGCATGAGCCCTCGGCCTCTTCCAGCAGAGACTGGATCCGCTCCGGCGGTTCGGGGCTGTCGATGATGACGTGGGTCTCAACCTTCTCGCACTCGCCGGTGGTCCGGTGGCCCAGCTCACGCATCGTGCCCAGGGTGGTCATGAACCGGACGCGCTGCTCCAGGCGCATGGAAGTGACCTTGATCCTGCGCGTGTTCAGTATGTCCGTCATGTGCGTCATCAGGCAGAAGCCGATGCCGGCGGTGAAGAACGCCAGCGGCGGCGGGGCCTGATCGTCCCCCACCGGCGGCTGTTCGTCGCAATACAGCCTGACCGGGCTGAAGCCGGGGATGTTGACCTGCACCGTGCCGGTTTTCTGCTGTTTCCCGTGCGCCTGGGCCACCATGTTGACCTCAAAGCGGAGCGGTTCCGGCGGTCGGGCTTTCCTGAAGGGTCCGGGCTCGAACTGTTCGGGAACAGGGGCCTCGGCGGCCTGCTCGCCGACAAAGTAGGGTTGGGAATGGAATTTCATGCTCTTGGTCTCACAGGTTGTTCAACAACTTGATGGTCTGGTCGATTCGGCGACGGAATCGCCGCCATACTCCGATGCGCCAGCCGGCATCGTCCGGGCAGAAGCAGTGCATCATCCGTTCGACGCTGGCCTTCCGCTCTGATTCACCGCGACATTCGCTGTGCCACAGGGTGTTTTCCTCGACCAGCGTAGTCAGCATCTGATTCAGCGGCACGGTGCCGAACTCAGGCGCCACGCCGATGACCACGGTGTCGTCTTCGAACCGGGCAAAGGACGACGGAATCGGACCGCTCACGTCCGGCGTCAGTGCACCGCCCGGGATTAGCAACTCGTCCCCGCCGTAGCACTGGCAGGCCAGTTCGTAACCCCGCGCACCGGGGTCTCGCGTGTAGATCAGGGTCTCCTGTCCGAAACGACCGAGGCCCGTGTGAATGTCCATATGAATGGTCAGGGCCCGGCCCGGCAAGGCATGGTCCAGGAAACCGCGCCAGATGCGGTTACTCCAGGTGGGTTCGCGTCCACCGAAGTGGATTGCCGTCGGATTGCTGTATTGCCCCAATGTCAACGCACGTTGGTAGCGCTGCTCGCCTTCGGCCGCCAGATAGCGGGCCGTTACCTCGGTGTCGTCAGCCGCACGGCCCTCTTTCCTCTCGCGGGCCGCAAAAGCGCAGAATCTCAAGAAATCGTCGCTGTCTGCCAAGGGGTGGGAGAAACCAACGAAGTTTCGATTCACATCGACGTTGTCTTCGTTCACCCGACGACAGTGGGAGAAACCGAACGGATTGACGGCATGCACGAGATGGCACGCGGAGTTGTCCGGAAGGGACTTTGCAATGTCGTCTCTAAGCAGGCCGGTCTGCAATGCGGATCCCGCGTACCCCTCAATGCCGTGCGTAGCGGAGGAAACGATCAGCGCGCTGTCTGCGTCCGCACTGCCAACAGTCGCGATGTCCATGCAGAGGTCTTCACCGGATACACCTTGGCCGCAAGGGTTGAGATGGGAAGTCACGGCGGCATCCTGCGCTTCGGCCGCGCGCAGAAACGTCCGCCGCGCCTCCGCGTAGGAAGCGCTGTAGCAACTGAGGATGTCCTCAGGACAAAAAGCCATCGAAGTTCACGCGCGGGCCCGACCCGACCGGGTTCAAGCAGGCAAGTGCGTATCCAGAAAGCGGGAAACTGCCCCGTTGAACTCTTCCGGGTATTCCCAGAACATCATGTGCGCTCCCAGTACGAAGAGCTCGGCGGTCGGCGTATTGGCCTCGATCCACTTCGCCGCCGCTTCCGAAGCATGCTCGTTCACGACCTGCAGCACGGGCAGTTCCCGCGCCACGTCCCTCGCGACCTGGGAGTAGTCGCAAAGGTTGCCGTCCCCCAGCAACAGCGCAGCGACATACGGCGCCGTGAGCATGGAACGGGAAACGACATCTTCGACAAAGGCATCGCTGGCGGGCTGCGTCAGGAAGCCGTGAGATGTCATGGCTCTCACCATCGCCAAATGATCGGCGTCGGAGACACCCGCCTGCATCCGACGCACGTTCTCGCGCACATCGATGCCCCAGTCGGATTCCTTGTCCTTGACCGGTTTGGGTGACATGTCGATGCTCACGAAAGCGCTCGCGTTCGCGCATCCGAACTGCTCGAAATAGGCATACGCCGCCAAAGCGCCGGTCGACCAACCCAGCAGCACGACATCCCGAAGCCCCAGTTCCCGGATGAAATCCGCCAGGTCCTGTCCATGCTGCGTGTAGTGGTTGCCGGACTGGAGGCTGGATGACTGTCCCTGGCTGCGGGGATCGTAGGCAATGGCCCTGAACCGTCCCGATAGTGGCTCCAGGTTCCTGCCGAACGACTCCACGGTCATGGTCCAGCCCGGGATGAAGATCAGCGGCCGGCCATCCCCTAGCGACACGTAGTGAACGCTCAGATCGCCCGAAAGCTGTACGAATCCGTCCATGCGCAAACCCCGCAGTTTGAGATCAACAAAGAAGAAAACTCGCCGGGCGCCGTCAGAACCTCAGCCCCGCGCGCACGCCCCAGGTTCTGGGCGGCGCATAGGCACGCTCACATTGCTGTACCGGCACGCCCATCTGGCGAAAATCGAAGCACTCCATGTAGGTGGCAACGTCTCCGTCTTCGACGTTGCGTACATAGGCGTTGACGTACCAGTTCTCGGCTGCCGATTCGTAGTAGAGGCTCAGATCGGTCCTGGTAAACGCGTCACGCTTCTCGAAATCCCGGTTCAGCACGGCGAGATGGGCCTCGGACTCGGCGTGGAACTGCACGCGCGGTGTCAGGGTGCCACCGGCGAACTCCCAGACCGCGGGCTCCAGCATGAGGGAGGCGGTGAATCCCGGCGCCCGCGTCAGTTCGTTGCCGGTGGCGCTCAGCGATTGGGAACCGACGATGAGCGGGTCGTCGACCCCGGTGAATTCGTCGAACTCCGTCCTCAGGTAACCGAGCGAGAAGACTCCGCGGCCGGATTCGCCGAATAGCACTTCGGCCTCCAGCTCTGCGCCCGAGACGGACGCATCGGAGGCATTGACGGTCTGGTTGGTGATCGTCCCCGCTTCGTTGGTAAAGGTCTGGCCGAGTTGCAGATCCTTGTAGTCGTACATGAACACGGCGAGATTCAGCCGCGTTCGCCCGTCCTCCGCCCGCATCTTCCAACCGCCTTCGACGGCCGTCACCGTTTCCGGGTTGTAGACCACCAGCGGTGCGCCGGGCCTAGCCTGGCTGCCCCTGTTGTAGCCGCCGGCCTTGAAACCCGTGCTTGCGTGGGCATAGAGCAGGGCGTTCTCCGAGAGGTCGTAGTCCATGCCGACCTTCCAGGTCGTCTCGTTCCACTCCGGGTTCGCGATCTGCGGCGCCAGGAAGAAAGTGGGTCCGTTGGCGAGCCCCACGGTCTGGAAACTGCCAGTCGCCGTATCGGCCGTCATGCCTAGATCGCCCGCATGACCACCCTTGTCCTTCTCATCGCTCGTGTGGCGCAGGCCCACGATGGCGCGAAGCCGGTCGTTCACCTGGTAAGTGGTATGCAGGAACGCGGCCGCGCTCTGATTGGTGAGACCCTGATCGACGAACCGGACGCGAAACGTCGGGCCGAACAGGAAGTGCGTCAGACCGACGACAAAATCGCCATCTATCTCTTCGTCAAGCAGGTAGATTCCAGCGATGTACTGCAATGCCCCGTCGCCGGTCGAAGTCACCCGCGCCTCGTGGGTCAAGGTGATCGATTCCGTGGTTTCCTGAACGAAGGACTCGATGGAAGGCTCCGCCGTGAAATCCGCATCGGCCAGGAAGTCTCTCTCGTGGTTCCGATAGGCAGCCAGGTAGGTGAGGTCCATCGCAGGAAAGCTGTGGCTGAACTCGAAACGGAAGTTGCTGTCGCTGCTGTCCCGGT
This sequence comes from Gammaproteobacteria bacterium, assembly GCA_028821515.1. Lineage (GTDB taxonomy): Bacteria > Pseudomonadota > Gammaproteobacteria > Pseudomonadales > Azotimanducaceae > VXNE01. The sequence goes on along the minus strand of JAPPGA010000009.1, from coordinate 1,138 downwards.
GGCCCTGCGTATCGACCGGGTTTACCCCGGCGGGATCAGACGAGAGCAGGCCGGTGTTGTCGTTCGGGAACGTCGCAAAGGACGCCACCCCACCGACGCCGCCACGCTCGTAGGATTCAGCGGTTAGCAGAATCGAGGTGTTCTCTCCGGCTTCGAACGCGAAGTGCGCCCGAAACCCCAATTCGTCAGCGTCGTCGCCGTCTTCCGAGGGGGCGTTCTCGCGGTAGCCGTCACGGTTGTTCGACATCACGGCGATCCGAGCCGCCGCCCGGTCGGAAAGCGGCACATTGATCACACCGTTCAGTTGGATCAGTCCGTAGTCTCCGGCCGTGACCTCGGCCAGACCGGAAAACTCTTCGTAGTCCGGCTTGCGGGTGATTACGTTGACCACGCCAGCCGTGCTGTTGCGTCCATACAGCGTCCCCTGGGGTCCGCGCAGCACCTCGATTCGCTCGACGTCGTAGAAGTAGGCCTGCGGTCCGGACAGCCGCGGCACGTAGCTTCCATCCACGTGAAATGCCGTGGTCGGGTCGGCCGCGTTGCGCACGTCGGTGCCGGAGACGCCGCGTATGGTCATCGAAAGGCCGTCGCGGTTGGTCTCCTCGCCCACATGCAGGTTCGGGACGATGTAGCCCAGCACGTTCGGGTCATTGCCGCCGAGCCGGGCGATCTCCTCTCCAGAGAATGCCGAGACGGCCAACGGCTCTCGCTGCAGGGTGTTCTCGCGTTTCTGCGCGGTGACGACGATCTCTTCCAGTTCAGGCTGTGCGAACGCGTTCGCCGCCAGGAAGATGCCACAACAGAACAGGAGGGAGATCGAGCGTCTCGCGCCCGCTTCTGACTTCGCACACATGTTCATATCTCCTGCGGAAACAACGTCGTTTCCGCCCCGATGGAGGAATCCCATGGGTACGCTATGTCTGTTCCGGAACTCCCGCTAGGGGGTAATCCCCCTAGTGGTTAGGCGGCTGGGCACGTGGCGCTAGGGGTCCGCGCCGTAGAACGGCACGCCAGTGCCGATCGAGGCCCGGAGTCGTAGGTGGGCTTGGGCGGGGGTGAAATGCGGCGTGTCCGAAGGGCCGGCGGATTTCATGGCGCTGATATGTTTTGACCTGTCAAGTTGGCCAAGGAACACTCG
>JAPPGA010000021.1 GCA_028821515.1 Gammaproteobacteria bacterium | reverse complement strand
ATTATAACGGATTAACAAGGTTCTCGCCCTCTTCTTCATGAAATATCCGGGCTAGGCGGGGACGGGAACCCGTCCGCTAGCATGCGCGGGTTGATCGGGCGGGCGTTCGGCAGTTACGACCGCTGGGAGACCGAGTACCGGCGGATCGCAGCGGGCCTCGGCGGCGGCTCGGGGTGGGTAGTACTGGGATACAACCGCCATTTCGGCACCCTCGAGAACTACTGGATGGCGGACCACATGCACTTTCCGGTCGCTACGGAGCCCCTGCTGGTCATCGACATGTACGAGCACTCGTATCACATGGATTACGGTGCGGCGACGGCCCGTTACATCGACGCGTTCTTCGCGAACATCCAGTGGGATGTAGTGTCCGCCAGGGCAGAAACGCTGTAGCAGCCACGCGACGTCGACCGCCGGCGAGGCCCGGCGTCAGTCGATAATCGCCTGCCGGATGGTATTTTCGAAGTCGCGGCGCGCGGGCATGTACGGTTGCTGCAGCATGATGACGCCGGCGATTTCCTCGGTCGGGTCGGTCCAGGACACTGTGCCCGCCGCGCCGCCCCAGCCGAATGCCCCCGCACCGCGCGGGCTACCCGCCGCCTCCGGGTCGAGAACCACCGAAACGGTATAGCCGAAGCCCATCCCCTTCATCCCCTTCGGGCCACGGCCGAACAGGTCGCCCACGTGGTTGCTGGCCATCGTCGCGACGGCATCGGGGCTGAGCACGCGGCGACCGGAGATTTCACCGCCGTTCGCCAGCATCTGCTGGAAGCGGAGGTAGTCCCTCGCCGTGCTCCACAGGCCGCGGGAGGTCGCCTCGCCGTCCCACTTCGACATGTCGACGCCCCGGATGACCACCCGTCGCGGCAGCTTCGATGGCGGGACCCTGAAGTGCGTATCGCGCATATCCAGCGGATCGAAAACCCGCGTCTGCATGAACTCCTCGTAGGACATGCCGGAGACAACCTCGATGATGCGGGCGACGACCTGGAGCGCACCACCGTAGGACCAGTGCGATCCGGGGTGAAAATCCAGCGCGAAGTCCCCAAGCGTGGGAATGTAGCTGGCAAGCGTCGCGCGGTTTGCCCCGGGCTTCAGCCGTGTTCCAAGGCCGCCGCTCACGAGACCGGACGTGTGCGTCAACAGGTGCCTGATCTTGATCGGCGTCTTCGCCGGGACGAGCCGATGCGGCGGCGGGTTGCGGCGATCCACCTTGAGCGGACTGATGTCCTTGTCCGTGGGTTCCGCCAGCACCGCCACCTGCATGTCCGCGAATTCGGGAATGTACTTCTCCACCGGATCGTCCGGGTGAATCAGTCCCTCGTCGATCAGGATCATCGCGGCGACGCCGAGAACCGCCTTCGTCGACGACGCCATGACGAAGATCGCGTCCTCGGGCATCGGGCGTTCAGCCTCGACGTCGATGAGGCCGTGGGCCTGGAAGTGCACCACCCTGCCCCGGCGGGCGACGGCGGTCACCGCGCCCTGGATCTTGCCGGCCTCGATGTGCCGTTGCATCGCCGCGTCGATCTGCTGCAGGGCCTCCGTGGACATGCCGACCGACTCTGCTTCGGCGACAGGAATTTCACCGCCGCAGACAGCGACTGACGAAATGGCGCAGATGGTTACAAGACCCGCTCTCAAAAACATATGGCAGTGCCCCGCCTCAAAAAAACAGAATCTAACACTCCATCGCCTTAGCCGGTTGCGGCAGCTAGAGTAATGGGTCCCGGAGCGTGACAACGAAGCAGGCAGCATGAAACGTCGATGGATCCTGTCGTGGCTTTTCATTGTTGTCCCCGGTTCGACATGCCTGGCCGCCGATCGCCTGAATGTTCTCTTCATCACGGTGGACGATATGAATCGCGACTCCGTAGGCGTGTACGGCGCGAAGGTTCCGGGAACGACGCCGAACATCGACCAGCTTGCCTCTGAAGGACTGAGGTTCGAGCACGCGCACGTTACGGTAGCCCTCTGCCAGCCGACGCGAGCGGTCTGGATGACCGGCCGCTATCCGCACAACAGCGGCGCGCTCGGCTTCAACGAGATACGAGCCGGCGTACCCACGTTGCCGGAGACACTGAGGCAGAACGGTTTCTACACCGGAATCCTCAGCAAGACCCCACACGTCGTGCCGTCGCGAAGGAACGCCTTTGAATACCGTCGCCAACGCGAAGAGATGATGTACGGGAGAAGCCCCGATCTGTACGGGAGATTTGTCGCGGAGTTCCTGCGCAATGCCAGGCGCTCGGATCGGCCGTTCTTCCTCATGGTCAATACTGACGATCCGCATCGACCGTTCGATACACGGACGCCTGCGGCGCAACGATCGCTGGTCGAAGTCGACCCTGCGATGGAAGACGGAAAGTCCTGGTACACGCGTGAATTCCCAGCGCCGTCTCGAATCTACCAGCCGGACGAAATCGTCGTGCCGGGTTTCCTGCCCGACTTGCCGGTGGTCCGGGAAGAGATCGCGATGTACTACTCCTCGGTGCGGCGCGCGGACGATGTTGTCGGCCGGGTGCTCGACGAGTTGAAAGCGGCCGGGTTTGCCGACAACACCCTGGTGATGCTCAAGTCGGACCATGGCATTTCCGTGCCGTTTGCGAAAACCAATGTCTGGCGGCACTCGACGCTGACGCCGTGGATCGTCCGTTGGCCGGGCGTGATAGAGCCGGGTGTCCACGAAACCGAACACATGGTGGCCGGAGTCGACCTCGCGCCGACCATACTCGATATCCTTGGCATCGATGCAATGCACGGCATGGACGGGCGATCCTTTCTGCCGGTGTTGCAAGGCGGGAAGCAGGGTGGGCGTGAATTCGTCTACACCCAGATCAACACACTCGTCACGGGGGCTTCCCATACCATGCGATCGATCCAGGGAAAACGCTTCGGGCTGATCTGGAATGCCTGGAGCGATGGCACGACGGCGCTCAATAGTGAGCCGATGAAAGGACTCACCTGGAACGCGATGGTCAGCGCGGCCGAATCCGATCCGGCGGTAGCCGCACGCGTGAAGCACTTTCGGTACCGCGTACCGCTGGAGTTCTACGACTACGAGCGGGATCCAGACGCCCTCGACAATCGAATCCACGACCCTGAGGCCAAGGAAACCGTTCAGGCTTATGCCCTGAGGCTCGGTGAGTTCATGCGGTCCACCGGCGACTTCGCCCTGGCGGACTACGAGAGGTTGGGTCTGACCCCTAACCTCCCGTGGTGACGACAGTGGCACCAGCGGCTGCCAATATCGCCGCCTCGGCGCCCTCCACCGCCTGTCGGGCTGCCGCGCCACCCGGAGTCCTCTCAGTGATGCGTTCCAGGCGGTCTTTGCGCCTGCGCAGTTCCTTCCTGTCGAAATGGATGGCGAGCAGTCCCGTGGCATTGGCCAAGGCCACGACGATGGCCGTCTCAGCGTCCGTCGTCGAGTCACTGAACACGGCTGATCGCAGCCGTTCAACGAGTCGCCGCTCCGGCCCCGGATCGACCGTCGGGTAGACCTTGCGCGTGAAGAACAGCAGTACCCTGCCCTCCTCTTCGCGGAGGATGCCGCGGCGGCAGAGCCCTTCGGCCACCCGGTGGTACAGCCTTTTGGTGCCGGCGAAACGCTGAACCCACGTGACCGCCCTCGCGCCGCGCCTTGCCCTGGCAACCCTGTCGAGGCATTCGTCGAGCACCGGCTCACCGAGCGGCGATCTATCGACGAGGCCGACAAGCGCCTTCTTGTCGCGGCTGATCCGGATTCTGCCCTCGAGGCTCAACTCCGTGAGGATCGCACCCCCCAGGGCGCAGGCGTACATGGACGCGCTGGACTCCAACGTACCTTTCTCGTCCCGCAGGGCGAGCAGCATCAGTTGCTCGTGCAGGTGCATGTCGTCGTGGTCGGCCATAATGGTCCCTATGATCAACGCTCGAACGTTGGCGGCGTCTCGCCGCCAACGTTAACAATCACCCCTGCTACGTCAAGTTTCCTTATGGCCTCGCAAACTCGCTCAGTCATGACCCTACAGCTACGCGTATCCCTCGCCGCCGCCTGCCTGGCTGCCACTGCCTGCGGCGTGCCCGAGTCCGATAGTGGCATGCCCGAATCCGCCATCGTGCCGCTCCCGGCTTTCGCGAGTCTTGACGTTTCTCCGGGTGGCAAAGCGACCTATGACGCCGCAGTCGCGTTCCGAACGACACTGTCTGAGTCTCAAGCCACGAAGCTCATCCTGCCAATCGACAGTCCGCTGCGGCGCAACTGGTCCAATCTCCCGGCCGGCGTCACGGATTTCGAGCGCAACGGCCTGCGTCTCGGGGACCTTCAGCCGGATCAACTGGTGGCATTGTTCACCTTTCTCGCCGCCGGCCTCGGCCAACATGGCTACGACACGGTTGCGGACGTCGTCACAGCCGAAGCGCTACTCGCCGACTCGTTTCTGGCCGGCGGATTCGGATGGTCGGCGACGAACTACTGGCTTGCCTTCTTCGGCGAACCGAGGGCCGACGATGCCTGGGGCTGGCAGTTCGGTGGTCATCACCTCGCGATCAACGTGAGTCTGGACAGGGGACGTGTCGTCAGCATGTCGCCCAGCTTCATCGGTATCGAGCCCGCGAACTACGAGTTCCAGGGAAGACACCATGCGCCGTTCGCCGACGAGTTGGCTGACGGCCGGACGCTGATGTGGGCATTGCCAGGCAGCCTGCGTGATCAGGCGCTGGTCGGCTCGCGACCGCGCGAGGTCCGCGCCGGTCCCGGCAAGGACGGAGTGGTTCCCGTACCGGAAGGCGGAATCGTCGCGGATTGGCCGGACGACGCGCGCGGCATGTTGCTGGACATCGTCTCTCACTGGTTGCGCCTGCAACCGGAAGAAAACGCCCTGCCCCGCCTGGCGGCCGTCGAGGCTTCTCTCGACGATACCCGCTTCGCCTGGCACGGCGCGATCGAAGGCGAAGGTGACGTGTATTACCGCATCCAGGGACCGTCGCTCATCATCGAGTTCTGGTCCGAAGACGGCGTCGGCGACGACGGTGGCCACTATCACTCCATCTATCGCGATCCGACCAACGAGTACGGCGGCACACTGTAGGGGCACTACGCCCGCACGCTGACTTCGACATGGACCCCATCAGTCAAGGCGCGCTCGGCGCCGCCGCACCGCAAGCCGTACTCGGGCGCGAGAAACTCCCCGCCTTCGCGTTTCTCGGCTGCCTCGCGGGCATGGCGCCCGATCTCGACGTATTCATCAGTTCGTCCACGGATCCGTTGCTGTTTCTCGAGTACCACCGCCAGTTCACGCACGCATTGGTGTTCATTCCCGTGGGGGCCGCACTCGTCGCTGCACTGTTGCACGGGGCCGTGCGGCATACCCTGCAGCCCCGCGAGACCTACCTGGCCTGCCTGATCGGCTATGCCACGCATGGCCTGCTGGACGGGTGCACCGCATACGGCACCCAGCTTTTCTGGCCGTTCTCCGACTACCGGGTCGGCTGGAACAACGTCTCCGTGATCGATCCATTGTTCACTGTGCCGCTGCTGTGCCTGGCGATCCTCGCCGCAACGCTGCGCCGTCGCGCCCTTGCCGCGGCAGGCCTGATCTGGGCGCTCGGTTATCTCCTGTTCGGCGTCGTCCAGCACCAGCGTGCCGAATCCGCCGGCGCGGAACTGGCGGCGGCCCGGGGACACGAGCCGCATCAGCTTTCCGCAAGCCCGGGCCTCGGCAATCTGCTGGTCTGGCGGACGGTGTACGAACACGAGGGCCGCTACTACGTCGATGCCGTCCGCACCGGTCTCACCCTGAGCGCATGCCCCGGCGACAGCGTCCCCGGGCTCGACCTGCGGCGCGACTTCCCATGGCTCGATCCGGGCAGCCAGCAGGCGCGCGACGTCGAGCGGTTCCGATGGTTCGCGGACGGCTACCTCGCGGTGGACCCGCGCGTGCCGGACCGGATCATCGACGCGGGCTACTCGTTCGTCCCGAACTCCATCGACATGTTGTGGGGCATCGATCTCGATCCAAAGGCCGGACCGGACGATCACGTGGGCTACGTCCAGGAGGCCCGACGCGATCAGCTTGGCAGGTACTGGCGCCTCCTGACCGGCGAGGACTGTCCTGTTCGGCCCGCGGCATTCGGGTGAGACTCAACCCTGCGGACGTTCTATCTGAAACCCGATGCCCTTACACTGGTCCGGCAAGAAACACGTGGCGAACCGGACCGGAGTGCAATTCCCGCCACCGTCCGCCACGCCTGACTGTTGGCCCGGACACCGATGCGGTGGGCCGCGTCGGCCCAGGTCGGGCACCACGAACATTCATCTCCTGGTCAAGAAGCGAGGGTTAAGCATGGTCAGTATCGAAGACCTGTATTCCATGAAAGGGAAAGTCTGCGTCGTGACGGGCGGCTCAAGCGGCATTGGCAGCTACATGGCGGAGGGATTCCTCGCCGCCGGCGCTGCAAGGGTGTACATCACCGCGAGGTCGGAGGACACGCTCCGGGCCAAGGCGGCCGAACTTAGCGGAATGTCCGATGGCGAGTGCATCGCCATTACGGGCGACCTCTCCACGATGGACGGCGTGGGCGCCCTCTCGGAAGCGCTGCGCCGGGAGGAAGACTACATCGATGTGCTGGTCAACAACGCGGGTCTCGGTCTCGGTGGCCCGTTCGCGCGCATGCCAGTGGAAGACTGGGACCGGACCATGGACCTCAACCTGAGGTCGCCGCTGTTCCTCACCCAGGCGTTGCTTGACCTCCTGAAAAAGAACGCGACGGCCGAGGACCCCGCGCGTGTCATCTTCACCGGTTCGGTCGCGGCCAGCGGGATCTACGCGCATGTCATGGCCTATTCCACCAGCAAGAAAGCGATCGAACACCTTACCCCGGCGCTCGCACTGGCACTCTGCGAGGACAACATCCTGGTGAACACGATCGCGCCCGGAAGGTTCTACTCCGAAATGACCCGGGGCGCATGGCAGGACCCCGAGGCCGAGAGGTTCAAGCGGGAACTCGAGAGAATCCCGACCCACCGCTATGGGGGCCTGGAAGATATGGCCGGCGTGGCGGTGATGCTGTGCAGCCGGGCCGGATCGTATTTCACGGGGGAGGTGCTCAACCTGGACGGCGGACACCGCCTGCGGCACGGATAGCTGAGGCAAGGAGTCTCCATCATGCGAACCGCTCGATATCTGCGGTCCGCTGGCCGAATGTTCCGGCAATGGACTCAGCGACCATGCGGCATCGTCGCAATTGCAATCACCACGTCCCTGGGGGCGAGCCCGAAAGCTACCGATACCGACTACGTTGTCGTTGGGAACTTAGGCGACGCTGTGACGAGCGGCGAAGTCGTTCTCACGCGGTCATCTGCCAGTTATGGAGCAACCGACCAGTTGGCTCGAACATCGATCTCGGATGGGGAGTTTCGCTTCGCCGGGCAGATAGACGACGACATGGGCGTCGTGACGTTGACCGCCGAGGATTCGGCGGGCACGACCATCGGCAGTGCACGGTTCATCCTCGAACCGGGCGAGATCCGGGTTCGGTACGGCGGACCCCTCCTCGGACTCCTCGTCGACGGTGGGCCTTACAATCAACGGGTGATCGGCGCCTGGCGCGACACCGACGAGTATGAAGGACTCCAGACCAACTATGCCAAGGCGAGGGCGGAGCTCCAAGATGCGCGCAACCGCGCGTCCGCTGCCGAGGAATTCATGCGTGCACAGAACGCCCTGAACCAATTCCGAGGCGGTGCGCTACGCGCTATCGCGCTTTCCGACGACGATCCGCTTGCGAGCTTCTTCGCCCTCCAGATGGGAGCGCTTGGCGGGACAGACGCACTCGATCGCCTGGACGAACTCGAGGCAGTCGCCGAACTCCCCGCCACCGCGGGCGCACTTCGCTCCGTCAGGGAAACCCAAAGCCGCATCTTCACGAGACGGATGGCCCAGGTCGGCGACATGGTCGAGGCCTTCTCGGCGCCCGGGCTCGATGGCACGATCCACGGTCTCGAAGATGCCCTGGCCGAGAACGAGGTCGTGCTGATCGAATTCTGGGCGTCCTGGTGCGGCCCCTGCCGGGCGGACGTGCCCCACCTGAAGAACGCACTCGAACAGTTCGGCGGGCGCGGTTTCGATATCTTCGGATTCTCGCTAGACGCCGACCGGGAGGACTGGGAGATCGCATCCGACGAGGACGGCATCACCTGGACCAACACCAGTGACCTGAACGGGTACGACAGCCCGATCGCCGCGCAGTTCGGCGTGAGGATGATCCCGCTAAACGTACTGGTCGACGCCAACGGCGAGATCATCGCCCTGCACGCGCGCCAGCAGCGCTTGCTGAACAAACTGTCGGAACTGCTTGACGAGTGAGTGGCTGACTTCCGGCGGTCAGGTCTGGCTTCAGTGACCGCACCTGAAGTACGTCTTCGGTCCCGAACTGTCGGAACAGGTCAGGCCGTACGGCATCAGCGTGATCCCCGTGCCGGCGATCCGAAACGACCCGTCTGAGGACTCTCGGAGCATTCCCAGCACTTCATCGGGTGCCAGTCCATCGAAGGGCTCCTCGTCCGGGATTGCCGAAACCTGCTGCGCCAGCGCAATCGGCCCCCGGGTGAAGGCGACCCACTGCCGGCCCTGCTCGCCGTCCCGGACATGCAGTTTCAGCTCGAACCCGGCCTCGATTGAGAGCACATCGCCACCGTCCCACCGGCGGCGCAACTCGTGGAAACCCCGATCGTTGACCGTGACTTCCGTGCTTGCGCCGTTGACACGCACGCCTGAGAGGACCGTGCCCGCGGGAAGCCTGAATTCGCACGTGTAAGTCCTGGGGCTCAGGTCCTGGAAGCGAATCTCCGTGGCTGGATCGGCGGGGAAGTCGCTCTCGACTACCACGGTGCCACCACCGAACGCTTCGCCGAGCGCCACGGTGCATGGGGCCAGGGTACCGATCGAGAGGTGGCCGTCGACCTCGCCAACGAGGTGACCGGCGAGCATTTCCATTCCCCTCGGCATGCTGGATGCACAGCAGGTGATCCTGTCCGAGTAGTCAGGCCGCGCCTCGTTGGGGGACGTGAAATAGCACCAGCGCAAGCCGTCCGCATGCTGGTGGCCATGCAGGCTGTTGTACAGGGTCACCTCCGCCGCATCGAGGTACGCGCCCTCGCCCGTGAGTTCGAAGAGATGCAGGCAAAGCTGCATCCAGGTCGCGTCGCAGCAACCCTCCACCGAGACTTTCCAGGGATCGAAATCGTCGGTGCGGGCAAAGCACTCCGTGTTGGCGTTGTAGGGCATGTGCCGGGTCCACGGCCCGCCGGTGACGAGGATGTGTTTCTTGCTGATTTCGGACCAACCGTTGATCGCCGTGTCCAGGTATTCGCGTTTGCCGGTGCACCGGTAAAGCCGCAGATAGCCCAGCAGGTTCGCCATGAGCTGGTAGCCCTTGCCGTCGCCCGGACCCACCACGCTGCCGCCACTTCGCATCGTGCTCATCAGGCGGAGACCGGGATTAGCCTCCATTCTGCGGACGATATGCTCGGCGAAATCCAGGTACTTCGTATCTTCGGTTCGCTCGTAGAGCATGACGATCGACTCAATCAGCGTGGTCGCTGAGATTCCCCTCCGCGTTCCATACTTCGTCAGGTCCGCCCCGTCCCCGCCGTAGACCTCGATCAGGAGGTCCGCCATGCGCCGGCAGGCGTCGACCACGCGCTCGTCCGGGAACACCGCTTCGTAGGTCAGCAGGCCGTAGAGGTTGTACCGGTGCGTCCAGATATCCCAACCCGGGCGATGTTTCCGACCCATCGGGACATCCATGTCGTCGTGCGGTTTCGCTGCGGGTACGTTTTCGGGCTGCGCCACGAAGGTGGATTCGGATCCATAGGTGCCAAGATAGCCATCCGACAACTGCGTGGGCAGCAGGCGCTCGACGTTGCGCTCGAGTTCCGCGCGAAGCCTGTCGTCGCGCGTCGTCAACCAGGCGAGCGTGGCGGCGTGAAGCCATTTGCCCAGATGTTCGCCCTGCCAGGGGTGGACGCCGGGCCTTTTCTCAAAGCCATCAATCAGATAGCCCGACTCCGCCATGTGCCAGAGCCGGTGGTTGCGCCACAAGTCGAGTCTTGCCCCCTGCGCTCCGGCCACCTCGAGCGTGTCGAGCGCCCGCCATCTGTTCGCGATGCTCACTGTTCGGATCCGCCTGCGTTACGAGCCTCCCTTGAAGCCTACACCGATTGCGCTTCCATCAGCGCGTCGGCGAAGGCAGGCAGGGCATTGCAGCGGGCCACCACGGCGCGAATCCCGGGATAGGCGTCGAGCGGCGTCTCGAATCGCACGGCATTGAAATGCTGCGGCGCCAGGCAAACGTCGGCCAGCGTAACCGTGTCGCCGCAGGCGTAGGCGGATTGCGGATCGAGTTGCGCTTCGATCGCTTCGAAACCGACGCCGATCCAGTGCCGGATCCACTCCCCCACCTGCGGTTCTTCAACGTCCAGGTCGTGCCGCAGCCTGTTCAATACCCGGAGGTTTGCGATAGGGTGAATGTCGCAGGCAACGCACTCCGCGAGGCTGCGCACGCGTGCGCGGGCCAGGGGATCGGCCGGGAGCAGTGGCGGTTCGGGGACGGTTTCTTCGAGGTACTCGCATATGGCCAGCGACTGGGTGAGTATTCCCGAGCCGGTATCCAGGGCCGGCACCAACTGCTGGGGGTTGACGGCGCGGTAGCCGGCGGACCGTTGCTGTCCCCGCAGCAGGTTGACCGGGAGTTTCTCGTAGGTGACGCCTTTCAGGTTGAGCGCGATGCGCACCCGATAGGAGGCCGACGAGCGGAAATAGTCGTATAGCTTCATGCGGAACTCGCTGGCAGGACCGTGCCCCCCGCTTCTCCGAAGCCGATCCGCACAGCCCCTTCCCGTTCGCAGTGCGCCCGCAGGATCACCGTGTCCCCGTCTTGAAGAAAAGTGCGCTCCTCGCCGTTGCCCAATGTGATCGGCGCCACCCCGCCCCGGGTGATTTCGATGAGTGCGCCCTGGCTGCCCTCCTGGTTGCCGGACATCGTGCCGCTGCCGAAGAGGTCCCCCGGCCGCAGGTTGCAGCCGTTGACCGTATGGTGCGCCACCATCTGCGCGACCGTCCAGTACGCGTCGGTGAAGTTGCTCCGGGACAGGCTTTGCGGCGCCACGTCGCTGTCCCGCATCGCCGCACTCTGCAGCAGCACCTCGAGCTGCATGTCGATGGCGCCCGCAGCCGAGTTTCGCGCGCTCGAAAGGTACGGCAGCGCCCCGGGCTCTCCGGTATCCCGTTCCCAGGGCGAGCGGAACGGTTCCAACGCTTCCATCGTCACGATCCAGGGGGAAATGGTGGTCGCGAAGCTCTTCGAGAGAAACGGACCGAGCGGCTGGTACTCCCAGGCCTGGATGTCGCGGGCCGACCAGTCGTTCAGCAGGCAGAGCCCGAACACGTGACTCTCCGCGTCGTCGATGTCCACGGGGTCGCCCAGCGCGTTGCCCGGACCGATGAAGATTCCGATCTCAAGCTCATAGTCGAGACGTCGACATGGACCGACTTCCGGTCGCTCCGCGTCCGGGGGCTTGAGCTGTCCGCACGGACGGGGGAATGTCTGTCCGCTCACGCCGATCGACGAGCTGCGGCCGTGATACCCGATCGGCACCCAGCGATAGTTGGGCAAGAGCGGGTTGTCGGGCCGGAACAGCCGGCCGATGTTGGTGGCGTGGTGGATTGACGTGTAGAAGTCCGTGTAGTCACCGATGTGCGCCGGCACCCGGTATTCCACGTCGCCAAGCGCAATGAGGCAGGACTGCAACGCAGGCGCATGTTCCGATCCCTCGGCAAGCAGCGCACTCAGATCCGCCCGCAGCGCGGACCACACCCTGGCCCCCTCGCCCATGAGTCGATTCAGCGTATCGTCGAGACAGGCTTCCAGGCCTTCCGACGGGGCAATCCCGGTGGCGTGCAACGCCCGCAGATCGAGGGCGTGGTCACCGATGGCGACCGCGGGCCGGAACCGCTCGTCCGTACCGGCACGACGCAGCACCGCAAACGGCAGGTTCTGGATCGGAAAGTCGGCGTTCGGCACGTTCGCCGAGGTCACCCAGCTGCGAAGTGCAGGATCGTGCGTCTGGTTCATGCAGCCCTCATCGCTCTCTTGTCCCACGCCATCCCACTCGGGGCATTCAACGGGTCACCTCGCCCAGCAATCCAACCGACTCGTCCAATTGCGCGCCGGTCACATAGGGCGCGGGCCCCAGGCGCAGAACGCTGCCGCGGTGGTCCGTGAACACGCCGCGGCGGCGCAGACGCGCGGCGACTTCGCCGGCCTTCGGCACGTCGAGCGCCAGGAATCCGCCCCGCCGCTCCAGTGGCAATTCCCGGTTCCAGGTCAGGACTGCGGGATCGATGTCGAGGGCCTCGATACCCCTTGCCAGCCTCGCCAGTTGGTCCTGGCTGATCGCGCGCAGCAGTGGCGCGTCCAGATGCTCCGACCGGAAGAACCGCAGCACGGCGCGGGCCCGGTAGTGGCTCACGGGATCGTAGGTCGAACCCGCGAAGCGAAGCGGACCTTCGCCGTATGCGACGCGGCCGGTGTCCGGCTCCTCGGCAAGCCCTCCGAACTCGCTGAACCAGCCCGTCAGGACCGGCCGCATCGAACAATCCGCCGGGATTCGCAGGAAGCAAACCCCCTCGCCGAACTGGCAGTACTTGTATCCGCCCCCGACGACGAAGGCCTGCTCGAGCGCCATGCCCGTTACCGAGAACGGAACCACGTTGATGGAATGGTAGGCATCCACCAGCAGGCTCGCGCCGACCCGGCCGCAGGCCGCCGCGACCTCGCCCAGACCATCCACGATGAGGCCGTTCCGGAACAGCACGGAGGAGATCAGCACGGCGGCTGTGCGGTCGTCCACGGCATCGACGACCGCTTCGGCGATGGCGCCCGGCGCAATCGCTCCCGACCCGGTCGCGCCGACGCGCACGACTTCCAGGCCTTCCTCCTGCAGCCGCGCCAGTTGCCGGCGCACGGTGTGGAACTCCCCATCGGTCGTGACGATCCGGGGCCGGTCCCGCAACGGCAGCGCGGACAGGAATCGGGTGACGAGCTCGTGGGTGTTCTGGCCCAGCGCGATGTGTCCATCGGGATCGTCGAGTAGCCGGCGGTAGCCCTCGCGCACCTCCTCGGCGACCGCCAGCGCGAGGTCCCACTTGCCGTCCACCAGGTCGGCGGCGTCGAGCCACGCCTGCGACTGCGCCTCGAAGGCAACATCGGGCCACGCCTGGTGGGAGTGCCCGGTCAGCAGAACCCTTTCGCCCACCCTGAAGCGCGAATAGTGCCGCGCCAGGCGCCGGGCATCATGCCGTTCCGGCACTGTGGATTCGATCACGGAGCGGTCCCTTGCCGGGCAATCAGAAACGGTCCCTGACTTCCCAGAGGTCCGGAAAGAACGGGCCGGCCAATACGGTGGTCAACAGGTATTCCGCACCGGATGACCCGCCGGTCCCGGTCTTGGAACCAATGGTCCGCTGCACCATCCTGAGATGGTGATAGCGCCATTCCTGCATGCCCTCGTCGAGATCCACCAGGCTCTCGCAGAACGCTGACAACCTGGGGTTCTCGCGATAGACACGGATCAACGCGGCCTGCACGTCCGAGTCGGCCGCAACGGGTTGACGCATCCACTTTCCTCGAGTCGAAGCGGGAATGGAATACCCCGACCGCGCCAGCAACCCGACAAACTCGTCCCACAAGGTCGGCGAGGCGATCCGTGCCTCCAGGCGCTCTCGCTCCCGGGAGCCTTCCGGGTACGCCTCCAGCACCGATGGCCGCTTGTACCCCAGAATGAACTCGATCTCGCGGAACTGCGCCGACTGGAATCCGCTGGATGCGCCGAGACGTTCGCGAAACGCCACAAACTCAAGTGGCGTCATCGTCTCCATGACGTCGAGCTGGCTTACGAGCACCTTCACGATCCTGAGCGTACGCTTCAGCGTCGACGCAGCCCGGTCCGGCTGATCCTCCGACAACAGCTCCCCGGCATGCTCCAGCTCGTGCAGCATGCACTTGAACCACAGTTCGTAGACTTGGTGGACGATAATGAACAGCGTCTCGTCGTGGGCACGGGAAAGCGGTTGCTGCAGCGACAGGAGTTCTCCGATCTTCAGATAGGTCTGGTAGTTCTGGAAGCTCGGATTCGTGGTCATCGGCGTCCTGCGACGTTCGGAAATCTAGGCATGTCCGATGGTTCGCCGCACTGGGCGAACTTGGCGTCGCCGACCATAGCCCTGCCGGTGGTTTCCGTCAACGCCGTTGCCTTTCCCGCCAGGCGCCAACTGCATTGGCCCTGCCCTTGCCGCGCAGAGGAAGGACACGCGGCGGCCACTATCCGATATCGATTCGTCGCGCGGACACACGAAAACTCCGCAACCGCCGACTTGAAGCTCAACGCCTTCCAGACAGGCCGGAACACCTGTCGGCAGTACTGGAATAAGGTAGGATGCCGTTAGCTGGACACTACTGACTTGAAGCACGAAACGAAGGGGTTTCTTTTCTCGGCTGGCGGGCACGCCGGCAACACCCATGCAACCGTAGCAGCAGCCAACGCCGTCGGAATGGCTGTTGTGCGCTTCCGCGTACCGTCCCACCATGAATAGCGCGGTCGCCTCGGCGGCCAGCAACCCCTTTTCGGCGTCCATCGCGCGGTCGCGCGCATGACCTCGAGCCGAGTGCCGGCCCCCCACCGCTCGCTACAGTCCGGTACCGGGGCGGAGAGCCCTCCCGTGGTCATCGCGTGCTCGCACGACGCTTCGCTCCAGCTGATCATGCCGCGTTACAACCAACTGGAGACGTTTCTTGGCACGCAGGCGTCGATACGCCTGCTGACTTACCACCGCCATGTTCACGAACTCCAGTCCCTGGGGGTCGCCGATCTCGTGGTGGCCTGGCGCGACGACGACGTTCTGGCGGAGGATCAGGCGGGCGTCATCAGGGAGGAGGTTCAGCCGGTCTGCTCGCCCGGCTACCTGTCCGCCCACGAGCCAATCCTGCAAGGGCACGCGAGGCACTGGGGCTGCCTGAAGCTGCTCGAACTGAGCACGAACCTGGGCTGGGCGACCTGGGACGACTGGTTTGCCAAGGCCGGACGGCCGGACTCCCCGCCGCGGTTCGAAGGTTACGACACCTACACGCAGACTCTCGAAGCGGCGGCGGCCGGGCGTGGCGTCGCGCTTGGCTGGAGACACTGCATCGAAAGTTACATCGATCGCGGCTCCCTCGTGCTCCTGCACGGAGATTTCGTGCCGTTTCGCGGCTGCTATGTCGCCCGGCTGACGTCCAACGGCCGGCGCCATCCCCACGCGCGGCGCTGCCTCAAGTTCTTCCAGAGCTTCGCCTGAGCTGCCCCCTCTCGTGATCGAATCCTGGCTCGGCCAGCACTGGTTCGCGGTCGTACTCGCCGCCGTCTACACCACGTTCCTCGTGGCGCACGCCCGCCTCGGCCTCAAGGCGGGCAAGACCGCCGCCGGATTCTTCGTCGGCGGCCGCCGGCTTGGCGGCGCGGTGATCGGCGTGTCGTTCTACGCCACTTTCGCGAGCACGAACAGCTACGTTGGCCTCGCGGGCAAGAGCTACGAGTACGGGCTGCCGTGGCTCACCATGGCCGTGATGCTGGTCGCCTTCTGCTGGCTCTCGTGGCGCGTCGTCGCGCCGAGGATGCGCCGCTTCGCTGCCGCGTGGGGTTCGCTGACGGTACCGGACTTCCTCGCCGTCCGATTCGCCAGCGATCGCGTGCGCGTCGCCGCGGGGATTGTGATCGTGTTCGCGTGCCTGCTGTACCTGATCGCCGTCTTCAAGGGCGCCGGCAATCTCCTCCAGGTATTCCTCGGGATTCCCTACCAACTCGCGGTGATCGTGACGCTCGGCCTCATCGTCATGTACACGATGCTCGGCGGATTCGTGTCCGTTGTTCGCACCGACGTGCTGCAGGGCTCCCTGATGGTCGTCGGCTCCATCCTGCTGTTCTACTTCATCACGTCGGCGGCCGGTGGCGTCGGCGTTATCACCGAACTGCCCAGGGAGCCTTCCCGGGCCCACCTCGTCGAACTGAACGGTGCCATCCCGTTCGTCGTCCTGGTCGGCATCGCGCTCGCCGGCTCGCTGAAACTCCTGGTCGATCCCCGGCAGGTCACGCGTTTCTATGGCCTCAGGGACGAACGCAGCGTCCGGGTCGGGATCTGGGTGGCGGTCATCGGGATCCTGGTGATCCAGTTCTGCCTGTTCCCGCTCGGGCTGTACGCCCACTTCCTGCTGGACGGCGTGACGGACACCGACCTCGTGGTGCCGATGCTGGTCAACGACCCGGCAGTGATGCCGCCGCTGGTCGGCGACTTCCTGGTGATAGCGATTCTTGCCGCGGCCATGTCATCACTCGACAGCGTCTTGCTGGTCGCCGCATCCGTGGCCTCCCGGGATTTGCTCCGCAGGCCCGGGAACAACGCCGTTGCCGGTGCGCGACTCGGCGTCGCGGGCTTTGCAATCGCGGCGGCGGTCATCGCCCTCAATCCGCCCGGCGGAATAGTGGAGATCACCATCTTCTCCGGCAGCCTGTTCGCGGTCTGCTTCGTGCCGACGATCCTGCTGGGCCTGCACTGGCGCCGCGGCAACGAGGCGGCGGCGCTCACGGCGTTCGGCGTGGGCATCACCGTGCTGCTGGGCTGGCTGCTGGCCGGGTTGGGCGACATCGTGCACGAGGTCTTTCCGGCGCTGCTGGCATCCACCGTCTCCTATGTCGCGGTCTCCCTGCGCGGCGCATCCGTGGCAGACCCGGAGGTCGCCCGGCTATTCGAGATCGAGGGAACATCGCCGGCGCGGCAATAGGCTCGACATTTCATGGCCAGACTCTTTCGAACGACCGACGCCCATCCGAACCTTCCCGCAACATGTAAACGTCCGGATTCGTGAGGGACTTCCATCCCGAGTATCCGAAGGTGCCGTCCACCGAGTGGAGCAGCAGCGCCATGACGTTGCCGTGCGTCACCACCAGCGGCAACCGGTGATCCCGTACGAGGATGTCGTCCAGTGCTGCCCTGGCGCGGCGAAGCACCCCAGCCGCCGATTCGCCTCCCGGAGCGCACAGGTCAGCATTGTCGAAGGAGTCCCGGACCAACTGTTCCCAATCGGGGATGGGTGCGGTCGAGAGCACGCGTTCATTCAGGCGGCGTTCCTGGTATACCGGCAATCCGACGCTTCCTGCGTACGGTTCGATGGTCTGTCGCGCCCTCCGGTAACGGCTCGCGGCAACGAAATCGATCGGATAGTCCCGGAGGAATTCGGCAAGCCGTTGCGCCTGTCCAAAGCCGACATCGGTGAGGGGCGCATCGGGATGCTGGCTGGCTGCCTGGCAATGCCGGACCAGGAGCAGGGTTCGGACTCTTGGCGTCGACTTGGGGCGCACGGGCCGCTCGCTTGGATCGTCATGTTGGGCGGTCCGCATTGTATGGGCGTGTGAATAGTGCCGCTCGACAACTTCAGCCACGGCGACCCGGGCCACCTCGCCGCCGTTCCACACCGTGGCATAATGCCGGGATGGCCGCTAATCCCTCATCCTCCCAATCGTTCACGCAACCTGACGGGTTGACAACCAACCACGCGAAGCCAAACGGCATCAAGCTCACCGACGAGCAGGTCCGCCGGTTCATCTGCGATGGCGTAGTCCTGCTTCAGAGCAGCCTTCCGCCCGAGGTCCACCAGGACATCTACGACAAGCTGCACTGGAGCAGCCAGCACGAGTTCAACATGGGCAATAACGTGTTGCCCCGCGTCGCCGAGTTGCAGCAGGTACTGGATGACCCGGTCGTCCATGGCGGCGTGCAGAGTGTTCTCGGCGACGACTACATCTTCCATCCGCATCGGTTCATGCACGTCGCCGAGCCCCTCGCCGAGGCGGAGCGGGACCTGTCACTCGTCGGCGACGAGCACGGTCCGCCCATGGGCGAGGGGTCGTCCGCAAACAGCGCCTGGCACCAGGACGGGCAGATTCCGAAGGGCCGCACGCGGTGGCACCTGCCCCGCATCGCCATGATCCTCTACTTCCCGCAGGACACGCCGATGGAGCGCGGTCCTACCCGGGTCATTCCCGGCACGCACATGCAGCCTTTCGTGCAGAAGGACGATCATGCGTTCGCCTTCGTCGGCGATCACATCAAGGCGGGCACCTGCTTCCTGATCCACTTCGACATCGCCCACGCTGCGCTCAGCAACCGCACGGATTCGACCCGCTACATGCTGAAGTTCATTTACCTGCGCAGGAGCCATCCCCGGGCGCCGAGCTGGGATGGCGGCGAGGTGGCGTGGCAGCCGCCGGAGACGCGCCTCGGAAGGTACGACCACAGCAGGGCCTGGTCGCATGTCTGGGACTGGATGCGCGGGGCGCCGCGCGTCGACACTCCGACAACGGCTGACGACATTCAGAAGTGGATGGGTTCGCTCAACGTCGTCGACCAGGCCGCCCGTCTCGACGCCATCTACGGACTTGCCGGCGTCGGCGCCGACGCCATTGGGCCATTGATGGAAAGCCTGCTCGGCAACGCCGGCCAGGACCGCCATTTCGCGCGCCCGTATCACAAGAACGTGGCGGGCGCGTTCGTTCCCATCGACGACATCAACGACCGCCGCTTCAGCGACCATGCCTTCGTGCCGCAGGACGAAGCCTATGCGCTGGGGGCCATGGGAGAGGTCGCCGTGCCCGCGCTGCTGGAACTGCTGAAGCACGACGATACCTGGATGAAACTCAATGCGATCTACGCACTCGGCGAGGTCGGCCCCCCGGCCGCCTGCGCCGTCCCTGAACTCGCCAAGCTGCTGGACCACGAACTCCACCAGGTGGCACGGGTGAGCCTCGATGCGATGGCCTTCATCGGCACCAACATCCGCGCCGCCCTGCCCGCCATTCGCAAGCTCTTGACGGTCGATAATCCGACTTGGAGGGAGACCGACCCCAAACGCTGGAGCGGCCAGATACAGGCCAGGTTCAATGCGCTGTGCGCCCTGCTGAACTCGGACATCCCGGTCGACGAACTGGACGACCTGCTGGTCACCTGTCTCGACGACGAGTCCGCGTACGTGCACGCAATGGCGCTCGAAGCCCTCACCCAGGGGCGCGATGGCGAGGACCGCCCGGGGCTGCGTCACGCTCTCGACTACCTGATGACGCATCGCTGGGACCACATGCTGGCCAACGGCAAGCGGGTGTTCTGAGCCCGGTTCGGTCCCAGCCCCGCGCCACCCATGGACTCGAGATCCGCGAATCGGTGTCTCTGGAGAGACGCGCGATTTGTGTGTGAAGGGCAGTCTCGGGGGAACCAGCGAAGCGACCGCTGATATGCTGTCGGCAAGCGAAAAGCAAAGGACAGTAACCATGGCCGGCAAGGGTCAACACGTCGTGCCGCGGGACGGAAAGTGGGCAGTCCGCAAAGGGGGCGCCGAGCGCGTGACGCGCCGCTACGACACGCAGCGCGAAGCAATTGATGCGGCGCGCGATATAGCGCGAAGGCAAGGGACGGAGGTATACGTTCACGGTCGGGATGGCCGGATCCGCGAACGGAACTCGTACGGGAAAGGCCCATTTCCACCGAAGGGCTAACGCCATGAAATCCGCCGGCCCTTCGGGCGCGTCGCATTGCACCCCGCCCAAGCCCACCTACGCCCCCGCGCCTTGATTGGCACCTACGTGCCGTTCTACTGCGCGGCTCCTAGGCGCCACGTCGGAAGATGAGGGCTACTTCAACCGCAACGCCTCACAAACCGTCGGTTGGTTCTTGAGAGTTGATGGTGCGCCTGGGCTTCGCCGGCGCCAGTTGCCGGCCCCTCTGTGCAATAATTCATGGTTTTCCGACCGGAGCATGCCGTGGACCGAGCCCAAGTGAACGACGCGCCGAACGGTGCGACTGCCTACGTGCCGCCGTACCAACTCACCGAAGGCCAGCCGGCGCCTTTCGCGGCGAACGCGGGTCTCTCCTACATGGCGTTCGACCGGGACGGGGATGCGGGCACCGCCGAGGCCATGAAGGACGCGTTTGCCGAAGTCGCCTCGGGAGACAGCCAGGCGGTCGTCGAGATGCTGAAAACAGCGCCTCCCGGCGCCATCGAGACGAAGTGGGGCCCCGCGTTCCGCACCTACGAGGAATGCCTGGCGTACATCCACGAACAGGACATCCAGGCTCCCGAGGGCGGGCTGGCGCTACCACTCAGGTACACGATCTTCGAGAAGCCCTCCTACACCATCGTTCCGTCCAACGCCTTCTGGCGGGACCCCGGACGCAAGGACGACGCGAAGACCTTCCGCAAGTACGAGCGCGAACTGGGCCGGCCCTGCCTCTATTTCCCGCAGATCATGCGGGACGCCCGGCGGATGGAGGAGTACTACGCAGGACTCTCGCCCGACAGCCCCGAGTGCATGGACAGGCTTGGGGTCTCGCTGGCACACCTCGAGTCCAAGTGCCGCAACTTCTACGACGCTGCGGAAGTGGAGCGCGTCTTCTACCCCGAGATCGAGAAGCTCCTGCTCGATTTCTTCCCGGGCGCGACGGACGCGCTCGTCTACAACCACGACGTCTTCAACAAGGACTACGAGGGCGACCGCACGGAGGACCAGGACAACAAGAACCCCGGGGTCGCCGGCGGCTACGCCAACCTCGTGCACAACGACCTGAACGACAACAGCGGCCGCGTGCGCTGCCGGGAACTGCTCACGAAAAACCTGCGCAACTTCGGCCGGATGCAGCACTACACGGAAGCCGAGGCGGACGAGAAGATGTCCCGGCGGTTCATGTCGATCAACCTCGCCAAGCCGATGGAGACCGTCGGGCAGTACCCCTTCGTGCTCTGCGCCTGGCCGTCGTTCGCCGACCAGGCCTATATCACCAACTACCGCATCTACGACGACCGCGTGGGCGAGACGACGCGCTTCACCTACCGGCCGGAACACGAGTGGTACTGGTTCCCGCAGCAGAAGTCGAACGAGGTTTCGATGCTGAAGTGCTACGACTCCGTCACGGACGGTTCCGTCTCGCGCTGGTCCTTCCACACGGCGTGCGTCGATCCGACCGCGCCGGAAGACGCGCCGTGCCGCAAGAACGTCGTGGTGAGGTCCTTCGTCTTCTTTTAGGAGCCCTCAGCCGGAGGAGCTTCTCCGCCGACCGCGAGCGCATAGCGCGTAAGAAAGGGCCGACATTTCCCCGTCGCCAGAGGCGTACTGGCATGGAAGCCTACACGGCCTCCAGACGCTCCCGCGGGGCAACCCCGCGCGTCAACGCAATCGCCGAGCGGGCGGCGTCAGGCTGCGTGGCCGGAGGGGAGGTATCGAGAGATTCGGCCACAGCTTCGTGCCAGACGTTGCTGCCCGCGACATTCAAGCCATTCGCGAGGTGCGCATCGTCTGCGATCGCCTGACGCCAACCCTTCTCGGCGATAGTTCGCACATACGGCAGGGTGACGTTGTTCAGTGCCAGCGTCGCAGTGCGTGCCACGACGCCGGGCATGTTCGTGACGCAGTAGTGGACGACGCCGTCGTGGACGAAGGTCGGCGCGTCATGCGTGGTCGGGCGACTCGTTTCGAAGCAGCCGCCCTGATCGATGGAGATGTCGACCAATACCGAGCCGTCGCGCATGTCGCGGACATCATCGGCGGTTACCAGCTTCGGTGACTTCGCCCCCGGCACGAGAACGGCACCGATCACGAGGTCCGCGCCGAGCACGTGATCCCGGGTCGTCGATGCGTTGGCCATGACCGTTCGGGCGCGACCGTCGAACCGGTCCGCCAGCCACCGCAATCGGGACACGCTCTTGTCGAGGATCGTGACGTCGGCACCCAGGCCCAGGGCGATGGTGGCCGCGTTGGCACCGGCCATCCCGCCGCCGATCACTACGACACGGGCGGGCGCGACACCCGGGACGCCACCGAGCAGCACGCCGCTGCCGCCGGTGGTTCGCTGCAACGCATTGGCCCCGACCTGCACGGACATGCGGCCCGCGATCTCGCTCATCGGCGACAGCAGCGGCAGGCTGCCGTCCGCAGCGGTGACCGTCTCGTAGGCAATGGCGGCGGCGCCCCTGGCCATCAGTGCGCGGCTCAATGCGGCGTCGGCGGCGAGGTGAAGATAGGTGAACAGGACCTGGTCCTTTTCAAGCATGGCGCATTCGTCGAGGTTCGGTTCCTTGACCTTGACCACGAGGGTCTGGGCGAAGGCTTCCAGCCCGGAGCCGATGCGAGCGCCGGCCGCGACGTAGTCCGCGTCGCTGAATCCGATGCCTGCGCCGGCATTGGCCTCCACCACGACGCTGTGTCCATCACGAATCAGTTCCGCAACAGACGTGGGCGTGAGTCCGACGCGGTATTCGTGGACCTTGGTCTCCTTGGGGACGCCAATCCGCATGGGTTTTCGCCTGTTTGGGTCAGCCAGTTACATGACTGTAGACAACCCGATGCGCAATCGGTTTGCGTTCTTGCCCGCTGTATCGGACCATATTCGAACTATCTTCTATGAAATACGGTCAATACAGTGGAATCGGTTGAATTGGACAATCGAGACAGAATAATCCTGCACGAAATTCAGCAGGACGGACGGATCAGCAATGCCGTTCTGGCCGAGCGCATCAGCCTGTCGGAGTCGGCGAGCCTGAGACGCCTCAAGCGCCTCGAGGACGCCGGGATGATCCGAGGCTACGTCGGCCTGGTGGACCAGTCACTGGCCGGCTACCCGGACAACGTCTTCGTGCAGATCACGCTGGCGAGTCAGCAGCGCGACGACCTCCTGGCGTTCGAGCGGGAGATCGTCAAACTGCCGGAGGTCATGGAGTGCTACGTGATGTCGGGCGAGGCCGACTACCTCGTGCGCGTCATCGTACGCGACGCCCGCGACTACGAACGCATCCACAGCCAGCACCTGACCGCGCTGCCGGGCGTGGACCGGGTCCACTCGAGCTTCGCCCTGCGCACGGTGGTCAAGCGGACCGAACTGCCTGTCCGGTAGCGCGCCGTCACGTGCACCGCTGCGGTTACCGGAACCATCTTGGCCCGCATGCTGGTAAGCTGTTGAATTCGGGCGAATCCCGGAGGGGGCACCGGAGATTATGGGCGACGAAATCGCGCGCCGACATTTCAACGCGGAGGACTTCACGAGGTTCCGCCGGCATCTCGACCAGGAGACCGACCTGGTCGGGAGCCTGTTCGCGCACGACGGCTTCAGTCATCGGGGCGACATCGTCGGATTCGAACTCGAGGCGTGGCTGGTCGACGAGGCGGGGCAACCGGCCGCCCGGAACGCCGCGTTCCTGGACGAGCTCGGCAATCCGCTCGTGGTGCCCGAACTCGCCGCGTTCAACATCGAACTGAACGGCAGCCCCTGCGCCATGACCGGAAGGGTCTTCGCGCGGCTGCACGACGAACTCGCCGCCACCTGGGAAGCCTGCCAGCAGACCGCGCGCTCCCAGAACCTGCAACTCGCGATCATCGGCATCCTGCCGACGATCAGCCCCGCGCTGCTGAATTCCGGCTCGATGTCGAACATGGTGCGCTACCAGGCGCTGAACGACCGCGTGCTGGCGTTGCGCAACGGCGCACCCGTCGAGGTGGACATCGAAGGCTACGACACGTTGCGGCTGTCGCACGACGACGTGATGCTGGAGGCGGCCACCACCTCGTTCCAGATCCACCTGCAGTGCCAGCCGCACCTCGCCGCGCGGACCTACAACGCCGCCCTCGCCGCATCGGCGCCGATGGTGGCGCTGGCAGCCAACTCTCCGTTCCTGTTCGGCAAGTCGCTGTGGCAGGAGACGCGCATCCCGCTGTTCGAACAGGCGGTATCGGTGGGTCCCCGGACTCCGGCGCGGGTGAGCTTCGGCAGCGGATACGCCGACGAGTCGCTATTCGAGATCTTCAGCGAGAACCTCGCGGAACACCCGATCCTGCTGCCCTCCCCAACCGGCGAGCCGGCATACAAGCTCAGCCACATCCGACTGCACAACGGCACCATCTGGCGCTGGAACCGGCCGCTGCTCGGCTTCGACTTCGACGGCCAGCCCCACCTGCGCATCGAGCACCGCGTCGTGCCGGCAGGGCCCACCATCCCGGACTGCATCGGCAACGCCGCGGTCTTCTTGGGGATGGTCCGGGCGCTGATGGACGCCGAAACGCCGATAGAGTCCGACCTCGACTTCGCCGCGGCGCGTTATAACTTCTATGCCGCCGCCCGGCAGGGACTGGACGCCCGGCTGCGCTGGCGCGACGGCATGCACGGCGCACGGGAACTGCTGCTCGAAGAACTGCTGCCCGCCGCTTCCGACGCGCTGGGCAGGCTCGACATTCCGGACGACGACATCGACCGGTTCCTCGGCCTGGTTCGCGACCGCGTCGAGTCGAATACCAACGGCGCCACATGGCAGCGACGCTGGGTCGAAAAATACGGCGCGGACTTGGGCGCATTGACCAACGCCTACGTCGAGGCCCAGCAGTCGGGAGAGCCGGTGCACGAGTGGAGCCTATGAGCTCCGGACGTCTGTCCACCTACAACGCATTGCCCGACGGTCTCCTCGAATGCCCGGCGGCGCAACTTGGGGACGTACTCCCCGGACCCACCCTGTTCGACCTGTCCGGCGGACGGAAAGGGACCCTCTTCATCACGGTTCTGCAGCACGGCAACGAGACCTCGGGATGGGACGCGGTGCGCGCGCTTCTCGGAACCGGAAAGACGCCTCCCCTGATGCTATTCGTGGCCAATATCGACGCGGCAACCCAGAACGTCCGCAAGCTCCCGGGCGGCGTGGATTTCAATCGCGCGTGGGAAGGCGGCGACTCACCGGAAGCCGCGGTCGCCCGCGAGGTCACCGCGCGCGCCATGGCCGCCGAGCCCCTGGCCGCCATCGACATCCACAACAACACCGGCCGCAATCCTCCCTATAGCGTCGTCACGCGCACCGACGAGCGCTCCCTCGGCGCGGCGGCGGCCTTCGCGCAACGCGTCATCGTCATCGACCATCCGGGCGTGCAGACGCGGCGCTTCTCCGAGTTCTGCACCGCAGTGACCGTCGAGGTGGGCACGGCCCGCGATCCGACGAGTGCCGATCGCGCCAGGGCCTACCTCGAGAACGCATTCCAGTGGCGCGAGCCGCCGCGGGCTCCGGCACAGCAGCTTTACATCTACCGGAACCTCGCGCGGGTCCTGATCGACGGCGACGACGGCGCCGTGACACCCCGCGACGAATTCGAGGCGTTTAACTTCGAACGCGCCGAGAGCGGCACGGTCATCGCGGATGTCCGCGACAGCCAGGGGCTGAAGGCGGTTGATGAGCATGGCGCCGACGTGACCACCCGCTATTTCAGGACCACGAACGGGGAAATCCGGCTGCGGCGCTCCGTCATCCCCTCCATGTACACGACGGACCTCCGCGCCGCCCGGGCGGACTGCCTCTGCTACCTGCTCGAACCCCTGCCGGGATCGTGAGCGACGCGCGACAGTTCCTCAAGTTGGATGCGCCCTTCCGAATGATGCGGGGCGTGCTGGCGCAGGTCGAGATCGCCTACGAGACCTGGGGCGAACTCTCGGCGGCCGGGGACAACGCCGTGCTCCTTTTCACCGGGCTGTCGCCCTCCGCACACGCGGCCTCCTCGCCTGGCGATCCGAGTACGGGATGGTGGGAAGACATGGTCGGCCCCGACAAGCCCATCGACACGAATCGCTACTTCGTGGTCTGCGTCAACTCGCTCGGAAGCTGTTTCGGATCGACGGGGCCCGCCTCGATCGACCCCAGAACGGGAGAACCCTATCGGCTCGGCTTTCCCACGCTATGTCTCGAAGACATAGCGAACGCGGGGCATGCCGTCATCGAGTCAATGGGTATCGCGCGGCTGCACTCGGTCGTCGGCGCCTCCATGGGAGGCATGACGGCACTGGCTTTCGCCATGCTGCACCCGGGAGCCGCTGAGGGGGTCCTCCTCATCTCCTCCGCCGCCCGCAGCCTGCCCTTCTCCATCGCCGTGCGCTCGCTACAGCGTGAGATCGTGCGCTCCGACCCGGCCTGGAGCAGCGGGAATTACCCGCCGGAGGAGCCGCCTACGGTGGGCATGCGGCTGGCAAGGAAACTCGGGATGATCTCCTACCGCTCATCCGCCGAATGGACCGTGCGCTTCGGCCGCGAGCGCGCCACCGACGAGCCCGACCGGGGAGCCTTCGGCATCGACTTCGAGGTCGAGTCCTACCTCGAGGCCCACGCGGTGCGATTCATCGGCACCTTCGACGCCAACTGCTACCTGTACCTGTCACGGGCGATGGACCTGTTCGATGTCTGCGACCACGGCGGGAGCCTGGAAGCCGGCCTCGCACGGGTGCAGGCCGAACGTGCGCTCATCATCGGCGTGGAGACGGATTTCCTGTTTCCGTTGGCGCAGCAACGGGAGTTGGCCGAAGGGCTGAAGGCGACGGTGCCCGATCTCGATTTCCGCGTGCTGCCTTCAATCCAGGGCCATGACTCGTTCCTGGTGGATATGGACCGGTTCAGGCCGGCGGTGGCGAGTTTTTTCTAAGCAGCCTTCCGAATGAGATGCTCACGAACCTGCCTCGTATCGTTTCGCTTCCCGCCCAGTCTCCAGCTTGACAGTGCAAAGCGGTCACGGTGTTCGGCGATCCGTTGAGCCAAACCGTTTCCGATTCCCGACCATTCGTTGGTAGAGGGTCGTTATATCATCGTTGGGCGCTCCGAAAGGGGTCGACTGCTGATGGTTGCTCATGCGGATCGCAACAACGAAATCCGCATCATCAGCGCTCGCGAGTTAACGCGAACGGAACGAAGACAGTATGAAGAAAGGACATCGTGACGAGATGAACGACGATCTCCGTCCTGAGTACGACTTGTCCGAGCTTCTGTCGCATAGCGTTCAAGGGAAGTACGCGGAGCGTTTTCGTGCTGAATCCATCGTCACCCCAAGTGACGACGAGCACACCGAGCTTCGTCCAGCACGCGTTTCCGAGGGCGTTTCGCCAGGGTCGCCCGTTCGCATCAAGGCGGAGCCGCATCGGCGCGGCGTCATCACCGGAAAAACAACACAGCGCGCAGGACGTCGCTATTGGCAGGTGATGTTTCCCGAAGGCCCTGACCGTTCCCGGGCCCGCACGGTCAGGGGACCGTCCTCGACGGTGCCGATGACGGCAGCCTGCCGGTAACCGCAGCTACGCAAGGCATCCACGCAGGCGTCTGCCGCGGACGCTGGCACTCCGGCGAGCAATCCGCCCGCCGTCTGCGGGTCCGCCAGCAGGCGGAATTCGGCGCCATCCCGGCCGCATCCTTGTGTCATGAAATCGTCCAGCGCCTGCTGGTTGTTCGGTTGCAGGGAACTCTCTATCCCGGTCTGCATCAGTTCCACCGCTGCGGGAAAGAACGGAATCGACTCCAGGTGCAGTGTGGCGCCAACGCCCGAAGCCCGCGTCATTTCGCTCAGGTGTCCGGCCAGGCCGAACCCGGTCACGTCGGTGCACGCTGTCGCGCCGTGTTCGGCGATAGTGCGGGCGGCGGCGGCGCTCGACACGTCCATCGTGTCCATGACTTCGATCAGGTCGGGACCCGCCGTCTTGCCCCGCATCGCGCCCGCAAGGATCACCCCGGTGCCAATGGGCTTGGTCAGGATCAGGCGATCGCCGACCTGCAACCCGCCTTTCGCCAGCAACCGCTCCCCTCCCCCGGCAAAAGCAGCGAAACCCACCGAGAGTTCGACGCCTTCGGCGGAGTGCCCACCGGCCAGGCTGACGCCCTGTTCATCGAATACCGCGACGGCCCCCGACATGACCTGGAACAGCTCCTCTTCCATCAGCGCGTCCGCCATCGAAGGTACGGTGACGATGGCGAGCGCATAGCTCGGCGGGGCGTTCATCGCGTAGAGGTCGTTCAGCGCATGGTGCGCGGCGATGCGGCCGAACCGGTAGGGATCGTCGATCATGGCGCGGAAGGCGTCGCAGGTTGCGACCAGCGTCGGGTGCCGGAATTCGATCACCGCAGCGTCGTCGCCGATACCCTGCAGCAGCGCGGGGTCTTCGCGCGTCGGCAGGCGCCGCAGCACACGCGTAAGCAGGTCGGCACCGAGTTTCGCGCCGCAGCCCCCACAGCGCATGGTTTCCGGCGCGTCCGGCCGCAGTGCCGGAGCAAGCTTCGGTTCGTCCTCCGCCATCTCCGGCAGATCCTGGAAACGCCGCATGAAACGACGGTCGATCCAGTCCTTGCCGCGCCAGACCCACTGGCCCGAAGCATGGAAGGCACCCCTTGAGGCAACTGCGTTGCCCTGCCCCGTGCCGATCAGCGCGAGGGCCCTGGGCTGCGCCCGGTAGCGCCGCAGTGGCCTTTCCAGTGCATATCGCCTCAGGTTGTCCGACAGCGCCGGACCCTGGCGCACCGCAAATACACCTGATTTGGGCCGGGGCTGGCCCTGCATGGCAGCCGCATCGCCGCTCGCGAAGACGTTCTCATGGGAGGTCGACTGCAGGTAGCGGTTGACCTCGATGAAACCGTCTTCGTCCGTCGCCAGTCCGCAATCGGAAAACGCGTCGGATGCGTCCACGCCGGTGACCCAGAAGACATGGTCGTGTTCAATCGCGCGGCCATCGCGGGCACGAACGGTACCGGCGTCGGCACCCTCGGCGAAGAACCCGGTGACGACTTCGACGTCCCGCTCCCGCAGCAGGGCACGCAGTTTGCGCCGGACTGCACCCGAATGGCCCGGCAGGATGTCCGGGTCAGCGGTGACGACGACGCAACGCGACGTGTCCGGAAAACGGGTGCGCACGGCAAGCGCAAGCTCCACGCCTCCAGGGCCGGCGCCAACGATGACGAGACGCACGGCTTCACGCGCAAGTCTTTCCGCCACGGCCCGCCAGCGCGGCAGGAAGCGGCCAATCGGCTTGACGGGCGTGATCCATTCGGCAGGCTCGAGACCGCCGCCAGGAACGCCGCCGGTGTTGATCGACAGGATGTCGTAGCGCATCGGCGGACGGCCGCGCAGCAGCACGCGGTTCTGATCGGGTTCGACGCCGGTCACCTCCCCCGCGATGAAGTTCGCGCCGGCGAAGCGCGCCAGGCGCGCGACATCGATATGCAGTTCGCCCGCCTTGTAGACGCCCGCGACGTGCCCGGGCAGCATCCCCGAATAAGGCGTCTCGACTTCGCGCGCGACGATGGTGAGGCGCAGTCCCGGTTCGGGCCGCATGCCGAACCGGCGCAGCACCTGGACGTGGCTGTGCCCGGCACCGGCGAGCAGGATGTCCTTGACGGCAGGGGCGGTTCGCATGGTCGTATCGTACCCGTCACAAATGGCCGCCACCAAAGCGGAAGTGCGGGTCAAGGCAAGTGCCCCTGCCGGAAGCGCGCGTCACGACTCTCGAATCCGGCGAAACGACATTCCGCCCGGCAGCTCGTTCAACCCACCCTGTCCACGAGGCTCGGAAGGCGTTCAACCAGGTAGAGCGGCAGGGAGAGCAGACGGTATCGCACGGGTGTCGCACCGGAAGCCGTGACCGCACGGGCCTCGATCATTTGCACCGAGGGCTCGGCGAGATGGAAGCGCACGGCAAGGTCCGGGCGCTTTTCAGCGGCGAACTGGTGCAGGGATTTCAGGGCGCCCGCGCGTCCCGCCTTGACCTCGATGGGCACGATGCGGCCGCCGAATTCCGCGACGTAGTCCACTTCCGCATTGTTGGACCGCCCTTCGCGCAGCCAGTAGGTCAACTCGCGGTTCGGACGCTGTGCGAGCATTTCTGAGAGATGCTGGCCGACAAACTGTTCGGCGTTGGTCCCCTCGTTGACCAGCCTGGTGTCTGTTTGCCCCGAAATCGTGGCCCAGTTGAGCCCGCACACGGCGTTCATCAGGCCGACATCCAGAAATATGAGCTTGAAGAAGTTCTCCTTCAGATCTGCCTGCAGCGGCAGGCCGGAGCAGTGACTGTGCGTCACCCTGGAGATCACGCGCGCCATCGCGAGGATGTCTATGTCCCGGCGTAGCGTGGCGCTCTGTTGATCGGGAAAGATATTGCTGTATTTCACTTTTCGCCCGACCTGCATCGCGGCGAAGTTGAATACGCCGAGCATTCGGGTCAAGTCTCTCCGGGCGGCGTATTTCGGGAAGTCGTCCCGGTAGGTCTCGATGATGCTGGCATGAACGCCGCTCACCGCGTTTAGGTCGCGGGTTTCCGCATAAACCCGCACGGCCTCGGGCATGCCGCCGACAAAAAGGTACAGCTTCAGAAGTTCCAGGAGGCGCTTGTGAACCAGGGGATGCGGCGATTCGGGTGCCTCTCCGGTCGGGTCGAACTCGAATCCGCCGATCTCTTCGGCAAGCGCCGATTCGCCGATTCCGGCCAGGAATTCGGTAAAGGTCATCGGTCCCATGTTCAGGTACTCGACCCTGCCGACCGGCATCGGGAACGAATGACTGGACAACAGGAACTCCATGAGCGATCCGGCCGCGATGACCGGAAGTTCCGGCATGTCCTCCAGGAAGTACCTGAGCATGGGAAACGCGGCGGGCGCGGCCTGAATCTCGTCCAGGAAGAGCATGCTGCGATCCGATAGTGCGGGCGCGCCGGTCAGCGCCTGCATCAGGTTCAACATTTCCCGGGGATGGCTGTCATTGAATGCCTGGGCGAGTTGCGGATACCGCTCCAGGTTGACGGCGAACAGCTCGGCGTCCACATCGTCCTCTCCGGCAAGCAGTTCCACGAGGGTGGACTTGCCGACCTGACGCGCTCCCCGAATCACGAGGGGCTTGCGGTAGGGCGAGCGCAGCCAGTCTTTGAGGGTGTCGAGTTGACGGCGGTGCATGAAGCCTAATACCCGGCAAAAGCGGCATTATATTATTATTTTATGGGGTTGTTTCGATGGTTTTACTATCGAATTGAGGGTTTAGGAGGAATGTGATGTAGATCGGAGCCCTCAGCCGGGGGAGCTTCCTCGACCGCTGACGGCGGATCAAGCGGTAACAAATTTACGGATCGCAATCTCTTCCCGGTCTTGCTGTGCGTGCCAGAGATCGTATTGCATCTGCTGTTGCAGCCAGCTCTCGGGGCTACCGCCGAAAGCCTGCGACAACCGAATGGCCATTTCGGGAGAAATGCCGAGGCGGCCGTTGAGAAGCATGGAGAACGTGTTGCGCGACACCGCAAGTCCTTTCGCCGCTTCAGTTACCGTCAATCCGAGGGGTTCCAGGCACTGACGCCTGATGAACGCGCCAGGATGAGGCGCATTGTGCATGAGCATGGCGGGATCCCTCTAGTGATAATCCGTAATATGCACTATGTCACTTGTCAATGGGAGGGGGTGCCGAGTTCGAAATTGACTTCGAGGCAACCGTCAGGCTTGGCCCGCGGCGAGGGAAATGCGTTGTGCCGCGAGCGGCCGGATCTCCGCTATGGTCTCGAAATCGCGATCCTTGTGGAGCAGTAGAGCCTCGTGTTCGATCGCGAGTTGCGCGATGCAACAGTCGATCGCGCTACGCACCGTTCGTCCTCTCCGGCGCAACTCGTAGTAGATTCGAGCTGCAGCGCGCCAAGTGTCGGCGCCGGCTTCCAGGTAATCCTGACCCTCAAGATAGCCGGACAGGGTGGTCCACTCCCGTTCGTCGATGGCACCCTGCAACAACTCCAACTGGTTAAAACGCGTGAGGACCACCTCGTCGTCATCGA
Organism: Gammaproteobacteria bacterium; assembly: GCA_028821515.1. GTDB lineage: Bacteria > Pseudomonadota > Gammaproteobacteria > Pseudomonadales > Azotimanducaceae > VXNE01. The sequence goes on along the minus strand of JAPPGA010000021.1, from coordinate 4,109 downwards.
CGATAGATCTCACCCGGTCTGCAGTTGCCCCGCTCGCATCACGAAGCACATCGACCCACACGGACGTGTCAATCAGAACCGTCACGGAGCCGTCGCATCTCCTTGTGGTCGAAGTCCGGACGCAGCTTTACCTTGCCAGCCAAGTCGAAGAGGTCCTTTTTTTGCCGCTGGCGCACCAGTTCGCGGAGCGCCACATGCACGAGTTCGCGCTTCGTTCTAATACCGGTGAGCGCAAACGCCTGCTCGACCAAGTCGTCGTCCAGGACGATGTTTGTACGCATCTTCAAGCTCGAAGGTGTATTGATAGGTGTATCGTACTCCTTTGCAAAGGCCTCGGCCAACGTTGATCAGGCACATCGAGCGAGCCAGTCTGACCCACCACACAAATAGTACGCATGGCAGGTGCGCCTTTTGCATCAGCATTCGCGGATGCTGATGTGCTCTACCACTGCATCTTGTGTAAGCCGCCGCCGAAGAGCACTACCGCCAAACCATGACTTGATACTGTACATCGATACAGGGTAGCCTGTCCGGCCCCTGTATGGAAACACAGTAATGCATATCCAACCTCGCTTGCCGGATCACCCGGATCTCTGGAGGGCGCGCGAACTCGCGACGGACCCGAATCGGCGCCTCAATTCCGCAAAAAACCACGCCACGGGGTTTGACCAACTCGACGAACTGCTGTTCGGCGGCGGCTGGCCCGCCGCGGGCCTGATGGAACTCCTGTGCGACATCCACGGCGTCGGGGAACTGAGGCTCCTGGCATCCGCCCTCACACGTCTCAGCCGCAACGAAGCGCGCTGGATCACCTGGATCAACCCGCCTTTCGTGCCCTACGCACCGGCGCTCGCCCGGGCGGGCATCGATGTGAACAAGGTGCTGCTGATCCATCCGAAAAGCCATCGCGAGGCGCTGTGGGCGCTCGAGCAGGCGCTGAAGACCGGCGCGTCGAGCGCCGCCCTCGCCTGGCTCGACGAGTCGGCGCTCACGACCACCGATATCCGCCGCCTGCAGCTCGCAGCCGTGACGGGGCGTACCTGGACAACGCTGTTCCGCCCCGCCTCGGCCGCCGACAAGGCGTCGATGGCGGAGCTCCGCATCCTGGTCGAGAGCGAACCTGCGGGGAGATGCGACCGCCTGGCGTTCACCATACTGAAGCGCCGGGGCGGCTGGCCCACGTCGCGCATCGCGCTCGACATCGGCCATGCGCCCATTCGCCGCGAACGGGCGGCCGTCGGAGAACAGCTCGCATTCTGGCGCCATAGCCATGGACGTGCGAACGCGGGCGGGTATCGCACGGCCTCGTAGCTGGCGACCTGGCCAACTAGCCGAAAAAGAAGCATGGGACAGGCCGCCGCCGGACTGCCGCGCGATCAACGCGATCGACGCGAACAAATAGCGTCGGCGTTCGCGCAGTCCACCGCGCTCTGGTACGGCGTCCACCTGCCGCATCTCGGCCTCGAGATCTTCGAGCGCCGGTACCCCGCAAGTCCTAACGAGCGCGATCGTCCCACCGTTCTCATGGACGGCAAGGAGGTGTCGCTCCTGAACGCTCCGGCAAAAGACGCCGGCATCGCACCCGGCTCGACCCTTGCCACTGCCCGCAGCATCGCCGCCGACCTCAAGCACTTCAACCGCGACATCGACGGGGAGCAGAGGCGACTACGCCTGCTGGCGGAAGCCGCATACCGATACTCCCCTCGTGTCGGTATACCGGCAGAGGACTGCCTCGTTCTCGATGCGGGTGCAAGCCTGAAACTCTTCGGTGGCCCCGAAGCACTCGCCGCCAGCCTCCTCGCACTCCTGCAACGGCTCGGACACGCAGCGCGTATCGCCGCCGCGCGCACGCCAGCAGCGTCGATGGTCCTCGCCCGCGCCGGAATCCCCAACGTCGCCGCGGACAGGAGCTTCGACGCGTTGCGCGCCGCGCCGCTCGAATGCGCGGGCGCCGAGATCGAGGCTCGGGATATAGAGCGCCTCGCCAACATGGGCATATTCCAGTTCGGCCAACTCCTGGACCTGCCCCGGGACGAACTCGGCGCACGTTTCGGAGTCGCGCTTCAGGGCTACCTGGCACGCCTCGCCGGCGACGCGCCGGACCCGGTGCGCCCCATCGTCCCGAGAGAGAAGTTCTCTTCATCCCTGCACCTCATCGAACCGGTCCCGGACAAGGAAGCCCTGCTCTTCCCCATGCGCCGCCTGGTCTCGGAACTCGCCACCTGGCTCTCCGCGAAACAGCTCGGCGTCCGCAGCCTGACATGGCGCTTCGAACCACTGGGCGGCGGAAACGACGGGCGAGACGGATGCGAACTCACGGCGAAATTCGCCGATCCCCGACTCGACGCCAAGGGCATCCTGGCCGTAAGCAAACTTGCGCTCGAAGGCGAGGAAGTGCCGGAAGAAGTGATGAGCATCCGTCTCGCTGTCGCTGCCGCCGAACCCGTGCGGCCAGAGCAGATAGGCCCCGCCGATCTCTTCGGCGCGAAGCAGGCGTCCGAGGGCCTCCCGATGGAACTCGTCGACCTGATCTCGGCGCGTCTCGGGCGGGACGCCCTGCAGGGACTCGCGCTCTCGGACGACCACCGTCCCGAGTTCGCCTGGACGCCACGCTCACCCAACGCGAAACGCGGCACGCCTCCAGAAGGGTCATTCCACCCGAGGCCACTATGGCTCTTCGAACCGCCCCGCCCCATCGACATCAATCATTTCCAGTGTTTGAGCGGTCCCGAGCGCATCGAGTCCGGCTGGTGGGGCGAGACCGTCGCAAGGGACTACTTCATCGCCGTGCACAGAAGTGGCGCGCAGTGCTGGATATACGCAAATCGGAGATCCGGCGCAGAACGGCGCAGCGAAGACCGCCAGAACGCACGCGGAGCATGGTTCCTCCATGGCTACTTCGCCTGAGCATTCGCCTGATTTGCCTGAAAAGCCGCAGCCGGCGTTCGCCGAACTGCACGCGGTCTCGAACTTCAGCTTCCTGCGCGGCGCATCGCACCCGGAGGAACTCGTCAAGCGCGCCCACGATCTCGGCTACGCCGCCATCGCCATCACCGACGAGTGCTCCGTGTCCGGCGCGGTGCGGGCGCACATGGCCGCGAAGGCGTGCCAGGAAGAGGGCCACGGCATCGACCTCATCGTCGGCGCCGAATTCCACCTCGACGAGGACATCCACCTGGTGCTGCTGGCGCCGAGCCGCCTCGCCTACGGCCAGCTCGGGGGCCTGATCACCAAGGCACGCCGCCGCAGCCCCAAGGGCGAATACGCCTTAAGCATCAAAGACTTGGAAGGCGCAGTTGATGCATGTTTCGCGCTCTGGATCCCAGGCGTGAAACCCATCGGCGACCTGATGGCCGAAGGCCGCCTGCTCCGCGAACGCCTGCCGCAGCTCTGGATCGCCCTCGAACTCTTCCTCGAACCCACGGACCTCGACAAGACCGCCAACGCCCTCACCCTGGCGACGCGCCTCGATCTCCCCATCGTCGCCAGCAACGACGTCCACATGCACGACGCGCACCGCAAGCCCCTGCAGGACGTGCTCACCGCGACTGCGAACAAGACGACGGTGGCGGAACTGGGCACCACCGCGCAGGCGAACGGCGAACGCTACCTGCGCCCCATCGACCGTCTCCTCGAGCTTTACCCCGAAGAGATGCTGGAAGAGTCCGTCCAGATCGCCCGGCGCTGCGACTTCTCCCTCGACGAACTGCGCTACGAATACCCGGAGGAATTGGTCCCAACCGGCGTCGAGGCCCACGAGCACCTGCGCCGGCTCACATACGAAGGCGCCGCCGAACGCTGGCCGGACGGCATGCCGGACGACGTCACCGCCCTCGTCGAAAAGGAACTCGCACTCGTCAGGCAGCTCGCCTACGAGCACTTCTTCCTCACCGTGCACGACATCGTGCGATACGCGCGCTCCCTGAACATCCTGTGCCAGGGCCGCGGCTCCGCGGCCAACTCGGCGATCTGCTACTGCCTGCACATCACCGAAGTGGACCCGTCGCGCATGCACCTCCTGTTCGAGCGCTTCATCTCGAAGGAGCGCAACGAACCGCCGGACATCGACGTCGACTTCGAGCACGAGCGGCGCGAGGAGGTGATCCAGT
>JAPPGA010000075.1 GCA_028821515.1 Gammaproteobacteria bacterium | reverse complement strand
AGTTTTTCCGCATCAACTTCTCGCGCTGCATCATGTGCGGCATGTGCGAGGAGGCGTGTCCGACCTATGCGATCCAGCTCACCCCCGACTTCGAGCTTTGCGAGTACAACCGGGACAGCATGGTCTACGAGAAGGAACACCTGCTGATCAACGGCCCCGGCAAGTATCCCGACTACAGTTTCTGGGGCGTGGCCGGCAAGACCATCGAGGGCAAGGACAAGGGCGAGGCGTTGAACGAGGAACCTCCGACGGATTTCCGGAGCCTGATGCCTTGACCGCTCGACCAACAACAAGAACAGCGGCGAGAGGTCCGGGGTAGTGGCGCTCGCACTTTTCTACATCGCGGCGGCCGTGGCGCTCGCATCCACCGCGCTCGTCATCACGCGGCGCAACGCCGCGCATGCGTTGATCTACCTCGTGGTCTCGCTGCTGTCCATCGCGGTGATCTTCTTCCTTCTCGGCGCGCCGTTTGCCGCCGCCCTCGAGATCGTCATCTACGCCGGCGCCATCGTGGTGCTGTTCCTGTTCGTCGTGATGATGCTGAACCTCGGAAGGCGCTCGGCGGAGCGCGAACGCCTGTGGTTGCAGCCCGGCATGTGGGTGGGACCGTCGATCCTGGTCGGGGTGCTGTTCCTGATGATGCTCTATGTCATCGTCGCAGGCGCCCCCGGAACCACGGAAGGGACGATGGTCGGGCCCAAGGAGGTCGGCACGGCGCTCTTCGGCAAGTACCTGCTGGCGGTCGAACTGGCGGCAATGCTGCTGCTTGCCGCGCTGATCGGCGCCTATCACCTCGGACGGCGGTACTTGGGAGATCGGCGGGAGGAGTCATCGAGGGAGAACAGGCCGTGACAGTCCCCGTCATCCCGATCGAACACGTCCTGGCGCTTGCCGCAGCGTTGTTCGTCATGGGCCTGGTCGGCGTGCTCGTTCGGCGCAACGTGATCTTCCTCCTGATGTCGCTCGAAATCATGATGAACGCGTGCGGGCTGGCCTTCATTGCGGCGGGTGCCAAGTGGGGGCAACCCGACGGGCAGATCATGTTCATGCTGATCCTGGCGCTCGCGGCGGCGGAGGTCGCCGTGGCGCTCGGCCTGGTCTTGCAGCTGGAGCGGCGCTTCGACAGCCTCGACATCGATACCGCAGGCGAGTTAAGCGGGTAGTCGATGGATCTCTTGTGGCTCGTTCCGCTGGCCCCGCTCGCCGGCTCCCTGATCCTGCTGCTGACCGAGGGCAGGCTGGACAAGCGCATCGTTGGCATCGTTGGCGCGGGTTCGGTGGGCCTGTCGGCGGTCATTGCGTTCGTCGTCGGACTCGAGTTCCAGCGCTCGGGTCTTTCGAGCCACACCTACGAGATGTGGACCTGGATGGATGTCGGCGCCTTCGCGCCGGCCATTCGCCTGTACCTCGATGCACTGTCCCTGGTCATGATGGGCGTCATCACGGGCGTCGGGTTCCTTATCCACCTCTACGCCACGGGCTACATGTGGGAGGAGGAGGGCTACAGCCGGTTCTTCGCCTACATGAACCTGTTCGTCTTCGCCATGCTGATGCTGGTGCTCGGCGACAACCTGCTGGTCCTGTTCCTCGGCTGGGAGGGCGTGGGACTTTGCAGTTACCTGCTGATCGGTTTCTTCCACAACGACCCCGAGAACGGCTACGCCGCGCGCAAGGCTTTCGTCGTCACGCGCGTGGGCGACACGGCCATGCTGCTCGGCCTGTTCCTTCTGTTCCGCGAGTTCGGCACGATCGACATAGCGGATGCCATGGCTGGTGCGAGCGAAGCCTGGCCCGAAGGTTCTTCCATGGCGACGCTGATCGCCCTGCTGCTGCTTGGCGGTGCCGTTGGCAAGTCGGCGCAGGTGCCGCTGCAGACCTGGTTGCCGGACGCCATGGCGGGTCCGACGCCGGTGTCCGCGCTGATTCACGCGGCGACGATGGTGACCGCTGGCGTATACCTCATCGCACGCACGCACGACCTGTTCCTGCTATCGCCGGAGGCGCAACTGGCGGTCGCCTGCGTGGGGCTGGCCACGTTGTTCATCTCGTCTTTCACGGCGCTGATGCAGCGCGACATCAAGCGCGTGCTCGCCTACTCGACCATGAGCCAGATCGGCTACATGTTCCTCGCGCTCGGCGTCGGCGCCTGGTCGGCGGCCATTTTCCACCTGATGACCCATGCATTCTTCAAGGCGCTCCTGTTCCTTGCGTCCGGATCGGTCATCCTGGCGCTGCACCATGAGCAGGACATGTTCAGGATGGGCGGTCTCTGGCGGAAGATGCCCATTGCATTTCTCAGCATGCTGGTGGGATCGGCGGCGCTGGTCGCGTTCCCCCTGACGTCCGGGTTCTACAGCAAGGACGCCATCGTCGTCAGCGCATGGGACTATGGCGCCGTGTTCTGGGTGGGTGCGGTCGCTGCCGCCTTCATGACGTCGCTCTACACGACACGCATGATGCTCATCACCTTCTTCGGCAGGACGAAGACGGAGCCCCACGATCCCTCGCGGATCAACATGTGGGGTCCGCTTCTCGTGCTCCTCGTGCTCTCGGTGGGTGGCGGCTGGCTGGGCTTTGGCATTCTCGACGGGCAGCTCGGTCCGCTGAAGGAGTTTTCGCACTTCGATGCGATTCCGCTGGTGACGGTGCTCGTGCCGCTCTCAGGCATCGTGGTCGGCTACCTGCTCTACCGCAACGCCGGCGAGGCGGAGGCCGCGCCCGAACCCAACGCCATCGGGCGGTTCTGGTTTGGCGGCTGGGGCTTCGACTGGGTATACGACCGCCTGTTCGTGGCACCGTTTGTGTGGCTCGCCCGGATCAACAAACCCGACGCGGTCGACTTCGTGTACCGGGGCACGGTGGTTGTCATGCGGAGGCTGCACCAGGTCGTGGTGCTGACGCAGACGGGCCGTTTGCGGTGGTACGCCGTGAACATGGCGCTGGGGCTCGCCGTGGTGTTTCTCGTGGCGGGAGTGCTCTAGGTGAATATTCTCGCCCTGATCCTCGTCATGCTCGGTGCCGGCGTGGTCGCGGGCCTGTCCGAAAGGGTCCACCCTGCGGCCCCCAAGTGGATCAGCCTCGCCACCTTCATCGTGACGCTCGCGTGGGTCGGCGCTTTCATGGTCGGCGACGGCTATGCGAATCAGTACATTCCGTGGATTCCGCGCTTCGGCATCAATGTCGTGCTGTCCATGGACGGCCTGTCGCAGCTGCTGGTGGCGCTGACGCTGTTCCTCGGCATCGTCGCCGTGGTGTCTTCATGGACTGAGGTAGAGCATCGGCCCGGGTTCTTCCAGTTCAATATCCTCTGGGTGATGGCCGGCGTCGTCGGCGTCTTCACGGCGCTGGACCTGTTCCTGTTCTTCTTCTTCTGGGAAGTCATGCTCATTCCCATGTACTTCCTTATCGCCATCTGGGGGCACGAGGACAAGGCGTATGCCTCGATGAAGTTCTTCCTGTTCACCCAGATCAGCGGACTCCTGATGCTGTTCGCCATCCTGGCGCTGGTGTACCTGAACTACGCCGCGACCGGGAATATCACGTTCAACTATCACGATCTGCTGGACGCGGAGCTCGGCAGCGACATCGCGTTCCTGGTGATGCTGGGGTTCTTCGCCGCCTTCGTCGTCAAGCTCCCGGGGGTGCCGTTCCACACCTGGTTGCCGGACGCGCACACCCAGGCGCCCACGGCGGGCAGCGTCATACTCGCCGGCATCCTGCTGAAGACCGGCGCGTACGGGTTGATTCGGTTCGTGGTGCCGCTTTTCCCGGAGGCCTCGGCCGATTTCGCCGTGTGGGCCATGTTCCTCGGCGCCCTGAGCATTCTTTACGGCGGCTTCATGGCCTACAGCCAGTCGGACTTCAAGCGGCTGGTCGCATACAGCTCCGTGGCCCACATGGGCTTTGTCCTGCTCGGCGTCTTTGCCTTCTACGAGGTCGGCGGTGCGCTGGTCGTCAACGAGGTGGCGGTGCAGGGGGCAGTGGTCACCATGATCGCCCACGGCTTCTCCACCGCGGCGCTTTTCATGATGGCCGGTGCGCTGCAGGAACGCCTGCACACCCGGGAGATGTCGAACATGGGAGGATTGTGGACGCGCGCGCCGCGCATGGGCGCCGTGACGATGTTCTTCGTCATCGCGTCGGTGGGCATGCCGGGCCTCGGCAACTTCGTCGGCGAATTCCTGGTCCTGGTGGGAGCGTTCAAGGCCAACATCCCGCTGACCGTCGCCGGCGCCCTCGGCGTCGTCGTGGCCGCCGTCTATGGGCTTTACCTCATGCAGCGGTCCTTCCAGGGAACGCCGAATCCGGATGTGCCTTCGATGCGCGACTTCGGTTTTCGTGAAATGAGCGTGATGGCCTTGATGATGGCGGGCCTGGTCTGGATCGGGATTCACCCGCAGGAACTGCTCGACCTGTCGGCGCCCATCGTGCAGACGCTCTGGCAGGTCGCGCCATGACGGGATCGGCCCTCACGGCGCTCGCGCCCTATATCGTCCTGACCGGCGGCGTGACGCTGATGCTGCTGGCGATTTCGTTTGTCCGCCGCGGACCGGTCACCCTGGCATTGACCCTGGCGGTGCTGCTGGCAACGCTCGCCTCGGTCGGCTTCGCTGCCGGAGCGGGCACGCAACTGATCGACGGTTTCGTGCTCGTGGACGGTTACGCGCACTTTTTCACCGCGCTGTTTGTCCTGGCTGCCACCGCGACCGCGGTGCTGACATTCGGCTACGTTGATCGGCGCGCCGCGCAGCGGGAAGAGTTCTACATCCTGTTGCTCACAGCGACCCTCGGCGCCATGACGATGGGCGCCGCCGCCCATTTCGGTGCGTTTCTATTGGGGATGGAGATCCTCTCGATTTCGCTTTACGCCATGATCGCCTACCCCGACACCGGGCGGCCCCCGCTGGAAGCCGCGATCAAGTACCTGGTGCTGTCGGGTGTGGCTTCGACGACGATCCTGTTCGGCATGGCCCTGGTCTACGGCGAGACCGAGTCCATGCAGTTCGACGCCCTGGCCGGCGACGGTGCGCTGTTGCGCGTCGGCCAGGGCATGATCCTCGCGGGACTCGCCTTCAAGCTCTCGCTGGTGCCGTTCCACATGTGGACGCCGGATGTCTATCAGGGTGCGCCCGCGCCGGTCACCGGATTCGTGGCGACGGTTTCCAAGGGCGCCGTCGCGGCCCTGCTGATCCGCTACGCCGTAACCACGGAGGTGCTCGCGCAGGAAGCGTTGTTCTTCGGACTGTCGCTCATCGCTATCGTTTCCATGGTGGTGGGCAACGTGCTCGCGCTGTTGCAGGACAACCTGAAACGGCTTCTCGCCTATTCTTCGATTGCACACATGGGCTACCTGCTGATCGCGGTGCTGGCGGTCGCGTCCGCCGCCGGGCCGGAGATGGCGGCCGAGACCGGCATGGTCTATATCGTCGGCTACTTCGCCATGACCCTGGCCGCATTCGGTGTCATGACGGTCCTGTCCACTGACGAAGACGTCGAAGACCTGGCTGACTACGAGGGGTTGTTCTGGCGCCGGCCGCTGCTGGCCGCGGTGCTTGCGGCCGCGGCGCTGTCCCTGGCAGGCATTCCGCTCACGGTCGGTTTCATCGCCAAGTTCTACCTGTTCGCCGCCGGCGTCGAAGGCAGCCTCTGGCTCCTGGTCTGGGCGCTGGTGATCGGCAGCGCCATCGGCGTCTACTACTACCTGCGCATCGTGTTCGGCATGACCAGGCAGATGGAGGCCGGCGACGAAGCGGCAATATCGTGGTGGGGGCCCGCCACTGTCGCGATCCTCGGGCTCGCCATCCTCGTCATGGGCGTCTACCCGACGCCGCTGATCGATGCGGCGCGGGAAGCGATCCGGGGGTTCGGGGGATAAGTGATTCTCCGAATGTACGCGAGTGTGGCTGTCGGACTGCGGGCCAAGGAAGTGGTTGGCCGGGGGATGGTCCAACGGCGTGAGCGGACACGGTGACGAGCGAGCAACGCTTTCGCCAACTCACCGAGCATCATGGGATTTCTTATCTCTTCCATATCACGCATCGAAGTAACCTGGAGTCGATTGCCCTTTCCGGATTGAAGCCGCACAACCAAGCCCATGCGGACCATGACCCGGTAGACGTCTCCGACCCAAATGTGAACCAGCGTCGGTCACGGCGCGACCCGGTCCACGGCAGGTCATTGCACGACTATGTTCCACTATATTTTCGTGCGCGAAATCCCATGTTGTACAGAAGATCGAATGTGCAGAAGGAACTCGCAATCCTCTATGTCGACAAGTTCGTCATGCTGATTTCCGGTACGATTTTCACGGATGGAAACGCGGCGTCACGAAGTACGGGGTTCTTCGACGATCTTGAGAATCTGGACCAACTCGATTGGGAATGTCTCCATGCCGAATACTGGCGAGATTTTGTCGACGGTCGCCGAAAGCGCTGTGCCGAAGTTCTGGTGCCGAGAGTGCTACCTTTTGCTCTTGTGAGCAAGATTGTGGTCCAGAATCAGGATTCCTTGGCAGTAGCGCGGGTGGCGACGCGACTTGGTGACATTAGCGTCAGGCCAGACTGGTTCTTCTCGGAGTCCTGAAATGCTGCGGGTATTGAAAGGCAATCTGTTCAACAGTGACCGCCAGACGCTGGTGAACACCGTGAACTGCAATGGTGTGATGGGTGCGGGCATCGCACTGGAGTTCCGACTGCGTCATCCGGACATGTTCAGGCAGTATGTGGACCATTGCGCAAGTGGCGAATTGAAAGTTGGAAAGCTTTGGCTCTACAGGCCGACGAACGGAAAAGAGCGTCGCTGGGTACTCAATTTCCCCACAAAAAAGGACTGGAAACATCCATCCAAGGAGGAATACCTGCATCAAGGACTGGAACGTTTCGTCGACACTTATCAGCGTTGCCGAATTGTATCGATCGCATTCCCTGTGCTTGGCGCCTTGAACGGCAAGATTCCTGAGGAACGAGCTATTGGAATCATGGCGCAACATTTGTATGCGTGTGATGACATTGATATCGATATCTATCGATACGACCCTGCCGCGGAAGACGATCTTTACGCTGAATGCAAGCAGCGACTCGACACGACGTCCGATGAAATGATCTCCATGGCAACGGGTCTGCGACTGGATCGCGTGGCGGCGATTCGCGAGGCAATGGATCGGGAGGAGGTCAGATCGATTGCCCAGTTGGGGGCGCAAAAGGGCGTCGGAGTCAGGACGCTTGAGTCGGTTTTCAGATACATTACGGCGGACGCGACGAAGGACGCCACGGCTGTGCAGAAGAAACTCGAGTTTTGATGAAGGCGATGGCGGAAATGGCGCATTTGGAGGCGGACACCAAGGTCGCGGTCGATGTGAGCAATGAGGGGCTCGTGGTCAAATCCGCCGTTGAGAAACTGGGCGCACTACAGTTCCCGTACAGTGAGAAGGAGATGTTGGCGGGTATAGGACCGGACAATGCCCACGCAGACATACTGGCGGAGCCCAAAGGTTCTGAGGTAGGTGCCTGAGTTTGGCGGTGAGGATGCGCCCCTTTACAATAGTCCGAGTAGTGAAAGCGCCTCGCGACAAGGGGGTCATCCCATGCTGTTGGTAATCTCTCCAGCCAAGTCGCTGGACTTCGAGTCCAGGCCGACGACGCGCAAGTTCTCGCAGCCCGAGTTTCTCGACGACGCCCGGTTGCTGATCGATGAACTCAAGGACCTGTCCCCGGGTGAAGTCTCGGACCTGATGGGCATCAGCACGAAGCTGGGCGAGCTCAACTGCGACCGCTACAACGAGTGGGCGCTGCCGTTCACCCGGGACAACGCCAAGCAGGCGGCGCTCGCGTTTCGTGGCGATGTCTACGTGGGCATGCAGGCCTGGGACTACTCGGAGCGCGACTTCACCTGGGCACAGAAGCGGGTACGGATTCTCTCCGGACTGTACGGTGTGTTGAAGCCCCTGGACCTGATACAGCCCTATCGCCTCGAGATGGGGGTGTCGCTGCCCAATCCGCGCGGCGGCAACCTCTACGAATTCTGGGGCGACAGGTTGTCCGATGCGCTCGCGGCCGAACTCGAAGGGCACCGCTCGAAACTGCTGGTGAATCTCGCGTCCAACGAATACTGGGACGTTCTCGATCCCGGTCGCATCGGGGCGAACCGGGTTGTCCGGCCGGTCTTCAAGGACCTGAAGAACGGCCGCTACAAGTTCATCAGCTTCTACGCCAAGAAGGCGCGGGGGCTGATGGCGAGTTTCATCGTGAAGAACCGCATCGACACGATGAGGGGTCTCAAGGACTTCGACTGGGGCGGATACCGCTACTGCGACGCCGAGTCTTCGAGGGACGAGTTCGTCTTCCTGCGAGACAGGCCGAGCTAGCAGCCCTCACCTCACTTCTACACCTTTACCCGGTGGGCCGCACCAGGTCCGCGAGTTGCGTCTTGCGCAGCTTGACAGGATCCCGTTGCGCGCGGATGTTCAACAGCTCCACCAGCAGTGAGAAGGCCATCGCAAAGTAAATGTAGCCTTTCGGCACCGAGACGCCGAATCCCTCGGCCACCAGCATCAGGCCGATCACCAGCAGGAACGAGAGTGCCAGCATCTTGAGCGTCGGATGGTCCTCGATGAACCTGCTGACCGGGCCGGCGGCGACCATCATGACCAGCACGGCGACGATGATCGCCGCGATCATCACGGGAAGCTCGTCCACCAGTCCGACGGCGGTTATCACGGAGTCGAGCGAGAACACGATGTCGATCAGGCCGATCTGCACGAGAACGGCCCCGAAGGTCGCGACCGGCACGCCGGCGGTCTCGCTGACGCTGTGCTCGAGGGCGTTGTGCATCTCGAGGGTCGATTTCGCGAGCAGGAAACCTCCGCCGCCGACCAGGATGATGTCGCGTCCCGACACGCCGTGGCCGAAGATCTCGAACAGATCGGCTGACAGGCCCATGATCCACGCGAGCGATGCCAGGAGACCGATGCGCATGAACATCGCGAGGCCAAGGCCGAGGTAGCGGGCCGGGGCCCGCTGGTGGGGCGGGAGGCGTCCCGTGAGGATCGAGATGAAGACGATATTGTCGATGCCGAGCACTATCTCGAGCATCGTCAGGGTCAGGAAGGCGATCCACACCTCTGGATTGGCGAGCAGGTCTAGCATGGGATTATCATCCGCACCGTCAGTAACCGTTTGAGAAGTACACCATGCCCGACGACCGCGACCAAGCCGGGACCCGGACGATCGAAGCGGCCGTGTTCCGCCGCCTCGTCACGCATCTCGATGCGAACAAGGACGTGCAGAACATTGATCTCATGAACCTCGCGGGGTTCTGCCGGAACTGTCTTTCCAAGTGGTACGTCGAAGCGGCCCGCGAAGAGGGCCGGGAGATCGACTACGAGGCGGCCCGGGAAATCGTCTACGGGATGCCGTATGCCGAGTGGAAATCGAAGTACCAGGGCGAGGCCTCCCCGGAGCAGTTGGCGAAGTTCGAAAGTAGCCAGGCGTAGTCCACACCATAGCGCCATGAAATCCGTCAGCCCTTCGGGCGTGCCGTCTCTGATCCCCGCCCAAGCGCTCTTTGTCGCCCATCCCGCCCGTCCCGGATGCTACGCCTTGATCGGCACTGACGTGCCGTTCTACGGCGCATCCTCCTAGCCCATGCGTCTCCCCCAAGGCCCTGCCGGCGAGCCTTCTGACTTGACCCGCAAACTATGGAAAATCTGGCTCGACTGGCGCGGGTTCGTGCTGTTTGTGGCGGTCATGCTGTTGTTTCGTTCCGCCATCGCCGACTGGAACCACGTGCCGTCCGGCTCTATGAAGCCGACGATCCTCACCGGCGAGCGGATCGTCGTTGACAAACTGGCGTACAGCCTTCGGGTGCCGTTCACGCTGGCGCGGATCGCGCAATGGTCGGACCCCGAACGTGGAGACATCGTCACGTTCCTCAATCCGGTCGACGGGCGCCAGTTCATCAAGCGGGTGATCGGCGTGCCGGGCGACACGGTTGAACTGCGCCGCAACAGGCTCATCGTCAACGGGGTGGAGGCCACCTACGAAACCCTGACCGATGAGGAGTGCGCCGACCTCAAGATACGCCCCTCGCGCGCGCATCGGATTCTGCGGGAGACGATCCTGGGCCAGTCGCGCACCATCATGGTAATGCGGTATCCGAGCGATCCGGGCTACTCGTCGTTCCGGCGTTTCACTGTGCCGGACGGCCAGTACCTGATGCTTGGGGACAATCGGGACAACAGCGGAGACTTTCGCAGGATCGGTCCCGTCGCGCGAGAACGCATCCTGGGCCGCGCCCACGGGGTGGCGTTTTCGCTGGATTACGACAACTACTACGCGCCGCGGATGGACCGGTTCTTCATCGACCTGTCCTGACGCCGGCGTGGCCGGATCAGTTTTGTGATCGAGACGGTGAGCGCCGCCATGACGGCGATGCCCGCGACTACCGCCAGGCTCATCAGGAAGAAACCCGTCAGTTCACCGGTCTCGATTTCGAAACTCCTGGCAAGCCACACGATGGCCAGCACTGCCGCGATGGCGGCGAGCAGGACCGTGCGGATGGGAGGCTCAGGCGGGCGCAACCGAACGCGTCCGGTGGCTTCCAGGCCGGTTCATGGTCATGCCGCGGTGCGCAGGGGTGTCGATGCCAATGTGGGTCATTGCACTTCCAGAAGTTCGACCTCGAATATGAGGGTGGAGCCGGGGGGAATCATGGGGATGTCCTTTCGGTCCTTGTACGCGAGGTCGGGCGGGATGTAGAGCCGCCACCTGTCGCCGACCTGCATGCGCTGTAGTGCCTCCGTCCAACCGGGAATGACGCGGTTTACGGGGAACCTGGCGGGAACGCCCCGCTGATGCGAACTGTCGAACTGCGTGCCGTCAACAAGGGTGCCGGTATAGTGCACCACCACGGTGCTGCGGCGTTTCGGCGTCGCCCCGTCCCCTTCCGCGAGAACCTCGTACTGCAGCCCCGAAGCCAGGGTCACTACCCCTTCGCGCTCTGCGTTCTCCGCGAGGAACGCTTCACCTTCGGCGCGGGTGTCGGCCGTGCGTTGTGCCTCGGCCTCGAACTGGATGGCGAGCGCGATTACCGCGACTAAAGGTACATGCCAGGTTCGCATGGGTACGTGTCCTCCGGATTTGTCCGTCACTTGTCAGGAATGTTGAGGTTCACCGCAGCTCGGCTTGTTCGCTGCCGCTCACCGGAACGATTGTTCCATGTACCGGCTTCGGGGTACAGTTCGCCCGTATCCATGAACTCTTCGGGACCCCTGGGGGACTAAATGCCGGTCAGACCGCGTTTGCGAGGTGCAGTGACCTTTTTGGAAGTACGCCTCGGGCGACGGGGGAGATACCAGTGGGCCATCGCCGCCGCAATGGTCGTCGCGCTCGCCGCGTCCGACGCGCTGCTGGCGGAAGACCGCGCATACGAGCCGCTGAAGCCGCTGGCTTCGCACTCGAGGGCGTCGGTTTCCATCGTCAATGAATTGCGCAACAATCACTACTATCCGCGCAGGGCAATCGACGACAGCGTCTCGGCGCAGGTCTTCGACAAGTACCTGGACCGCCTCGATCCGGATCGCGCGTACTTCCTTGCCGGGGATGTCGAGGCACTGGACGGGGAGTATCGGTTCAGCCTTGACGAGGCGTTGAAGCAGGGTGACCTGGAACCGGCTTTCGACATTTTCAACCTCTTCCAGCAACGCATGGTCGAACGCCTTGAGCATGTCCTTGCCGTTCTCGACGGTGGCCTGTATGGCTTTGACTTCACGGCGGACGAGTCGCTTGAACTCGACCGGGAAAATGCGCCGTGGCCGGGCGACGTCGACGAGATGAACACCCTGTGGCGCAAGCGCATCAAGGCATGGACGCTTGAGTTGTTGCTTGACGGTGAAGAAATCGAAGACATCGAGGAAAGGCTCGGTAAGCGCTACCGCAACCGCCTGCGCCAATTGACGCAGACCAAGCACGAGACCCGAAGCGAAGAGGCATTCCAGACCTACATCAACGCGTTCACTAATACCTACGATCCGCATACCGAGTACTTTTCGCCGCGAAACACAGCCCAGTTCAACATAGACATGTCGCTCTCCCTCGAAGGCATCGGTGCTGTGCTGAATCAGGTGGATGAATACACGTCGATCAGCCGGCTGGTCACCGCGGGCCCGGCGGACAAGAGCGGCGCGTT
This sequence comes from Gammaproteobacteria bacterium, assembly GCA_028821515.1. Classification (GTDB taxonomy): domain Bacteria; phylum Pseudomonadota; class Gammaproteobacteria; order Pseudomonadales; family Azotimanducaceae; genus VXNE01. The sequence goes on along the minus strand of JAPPGA010000075.1, from coordinate 24,869 downwards.
GAAGCCCCTGGATCGCATCATCGGGGTGGGCCAGGGCGAGACGGGAGAACTGATAGACATCGTCGGCATGCGTCTCGACGAAGTGGTGGACCTCATCCGTGGGCCGAAGGGCTCCGTTGTGAGACTTGAAGTGATCGGACCGAATGCGGTCGAGGCCGATGCCAGGATCGTCCAGATCACCCGCAACAAGGTCATGCTGGACGATCAGGCTGCAAAGAAGAAAATCCTTGCGTACGACGTTGGCGGGCACGAGCGCAGGATCGGCGTTATCGATATCCCTTCCTTCTATGCCGACCCCATGGCGAGGCGGAGAGACGAAGGGAGGGCTACGACCCGGGACGTGGTCCGGCTGATCGAAGAGCTCAAGGACGATGGAGTGGAAGGCATCGTCGTGGACCTGCGCGATAACGGAGGAGGATCGCTCGAGGAGGCAAAGAGCCTGACGGGACTGTTCATCGAGTCCGGTCCGGTGGTGCAGGTTCGCAACCAGGGGCGGCGCGCGCAGCAGTTCCCGGATACGGATTCGCGCATTGAGTGGAGTGGACCGCTCGCGGTCTTGGTAAACCGGTTGTCGGCGTCCGCATCCGAGATATTTGCCGGTGCCATCCAGGCGTATCAGCGGGGCATCATTACCGGGAGCCGGACCTTCGGCAAGGGCACGGTGCAGACCTTGCTGCCGTTGAGCCGCGGGCACCTCAAGATCACGCAGGCCAAGTACTACCTCATCTCCGGCCAGAGCACCCAGCACCAGGGTGTGATCCCCGACATTGAAATGCCGGCGGCGTACGACATCGACCGAATAGGTGAGAGTGCACTGGACGATGCGATGCCGTGGGACCGCATTTCCCCGGCGGACTATTCGGCCAACGGCGAGGTGGCTCCGTTCGTTCGTGAACTGCAGGCCGCTCACCTGCGCCGCGTCGCGGACGATCCGGACTTCCGGTATCTTCGCGCCATGACAGAGCGGGATACGGAACTTCGCGCCAGAACTCACCTGTCGTTGAACAGGGAGACGCGCGAAAGGGACCGTGAAGCGGACGACGGCCGGCGGCTCGCCATCGTGAACGCGCGTCTGGAAGCCAGAGGCGAACCGCTGGTCGAAAGCATCGAAGAATGGAACGCGCTTTCACAGGTCGAGAGTGGCGCGTTTGGCGACGCGCCAATACCGATCACCCCGATCGCCGACGGCGAATCGAATGAGGAGAGCGAGCAGAGCCCGCTGGAGGAAAACCCGCTGGACGATCCGATGTTGCGCGAGACGGGCCTCATCCTGCTCGACTACATCGGACTCAACCAACAGGTGGCGATGGTCGAAGGCGAGGCGGCAGCCACGCCCTGAGTCTCTGTTTCGCCCATCCCGCCCGTCCCGCACCTCGCGCCTCGATCGGCACCACGTGCCGTTCTACGGCCCGCGCCGCTAGTGCCCGGACAGCGCCCTCGACGTGATCTGTTCGTGAATCCACGCTTCGAACGCCTCGAACGGCATGGTTTCCTGCCGTCTGACCCCGTAGCGCCGTAGCGTGACGGTCCCGTCTGCCTGCTCCCGCTCGCCGACGATCAGAAGGTTCGGGATTTTCCGCGTCGTGCCGTCCCGAATCTTCTTCGACACGGTATCGCCGGAGGCCGCCATCTCGGCACGGACATACCGGGCCCGCAGCCGATCGACTACGGAACGTCCGTATTCCTCGAACTGCTCCGAGACCGTGATGACGCGCACCTGCACCGGCGCAAGCCAGGTGGGGAATGCGCCACCGAAGTGTTCGATCAGGAACGCCACCATCCGCTCGTGGGTGGAGAGGGGGGCGCGGTGGATGCAGTACGGCACATGCGGTTCGCCGTCGGGACCGATATAGGAGAGCCCCAGGCGATCCGGCTGCGCGAAGTCGAGTTGCACGGTGCTGATGGATTCCTCCCGGCCCGTCACCGTCACGCACTGGATATCGAGTTTGGGGCCGTAGAAGGCGGCTTCTCCGACTCCGTCGACATGGTCGATGCCCATTTCGGCCAGAACCTCGGCCAGCACGCGTTCCGAAAACGCCCAGGCGTCCGGGTTGTCCACGTACTTGTCCTTGCCCTTGGCGTCGTCGGGATCCCAGCGCGACAGGCGCACGTGGTAGTCGGTGAGACCCAGCACGGCGTAGGCGTCGGTGTACATCTGCATGACGCCCTTGAACTCGTCCTTGATCTGGTCCTCGGTACAGTAGATATGGGCATCGTTCATGCACATGCCCCGCACCCGCAAAAGGCCGCTCACGGCACCGGACTCCTCGAACCGGTACACGTGGCCGTATTCGGCGAGGCGAAGCGGCAGGTCCCGGTAGCTGCGTGGCCGCGCCGCGAAGATGCTGTGATGATGGGGACAGTTCATGGGCCGCAGCGCATACGCTTCGCGCACTGAGACACCTTCCTCGTCCGCCTCCTTCAGTTCCATAAGCGGGAACATGTCGTCCGCGTAGTAGGGCAGGTGTCCCGACTGCCGGTAGAGGTCAGCCTTCGCGAGGTGGGGCGTCGCCACCCGCTGGTAGTTCGCCCGAAACTCCATTTCCTTGGCCAGCTTCTCGAGTTCCTCCCGGATGACCGTGCCGTTGGGCAGCCACAGGGGCAATCCCCGGCCCACCATGTCGTCGATATGGAAGATGTCGAGTTCGCGGCCGAGTTTCTTGTGGTCGCGTTCGAGCGCCAGTTCGTAGGCGGCGACATGGGCGTCGAGTTGCGCCTTGTCGGCGAACGCCCATGCGTAAATGCGCGTCATCATGACGTTGTCGGAATCGCCGCGCCAGTACGCACCGGCGATATTGCGCAGCTTGAATGCATCGCGCGGGATGTCCCGGGTGGTGTCCACGTGGGGTCCTTCGCACATGTCGAGGAAGGGCCCGTTGCGGTAGAAGGACAGGCCTGTGAGGTCGTCTCCGGCAAGAAGTTCTTCGGCGTACTCCCGCTTGTAGGGCTCACCCATCTCCTCGATGCGTTCGAGGGCGGCGCCGGCGTCGAGTTCCTCGCGGTAAAAGCGCTGACCGGACCTCAGTATCTTCTTCATGCGCCGTTCGATTTCGGGGAAGTCCTCCTCGTTCAGCGGCTCGGAGAGTATGAAGTCATAGTAGAAGCCATCGGCAATGGGGGGGCCGAAGCCGAGCGTGGAGTTCGGCCGCATGTCCAGCACGGCCTGCGCCATGACATGCGCGAGGCTGTGCCGAATCCGGTAGAGGCTGTCCTTTTCGTGCCCGCTGTGTTCCGACTGCATTCCGATATCCCTTACAAAAACCCCGGCGGCTGCCGCCTGCCGGGGTCCTTGAATGATAGTGCCGCGAAGAAAGAAAGCAATCGGGACCGGGCGGATCCTAGCGACGCCAGCGCCATCCAATCCGGGTGAATGTGGCGTTGCCTGCCTCGGTCCGGAGGTCGGTGCCGTCGATGAGGCGAAACGCGAACTCGCGCTGGACTTCCCGGCCACCGCCGATGATCAGTTCGTGCGCATGGTTGATCCGGAAGGCCAGTCCGACGCGCAGGCGCCAGCTTTCCATCGCGAACGGGCTTCGACGCACGAGGGCATCGTCGTACACGCGCCAGCGGCCGCCGGCCGGATGGATGTCCGCCTGCAATCGCAGGCGCGGGTGCATGCGCCAGATCAGCCGCGTATCCGGGAAACCGAGTGTCACATCCAGTTGGTCATTGACGCGCCAATCGATGCCGAACACCGGTGTGAGCCGTGTCGAACCAAACCGGTCGTCGAGGCAGACGCCCCAGTACCCGTCGACCGATGGCGCCCACGGGCGACGGTAAAGGGCGAAGCCCTGCCAGAAGATGAACTCGGCATCGATCACCTTGGGGTGGCGGCCGGCATTGGAAGAGCCTGCCAGGACCGGCGCCACGGACAACTCCCAGCCTGGACTGGTGAATCGGTAACTCAATGCCAGGCGGTGCAGGTGGCCGTTGGTCTGGAGCGCCTGGTCCGGCGATGTCTCTATCTCGTAGGCCCGGTAATCGTGGGAGGCGCGCATCACGTGCGCATGATCGCCCTGCCGGCGGTGCCAGAGGCGCACGCGGTATGACTGCTCCACGTCGCCAACCCTGTCCAGGCCGTCTTCGTGGAGGCTCGCCGTCTTGAGGTTCCATTGATCGATGGCGAAGAACTCCTGCACCGATGGGGGCGCGCAGACGGAGGCGTACGCCTGCCCGGGCGGCGTGCAGTGCAGCACGGCGAGAAGCATGACGCCAGCGCCGCAGGCTGCCGTGGAATGTTTCGCCATGCCGGTGGTCCTAGTAGTTGAAGCGTTCTTGGCAATCAACATGCCGGGAGGGAGTCACATGTTCAACCTGCTGGAGTTCCTCGCGCAACTGTTCGTACTCATGGTCGGGATCGGCATCCTGGTGGTTGCCGTCCTGTACGTGGTGGATCGCACCCAGACCCGCCACGCGGTCAGGCGCAACTTCCCGGTCATCGGCCGTTTCCGCTACCTGTTCGAACACCTCGGCGAGTTCTTTCGCCAGTATTTCTTCGCCATGGACCGCGAGGAGATGCCATTCAACCGCGCGGAGCGTTCCTGGGTATACCGCGCGGCCAAGGGCGAAGACACGATGGCGGCGTTCGGTTCGACGAGGGATCTGAAACCGGTTGGCTCCGTCGTGTTCGTCAACTGCCCGTATCCGACCCTGGAGCGGGACGCCGTCGACACAGCGGATGTCACGATCGGGCCGTATTGCGCACATCCTTACACCCATTCGTCGGTGTTCAACATTTCGGGAATGAGCTATGGCGCGATATCGCGGCCTGCGGTCACGGCGCTGTCGAACGGCGCCCGCATGGCGGGCGTCTGGATGAACACCGGCGAAGGGGGACTGTCGCCCATGCATCGCGAAGGCGGCGCCGATATCGTGTTCCAGATCGGCACGGCGAAATACGGCGTCCGCAACGCCGCGGGTGGGATTTCGGAACAGCGCTTGCGCGAGGTCGCCGACATCGACACCGTGCGCATGTTCGAGATCAAGTTGTCCCAGGGTGCAAAACCGGGGAAGGGCGGAATCCTCCCGGGAGAGAAGGTCACCGGCGAGATCGCGTCCATCCGTCTCATCCGGCCGGGCGAGGATTCCATCAGTCCCAACCGGCATCCCGAAGTCGATTCCGAGGCGGAGCTGCTGGACATGGTTGCGTATGTCCGGGGCGTCGTTCGCAAGCCGACGGGATTCAAGACCGTGGTCGGGGCCTATGGCTGGATCGAGCGACTGTGCGAGGAGATTCATCGTCGCGGCATCGAGAGCGCGCCGGACTTCATCACCGTCGACAGTGCCGATGGCGGCAGCGGCGCCGCGCCGATGAGCCTCATCGACTACATGGGCCTGCCGATCAAGGAAAGCCTGCCGCTTGTCGTGGACATCCTTGCGCGCTACGGCTTGCGGGAACGCATCAAGGTGGTGGCGAGCGGCAAGATGATCACGCCGGGCGAAGTGGCCTGGGCGCTGTGTGTCGGCGCGGACTTCGTCGTGTCCGCCCGCGGCTTCATGTTCGCGCTCGGCTGCATTCAGGCGCTGCAGTGCAACAAGAACACCTGTCCCACCGGCGTCACCACGCACAATCCCAGGTTGCAGCGCGGCCTCGACCCGATTGACAAGGCGGAGCGGGTAAGGCGTTACGCGCTCGCGATCAACAAGGAGGTCGGTGTCATCGCGCACTCCTGCGGCGTACCGGAACCAAGACGTCTCAAGCGTTTTCATTGCCGCATCGTGCAGGATGACGGCAAGTCGATTCCGCTAGATGTCCTGTATCCGGACCAGGGGCCCCCCGTCGTGTTGGAGCGGGGCGCGGCGTAACGGGTCTACCCTGGCGGGAACGCTCAAGGCTTGTACCTGATCTTTTCGCCGTCCACGGCGACGTATTTTCGTTGCTTCAACCCCTCTACGAGGTTGTCCAGTTCCTCGTCCTTGAGGCTGTCGCCAAAGAGGGAACGAATGGATGCCTTCAGCGTCTTCACCTTGCGTGGACGCGAATGCCCGCGCAGATCGAAGTTGTGAATGACCTTGTCTATCTTCTCGCCGAGCGATTCGGTTTCGCTCTCCTTCAGCAATGGAATCTCGAACAGGTCCCTTCGCCGCGCAGCCTTGATATTTCGAGCCTTCAAATGCCTGATCAACGGATCAAAACCCGTATCCCGGGAGACGATGTGGAACTCGTCTTCAGAACCGGGTTTACCCAACGCACCCAGGTAGAACGCGATATGGAAGTCGGCGGCGTTTTTGCCGCTTCCGGTAATCTCAATGTACTCCGCGTCGGGTCCGAGGGATTGCATCTCGAATACGAGTTCCCTCGGAATCCTGGACTGGTTGGCCCCGACGAACACGTAGATCCTGAAGGCGTGCCCCTTCGAGGCATCCCTCAAGGCAGCGAGGTTTCTGGGTTGTACGTTTTCGTAGTCGATCAGAACATGGTTGGTTGCCACAATTCGTTCCTCGCGATTGACAAATGGGCCCGGCGCTACGGGTTGCTCTGGCGGTGTGCGATCGCCGCCGCGATGGACTGTTCGCGCGTTGCCAGCAGGTCGCCCTCGGGCGCGAGGTGGTGTTGCTCCAGCAGTCGACTCATCGCGTCCGCCTGGTTTTCGAGTGTTCCATCAGCAAGGATATGCTGCACCTCCACGCCCTGCGCGTCGAGTGCCGGGGCAACGAGTAACGTCCTGTGGCAGTCGAGCGGTTCCCTTTCCGCACACATGAGGACTACCCGATGCTGCGCCGCCGCGTCCAGTACCTGGGCGATTCCTTCACGGAAACTCCGTGTTTCAGCGACCCGGCGGTAGCAGACCCGGCCGTCTTCGTAGCAGGCGGGATCTTTGGGGCGGCCGCCCAGTTCTGCGCCGAAGTACATGTACTCGATCCCGTTCCGGCTGAGCGTGGCTGCGAGGGGTTCACGGTTGAACTGTGGATTGAAACGGCTATGGGGCGCTGAGCGGACGTCGGCCAGGACGTCGACGCGTTGCCCGCCCAACAGGCGCAGGAAGACCTCCAGAGGGTGGTTGGAATGCCCGATCGTGAGAATCTGGCCGGACCCCGAATGGGTTTGCGCTCGATCGGACGGCTGCTCGATGTCCACCCGTCGATGATATAGAAAACGCTTTGGAGCATGCGCCGATCACCTCCCGGGTCATCGGGTTTCTCTTTGGGACTGTGGCGGCAACTTTGCGCGCTTTCCGGAGTCTGAAGTGTATAGTCACTGGCGCCATTTCTTTCTGGACGTTCGGACCATGGCAGCACCCCCGACGACGTACACGGAACAGGATCTGCAGGACGCCGTGCGCGACGGCGTGATTTCGGAGACTGAAGCGAATGCGTTCCGGTCCTACATGGCGTCCCGTTCACCGCAGGTGGACGAAGAAGCATTCCACCTGTTCCGGGGTTTCAACGACGTGTTCGTGGCGTTGGCCTCGGTACTGCTGCTGACCGGGATCACCTGGTTCACCGATGGCCTGGGAGTGGTGGCCGCATGTCTCATCGTGATGGCGGTTGCCGCGGGCCTGAGCGAGTACTTCACCCTGCGCAGACGCCTGGCGCTATCGTCGATCGTCTACGCGGTCGCGTTCAGTGTCGCCGCTGCCACGGCCGTGTTCCGGGCGTTCTGGCCGGATGACCTGATCGTCCTGAACGATGGAGTGATCGGCGCGCTGCACACTGTTACCAAGTTCGGGATTACGTCGGCGCTGGCGTGCGGCGCTGCGGCGGCGGGTTTGTTCTGGTGGCGGTACAGGGTGCCGATCGCCGTCGCGGTCAGCATGTTCTTCCTGGGTGCGATGTTGTACTGGGCATGGGTGCTGTTTTCGCCGTTCGAGAACCCGTTCCTCGGCGCGAACATAGTGCTGTTGGCGCTGGGCGTCGGGGCCTTTTCTTTCGCGATGTATTGGGACGTGCGCGATCCGGATCGAACCTCGCTGCACTCGGATATCGCTTTCTGGCTGCACCTGCTCGCTGCGCCGGCAATCGCTCACCCGATCTTCTGGTGGGTGCAGTCGGGTGGACTCCCCGCCGACTGGATGGAAGCCACGGCGGTCGTCGGCTGTTACCTGGGTCTCGCCTGCGTGGCGGTGGTTGTCAACCGGAGAGCGATCATGGTTGCGGCGACCGCTTACCTGATCGGTGCCGTCGCGTGGTACTTCGAGGAGCTGTCGGCCTTTTACAGTGTCGCCATTTCGCTGGTGCTCATCGGCTGCCTGTTTCTGGCGATGGCGGTGTGGTGGTCGACCATCCGCGCGGCGCTCATCCGGCACCTTCCGGGCACGGTTCGCAATGTTGTTGCGCCTGCCTGATTTTGCCACGGGAGTTTGTGCGCGGGCGAAACTCCTGGCTAGGGTCCTGGGGGTCTCTCTACTGCTTGCCGGTTCGGCCGTACCGGCAGCGGAGATCGATGCGGGGGAACCCCAGCCCCTGTTCAACGATGTCCATTTCCACCTGACCAACTACGTGCAACGGGGCATCAGCGCCCGCGAGTACTTCGACATGGTGGGCGACCAGGTGGGCCGTGTCGCGATGTTCGGCATTCCGTTGCAGCAGAAGTGGGACTATTTCGTCTCCGGCGAACGCGCCCCCCACTACTACCTGCACTCGGACGCGGCGCTCTACTACTACTCGTTCGTGGACGCCATGATCGCGCAGGAGTACCTGTCGCTGAGCGATGCGCGAAGGCGCCGGGTCGACCCGATGATCACCGGGTTCAACCCCACCGACATGTACGCTGCCGATCACATTCGCCGGGTTCTGCTCACCTTTCCGGGCGTGTTTTCCGGCATCGGAGAGTTCAGCGTTCACAAGGAGTTCGTGTCGTCGAAGGTCTCCGGCCACACGGCGAGCCTGCACAATCCCGCGCTGGACCGGATCCTGGCGACCGTGGCCGAGATCGGACTCGTAGCGATCCTGCACTGCGATATCTCCATGGTGCGTCCCGGCGCGCGCCCGGCGCACTACGACGACCTGCTCGAAGTCCTCGCCCGGCATCCGCAGGCGTCGGTCATCTGGGCCCATACGGGATTGGGCCGTTTCGTGCCGCCGACGCAGCATCACCTCGAGTTGCTCGACGAGATGCTCGGCGACGCGCACTACGACCACGTGATGCTCGACATCTCCTGGGACGAGGTGGCCCGGTATGTCGTGCGCGATGCCGACACGGTCGCAGCCTGGGCTGCCCTGATCGAGAAACATCCGACCCGGTTCCTGTTCGGGACGGATTCGGTTTCGCCGTCAGACTGGGAGTCCTATGCCAGGACCTACGAGGTATATCAGCCGCTATGGGAACGCCTGGGCGCCGACGCGCGGGCACAGGTAGTGCGGCGCAACTACGAACGGCTCTTCGATGCGGCCGTGCCCAGGGTACGTGCCTGGGAGCAACGCCAGCTCTCGGCCCAGCCGATGCCGGCCCGGTAGCCTGGACCGGAGGCTGGCATGACGGACTATTCGGATTTCGTCCAAGGTCTGCCGAAAGCCGAGCTTCACATTCACGTCGAGGGCTCCCTGGAGCCGGAGATGATGTGGAACCTTGCGCAACGCAACGGAGTTTCGCTGCCGTTCAGGAGCGTCAACGCCATCCGTCAGGCTTACGACTTCACCTGTCTTCAGGATTTCCTGGACCTGTATTACGCGGGCATGCAGGTCCTGAACACCCAGCGCGATTTCTTCGAACTGGCGGACGCCTGTTTCCGGCGCGCCGAACGGGACAACGTCCGTCACATCGAGTGTTTCTTCGATCCCCAGGCGCACATCGAACGGGGTGTCCCCCTTGCTCACGTCATGGACGGACTCTCACGCGCTGCACGCGAGGCGAGGCAACGGGGCGTCTCCGTCTCGCTCATTCTCTGCTTTCTTCGCCACCTGTCGGAGCGGGATGCGTTCCGGATGCTGGAGAACGCGATGCCCTATCGCGCCGAGTTCATCGGGGTGGGACTGGACTCGTCCGAGCTGGGGCATCCGCCCTCGAAGTTCGAGCGGGTTTTCGCCGCCGCCCGCGACGAGGGTTTGCGGCTCGTAGCCCACGCCGGGGAAGAAGGCCCACCTTCCTATGTCTGGGAAGCCCTGGACGTGCTCGGTGTCGAGCGCATCGATCATGGCAACCGTGCACTGGAAGACCCGGTCCTCGTGTCCCGCCTGCGCCGGGACCAGGTGCCGCTGACTGTCTGCCCGCTGTCCAATCTCAAGCTGGCCGTGGTTGACGACCTGGCGGTCCACCCTGTCAAGCGGATGTTGGACCAGGGATTGCTGGCCACGGTGAACTCGGACGATCCCGCTTACTTCGGCGGGTACATCAACGCCAATTTCGTGCAGGCCGGGAAGGCACTTGACCTGACCCGAGCCGAGTTGGCGACGCTCGCAGAGAACTCCTTTGCGGCCGCTTTCGATTGCGCTACTTGCGGCGCTTCTGGGTGAAGAACCAGAGGATGAGCATCGGGGGTAGCCACGGGGCAACCCGCTCGAACGGGTCGCCGGGCAGGTGCGCCGCCTGGGAAAGCAGTGAGTCGCCGGCCGGGGCCGAGCCCAGCGAGTAGAACAGAACAGCCACCGCGAATCCCGACAGCATGGCAGCCAGCGCGGGGGCCGCGGCAACATCCCGACCCATGACGCGGAACAGGACGATGGGGCCGAACGCGGCACCCAGCGCGGACCATGCGAACAGAACGCGGTTGAAGATGGTGTCGGGCAGACTGAGGGCGAGTACCACCGCAAGTGCAGCGACCCCGAACATCGCGGCACGTGATGCCATCGCTTCGCGGCCGGGGAAGCGGCGGTTGACGCCCATGTCATGGGCAACCGCGCCGGCGGCCGAGAGTAGTAGCGAGTCGACCGTCGACATCACCGCCGACAGGGTGGCGGCGGTCGCGATGCCTGCCAGGACGACCGGCAGGTAGTCGCTCGCGGCGCGGTAGAACAGCGTCTCCGGATTGCCTATCTCGGGAACCAGCGCGCGTCCCGAGAGGCCGAGCACGACCATCCCCGCGAACACCACGATGCCCCAGCCGAATACGATCGCGTAGCCTTGCCGGCGTTCGGTTTCGCCCCGCACGGCCATCAGCCGTGCAAGCAGATGTGGCTGTCCGAGGGCACCGAGAGACATGCCGACCAGGCCGACAGCGAAGCCGAGCAGCACCAGTCCCGCGTGGCCGCCGTCAAGCTGCAGGTAGGCAGTGGGCATGGCTGCGGTGAGCGTGGTCCACATTTCGACGGGGCCACCGGCGGCGACCAGGGCCGCCAACGGCACGCCCACCGACACCAGCATCATGATCGCCGCCTGGATGGTGTCCGTGACCGACACGGCCCAGAAGCCGCCCACGAGCGAATAGAACACGACGATGACTGCTCCGGTAACGATGGCGGTGGGTGTCGCAATGGCGAAGTTCTCGGTCAGCGCGTTGCCCGCCGCGTCGAGTTGGGCCGCGACATAGAAGACGAAACAGAACACGACGAGGACGGCGGCGGCCACGGTGGCGATCCGTTTCAGGTCGCCGCTGCTGTCGTGCAACAGGAAATCCGTCAGGGTCACCTGCTGATGTTCAAGGGACTCCTGGCGCAGCTGGCGGCCGAAATACAGCCACACCACCGCGTATGCGGCCCACACGCCGGGAATCATCCACAAGGCGCTTAGGCCGATGGCGTAGACGAATCCGGAAAACCCGAGAATCACCCACGCCGAGGAGGTGCTCGCCGCATACGACAGGCCGGCCACGAGCGGACCGAGGCCGCGGCCGCCAAGGAAGAAGTCGGCTTCGCTGCGGTTTCTCGAGGCCGCCCACAGGCCGACAAAGATCATCATCACCTTGTAGGCGACGAGGGTTGTCAGGATGATCGCCGCTTCGTCCATACGTGTTGTCTCCGGCGTCGGTTCCGCTCTTCGGCTACTTGTGCCGAGCCGTGAGCTGTAGCAAGACGCCGTGAGTGGACCTCGGATGCACGAACACCTGCGGACCACCTTCCCCGATCAACTGGGCGCCGGCTTCCTTCATGGCGGTCGATGTCGCTTCCAGGTCATCGACCGCGAACGAGATGGTGTGGATACCTTCCCCCCGGCTTTCCAGCGACCGGGCCACGGCCCCTTTCGGGTCGGTCGGCGCAACGACTTCAATGAAGCCGCCATCCGGCAGGTTGAAAAACGCCTGCCTGACCCCGAGCGCGTCGGTCTGGTCGGTGCGGTCGAGGGTCAGTCCCAGCCGGTCGCGATAGGTCCTTATTCCCTCCTCCAGGTCGGCGACGCGTATCACCAGGTGATCGAATCCGGTCAATGCCATGCGTATGTCTCCTTCGGTCCCGATGTGGTGTTCCACAAGTTTATGTCACTACGCGGCGCCGGATTCGCCCTTCTCGCGTAGTGAGGCTCGCGACCCGCCGGCGGCTGACCATGGCCGCCATTGTCTGGCGCTAAACCGCGCTACAATTCGGCTCTCCGGCCACCATGCCAAGGCCCTGCGACGAGCCGGGCAGGCATTTCCCAGCCAGGCCCGCACAGGAGCACCGATATGGCGAAGTCAGTCCCTGGAGTATTCCTGACACTCCTGGCGCTCTCATTCTCGTTGTCGGTGTCGAACCATGCCGCCGAGAAGCTGACAGCGGCGCCGGCCGTGAAGAAGGCGGCGCCCGCCGTGGTGCATATCTCCGTCTTCGGTCAGGCGCGCGGTCGTCGCCCACAGGTGTTCGACTTCTTTCAGTTTCCCATGCCCGATGGATCTCCGGGCGAACCCGTTCGTGGCACCGGGTCCGGCGTCATCATCGATGCGGGTGAGGGTCACGTGATCACGAACCATCATGTCATCGACAACGCCGAACAAATCACGGTTCGGCTGGATGACCGGCGCATCCTGGAAGCGGAACTCATCGGCAGCGACCCGGGGACGGATATCGCGCTGCTCCGGATCGAGGCGGAGAACGTCTCGGAACTGCCCCTCGGAGATTCCGAGACGCTTGAGATCGGGGACTTCGTGGTAGCGATCGGCAGCCCATTCAACCTGGACCAGACGGTAACGCTGGGTATCGTCAGTGCGCTGGGCAGGACATCCATCGGTGGGCGGGATGCGTACGAGGACTTCATCCAGACCGACGCTTCCATCAATCCCGGCAATTCCGGGGGCGCGCTCGTCGACTTGGAGGGGCGCCTGGTCGGCATCAACACGGCACTGATCTCGCCAGGAGCGGGGGGATTCGGCAACGCGGTCGCGGGCAATGTCGGCATTGGCTTTGCCGTGCCGTCGAACATGGCTCGCGCCGTGGTGGACCAGTTGCTGGAGTTCGGGGAGATCAGACGTGGCCGCCTGGGCGTGCTGATCGAGGAAGTATCGCCGGGTTTGGCGCAGGCCTATGATCTCGAGGAACTGACCGGCGCCCTTGTGACGCGTGTGCTCGAGGACTCCCCGGCGGAAGAGGCGGGCATCCAGGCGGAAGATGTGATCGTCAGCGTCGACGATGAGCCGGTGGATGATCCGGCCGACCTGCGCAACCGAATCGCTTTTTCCCCGGTTGGCGAGACGGTGCGGATCGGTATCCTCCGCGACGGGGACCGTATCGAAAAGGAGGCCGTTATCGGTGAGATGCAGCCCCTTGCCGTGGCGGGCAAGATCTCGTCGGAAAAGCTGGAAGGTGCGGAATTCGGGGAGATCGGGCGTGACCATCCCTGGTCTGGCCGGGTGCAAGGCGTCGAGGTGTCGAGCATCGAGCCGGGCAGCCGGGCATGGGAATCCGGTCTGCGCAGGGGCGACATCATCCTGGCGGTGAATCGGGAAGCGGTGCGTAGCGTCGAGGAATTTGCAGATACCGTTGAGGAGCAGGAAGACGTGCTGGCGCTGCTGGTCCAGCGAGGCGGACGGCGGATGCTCGTCGTGGTGCGTTGACCTCGTCGTGCAGGGGCCGCGCGGGTCATGTGATGGCGCCTGTTTTCGTTGCCTGTTTTCGTTGACAGGGGGCCGCGTTGCGTTAGGGTGTGCGTATGGACCTTGAGAAACGCCGTCGTGAACTCGAAGCTCGGCGGGTGGAACTGAGAGACCGCGTCGCCCGCGTCGCGACGCATACGCAGCATCGCGAAGAGCCGCTGCCGCCGGATTTCGCCGAGCAGGCGGTGGAACTCGAGAACCAGGGTGTGCTCGTCGCTATCGACAGCGAGTTGAACGCCGAGCTGCGATCGATCGAGGTCGCGCTGCGGCGCATCGACGCCGACGAATACCTCTACTGCGAGAGTTGTGGCGAAGAGATCGGCGAACCCCGGTTGAACGCACTACCCTCGGTGGCGCTCTGTATCGAGTGCGCGCAGAAAAGGGACCGCAGAATGTAATTCGAGCGCTGCGCCCGGTCCTACCCGTCAGGCAGCAGCGTTCTCAGCAGGCGCCACCGGGGCGAACACGAGTTCGTCTCCGGAAACATCCACCAGAATCGACTCCCGGCCGCCGAACTCCCCGGCCAGCAGGCGCCTGGAAAGAGGATTCTCCAACTGCTGCTGTATGGCGCGCTTCAGCGGACGAGCACCATACACGGGATCGAAGCCCGCCTCGCCGAGCCTGTCGAGCGCCGCATCGGTCAGTTCGAGCACGATGTCCTGTTCGGCGAGACGCTCCTTGAGGTGCCCCACCTGGATGCCCGCGATGGCGCGGATCTGGCCCTTGTTCAACGGGTGGAACACCACTGTCTCGTCGATGCGGTTCACGAATTCGGGCCGGAACTGCTGCGCCACGACATCCATGACGCTCGCTTTCATCGGCTCGTAGTTCTCCTCGCCGGCGAACTCCTGGATGATCGACGAGCCGAGGTTCGAAGTCATGACGACCACGGTGTTACGGAAGTCCACGGTGCGCCCGTGGCCGTCCGTCAGACGCCCGTCTTCCAATACTTGCAACAGTATGTTGAAGACATCCGGGTGCGCCTTCTCGATTTCGTCGAGGAGCAGCACCGAATAGGGCTTGCGGCGAACTTTCTCGGTCAGGTAGCCCCCTTCCTCGTAGCCGATGTAGCCCGGCGGAGCACCGATGAGGCGCGCAACGGAGTGTTTTTCCATGAACTCGGACATGTCGAGGCGCACCATGGCGTCTTCCGTGTCGAACAGGAATTCCGCCAGTGCCTTGGTGAGTTCTGTCTTGCCGACTCCCGTGGGGCCGAGGAACAGGAATGAGCCGTTGGGCCGATTGGGGTCGGCCAGTCCCGAGCGCGAGCGCCGGATGGCGTCCGCGATGGCCGTCACGGCTTCGTCCTGGCCGACGACGCGCCGGTGCAGGCCCGTTTCCATCGCAAGCAGCTTTTCGCGCTCGCCCTGCAACATCCTCGACACTGGAATGCCGGTCCACGCAGACACCACTTCGGCGATTTCGTCCTCGGTCACCTTGTTGCGCAACAGCTTGAAGCCCGACTGGTCGGCCTCGGCGGCATCGCTCAGCCGCTTCTCGAGTTCCGGTATCTTGCCGTAGCGCAACTCGGCCATGCGCTGGAGGTCGCCGCCGCGTTGCGCGGTTTCGAACGCCAGCCGCGCGCCTTCCAGTTCTTCCTTGATCTGCTGCGCGCCGTTCACCGCCGCCTTCTCGCCTTTCCACACTTCTTCCAGGTCGGCGTATTCGCGCTCCGTGGTCTGGATGTCCCCCGTGAGACGGTCGAGCCGTTCTTTCGACGATGCGTCCGTCTCCTTCTTCAACGCCTCCTGTTCGATTTTCAGTTGCACCAGACGCCGTTCCAGCCGATCCATCGGTTCGGGCTTGGAATCGATCTCCATGCGTATACGGCTCGCGGACTCGTCCACCAGGTCGATGGCCTTGTCGGGCAACTGCCGGCCCGTGATGTAGCGGTGGGACAGCGTTGCCGCCGCGATGATGGCGGGATCCGTGATGTCGACGCCGTGATGCACCTCGTAGCGCTCCTTCAGGCCGCGCAGGATCGCGATCGTGTCCTCTACCGTCGGTTCATCCACGAGCACCTGCTGGAACCTCCGCTCCAGCGCCGCGTCCTTTTCGATGTTCTCCCGGTACTCGTCCAGCGTGGTCGCGCCGACGCAGTGCAGTTCGCCCCGGGCGAGCGCGGGTTTCAGCATGTTCCCGGCATCCATCGCGCCTTCCGCCGCGCCGGCGCCGACGAGGGTGTGGAGTTCGTCGATGAACAGGATGATGCGCCCTTCCTGCTTGGACAGGTCGTTCAGGACGGCCTTCATTCGCTCCTCGAACTCGCCGCGGTACTTGGCCCCGGCGATCAGCGCGCCCATGTCGAGGGCGAGCAGGCGGCGATTCTTTAGTCCTTCCGGTACTTCGCCGTTGACGATGCGTTGCGCGAGACCCTCGACGATGGCGGTCTTTCCCACGCCGGGCTCGCCGATGAGAACCGGGTTGTTCTTCGTACGCCGCTGCAATACCTGTACTGTGCGGCGGATCTCGTCGTCGCGGCCTATGACCGGGTCGAGCTTGCCTTCCTCGGCCCGCGCGGTCAGGTCGATGGAGTACTTCTCGAGGGCCTGCCGGTTCTCTTCGGCGTTGGGGTCGGAAACGGACTCGCCGCCCCGGACCTGGTCGATGGCGGCTTCGATGGCTTCGCGGCGGGCGCCGTGGGCGGCGAGCGCATCCGCGACGGTGCCGCCGGTCTCAAGTACCGCCAGAACGAACAGTTCACTGGAAATGTACTCATCGCCCCGTTTCTGGGCGAGCTTGTCGGTTACGTTCAGGGTCCGCGCGAGGGCGTTGCCGACCTGCACGTCGCCGGCATCCGCGCCCGACACGGTGGGTAGCCGCGCCAGCATCTCCCCGAGTTGCGTATGCAGCGCACTGACATCCACCCCTGACTGGACGAGCAGGGGCCGAATCCCGCCGCCTTGCTGGTCGAGCAGGGCGATCAGCACGTGCAGCGGTTCCACGAACTGGTGGTCGTGGCCCAGCGCCAGGCTCTGCGCCGAACCCAGCGCCGTCTGGAACCGTGTCGTCAATTTGTCCATTCGCATGTCGAACCCCGTGGAGCCGTTCGCGGATCAGTTGCTCATACAGTTGGGGTGTTCGGCGGTTTTGCAAGTGCCCCACAGCCGGCGCCTTCGGCTTCGGTGAAACCGATGTGGGAATCCTTCAGGAAGCGCCGGTCGGAACCTGGCTGAATGGAATCCCCTTGTCGACGCGCACGTCCTGCGGCATGCCGAGCACGCGCTCGGCAAGGATGTTGAGCATGATCTCGTCGGTGCCTCCGGCGATGCGCAGGCCCGGGGCGCCCATGAACGCATACTGGAAGATGCCAGAGTGCGACGACAGCTCGGGGTCCGAAACGACGCCGGACATCTCCAGCAGATCGATGGCGAACGATGCCATGTCCTGTGTCTTCGAGGCGCCGACGTATTTGCCGATGGAGTTCTCCGGCCCGGGGATTTCGCCTCTCGACAGGGCCGACATGGCCCGGTAGCCCGCGAACCGCAGTCCGGATTCCTGTGCGTACCAGTCGGCGAGCCGGGCGCGCACCGAACGGTCTTCGATGGCGGGCCGGCCGTCGATCGTGAGGCGCTGGGCGAGTTCGAACACCTGCCTGAAACCGAGTCCGCCGCCGCCCCCGATGGCGAGACGCTCGTTCATCAGGGTCGTGATGGCGACCTGCCATCCCTGGCCCACCGCGCCGAGGCGGTGGTCATCGGGAATCCGCACGTCGGTGAAATAGACTTCGTTGAAGTTGGACTCACCGGAAATCTGCCGTATCGGTTTGGTTTCTATGCCGGGTGACTTCATGTCCACGAAAAAGTAGGTCAGGCCCTTGTGTTTCGGCACCTCCGGGTCCGTCCGGACCACGAGGATCGCGTAGTCGCTGAAGTGCGCCCCGGAGGTCCAGATCTTCTGCCCGTTGACCACCCACTCGTCGCCGTCCTTTTCGGCCCTCGTGCGCAGCGCCGCCAGGTCAGAGCCGCCGGCCGGTTCGCTGAACAACTGGCACCAGACGTGTTCGCCGGATGCGAGCGGCGGCAGGTATCGCCGTTTCTGCTCCTCCGTGGCCCAGGCCATCATGGTCGGCGCCGCCATGCCCTGGCCGATCGCGAATACGCTGGCCGGAGTGCGGAAGGAGGACTCCTCCTGGTTCCAGATGACCTGTTCCATGGCGGACGCGCCGCGCCCGCCGTATTCCCGCGGCCAACGGATGCAGGCCCAGCCGTCCTCGTACTTGCGCATCTGCCAGAGCTTTGCACGCTGGACCTCGTCGAGGCCCTCGAGATCCTCCATCGAGGGAACATTGGCGGTGAGCCAGGCCCGCGCTTCCTGTCGGAACGCGGCTTCTTCGGGAGTGTCGCTAAAGTCCATGGTGCGTATCCTCTCAGGCCGCCTGGCCCGCCTCCACAGCGGAGATCAGCCGGTCCTGCCAAGTGCGTTCGCTGCCGATGTTCACCGACAGCAGCTTCGCCCGCCGGTAGTGGAACTGGCAGTCGAATTCCCAGGTAAACCCCATGCCGCCGTGGGTCTGGATGTTCTCCTTGGAAGCGAAGTAGTAGGCCTGGATCGCGCTGACCCGTGCCGTCGCCGCCGCCAGGGGCAGTTCGCTCGCGTCCGTCGACAGCGCCCACGCGCCGTAGTAGCAGTTCGAGCGTGCGAGGGTGTTCTTGACGAACATGTTGGCGAGCTTGTGCTTGATGGCCTGGAACCCGGCGATCGGTCGCCCGAACGCGTAGCGGCCCATGGCGTATTCCTTCGCCTGCTCAAGTGCAGCGTTCGCACCGCCAACCTGTTCCCAGGCGAACAGCACCGCGGCGCGATCGAGAATCCTGCGGGTGAGTTCCCAGCCTTCACCATCGGCGCCGAGGGGTTCCGCCGCGGCGTGGTCGAAGTCGATCCTGGCGTGGGACCGGGTCGGGTCCAGGGTCGCAACCGCCGTTCGTTTCACGCCATCGGCCTGGAGCGGCACGAGGCATAGACTTGCGCCATCGCCTGAATCGCATTTCGCGACCACCACGGCGAAATCCGCGGTATCGCCGTCGGCCACCGGGAGCTTCGATCCCGTCAGGCTGCCGTTGTCGCATGACGTCGCGAGACGGTCCGGCGAGGCCTGTCCTGCTGATTCAGTGAGAGCAAACGTGCCGATGGCTGCGCCGGTCGCGAGCTTCGGCAACCAGGCCTGCCTCTGGGCATCGCTTCCGGCAAGGAGCAGCGCTTCCGTCGCCAGGTAGACCGACGATGAGAAAGGCACCGGCGCGACGACCCGGCCGAGTTCTTCCGCGATCACGCACAGCTCCAGGTAGGAAAGTCCCAGGCCCCCGTGCTTTTCCGGGATCGTGGCGGCGGTCCATCCCATGTCCGCAATGCCCTTGAACAGCTCGGCGTCGAAGGACGCGTCGCCTTCCAGCACCGCACGCACGGCGCCCGGCGGACACTTGTCCGCCAGGAATCCCGCCGCCTGTTCGCGAAGCAGGTTCTGCTCGTCTGAGAATTCGAAGTTCACGCTGAATCCGCGTCTGTCCTATTTTTTCAGGCAGCGGATTGTACGTTGAGTTCACCGGATTCTCATTGACCCGTGCGCCTGCGCCGTCTCGCTCCCGACCCTTCCGGGCTACAATCGCCGCATGGACTATGCGCAGTTCGGTTTTGTTCGCGCCGCAGCGGCGGCGCCCCGCGTGCACGTTGCCGATCCGGCGGCCAACGCGGCGGCGCTTCTCGATACATATCGGGAACTTGTGGCGGCTGGCGCGTCGCTGGTCGTGACGCCCGAACTCGGGGTCACGGGCTACAGCTGCGAAGATCTGTTCGGCGCGGAGGACCTGCTGGCGGCCGCGCGGGAGGCGCTTGCCCAGATTGCGGGCGAAACCGGCGACACGGCATTGGTGGTCGGCGCGCCCTGGCGGCTACCGGACGGGCGCCTGCTGAATGCCGGGTTCGTGTGCGCAGGTGGACGCGTGGTGGGCGCGGTGCCGAAGTCGGCCCTGCCGAACCACGAGGAGTACTACGAGAAGCGCTGGTTCGCTTCTGGCGAAGGTGTGGCCGTCGCGGTGGACGATGACCGGCTCGGCCGTTTCGCAATGAACCCGCGACAACTGTTCGACGTCGGTGGCGCGCGTTTCGCCGTGGAGGTCTGCGAGGACCTCTGGTCTCCTGCACCACCGAGCGTGGGCCACGCTCTCGCGGGCGCGGACATCGTCGTCAACCTTTCCGCGAGTAACGAACTGGTCGCGAAAGCGGACTACCGGCGCGACCTCGTGCGCATGCAGAGCGCGCGGCTCGCGTGCGGCTACCTGTATGCGTCGAGTGGCCCCACCGAATCCACCAAGGATGTCGTATACGGAGGCCACCTGCTGGCCGCTGAGAACGGCTGGATGCTGGGGGAATCGGAACGCTTTCGGCTCGATGGCGGCAGTCTCTCGGTTGACTTTGACTGGCAGAGGATTCGTCGCGAGCGCGGCCACAACTCGACGTTTGCCGGCAGCCCCCGGGGCGACGCCTATCCCGTGGTGGCGTCCGGCGCGCGGCGGTGCCTCTCGAATACGCTCCGCAGCTACCCCAAACACCCTTTCGTGCCGGATGACGAGCAAGAGTTCGATGCGCGGGCGCGAGACGTGCTCGCGATACAGGCGACGGGTCTGGCACGGCGGCTTCGGGCCGCGGGGAGCACGAATCCGGTCATCGGTCTTTCCGGAGGGCTCGACTCCACGCTGGCTTTCCTCGTCTGCCTCGATGCGCTGGCGCTGAACGGACTGGGTCTCGACTCGCTGCGTGCGATCACCATGCCCGGCCCGGGCACCAGCGAGCATACCAACGCATCGGCGAAGCAACTGGCAGAGGCGGCAGGCGCTACCATCCGGGAGATCCCCATCGACGGAGCGGTACGGGCCCACCTGGACGACATAGGTCACAACGGCACATATGACGTGACGTTCGAGAACGTCCAGGCCCGTGAACGCACGCAGATTCTCTTCGACGTGGCGAATCAGACGAGAGGTGTCGTCGTGGGCACGGGCGACCTTTCCGAACTCGCGCTCGGCTGGTGCACCTTCAATGCGGATCACATGGCGCACTACAACGTCAATGCGAGCGTGCCGAAATCGATGGTTGCCTATCTCGTCCGCTGGTACGGCCGCCACCGCGCCGGAGCCGCTCTGGCCGCCGTGCTGGAACGCGTGCTCGACACTCCCATCACGCCGGAACTCGTGCCGTCCGAGAGCGGTGCGTTGACGCAGCGAACGGAGTCGATAATCGGTCCCTACGAACTGCACGATTTCTTCCTCTACCATTACATCCGCACCGGGGCGGCGCCCGGCAAGATCTACGCGTTGGCGAAACTCGCGTTCGGGGAGGACTACTCGGGCGATGAGATCAGGCGCTGGCTCAAAGTGTTCTTCCGCCGCTTCTTTGAAGCGCAGTTCAAACGCACGACGCTGCCTGCGGGACCCAAGGTAGGTACCGTGAGCCTGTCTCCACGCGGCGATTGGCGAATGCCGGACGAGGCAGATGCGAATGCGGCGCTCAGGTCACTGGAGAAATTGGAATGATCGGGATCGGACATCGTGCCACGGGTTTTCTTGTCTGCGTGTTCGCGGCCATGTGTATCGACGCCCAGCCGGTAGAGCCGCACTGCGGCGAGGAGGGCGTGTGGATACAGATGCTCGGGTCCGGCGGAGCGGAACTCAACGATCGCCGCAGCGCGGCGAGCTACCTCGTCTGGCTGGACGCGCGCGCGGTGTTGCTGATCGACCCGGGTCCGGGCAGTTCCGTGCGGTTCGACGAGGCAGGCGCCGAGTTCGCGGACCTGGACGCCATCGTCTTCACGAACCTGCTCGCCGAGCGTACCGCAGACTTTCCGGGCTTTGTCGCGGGCTCCTTCAATGCCGACAGAGTCCGGCCGCTGACGGTCCTCGGCCCGGATGGCGATGACGCGTATCCATCGACCCGCGAGTTCGTCGAACGCCTTATCGGACCTGGTGGGGCGTACGCGCACCTGGCCGGGTACCTGTCGTTCAGGAGTCCTGGCGGATACAAGATCAACACCCGCAACGTGCCGGCGACGGGGCAACGCCGTTGGGCCGGTTTCGGCACGAAGAATCTGAGCCTGTCGGCGGTCCCGGTGCACCACGGCGATGTGCCCAGCCTCGCATGGCGCGCCGAGGTGGCGGGGTACTCGTTGGTATTCACCGGCAACTTCAACAATCGCAACGACATCGTTGCGGGTTTTGCCAGGGATGCCGACGCGCTGGTGACACACCTGGCGATTCCGGAATTCGCCCGCGGCGCGGTGCGGGAGCGGTTCGTGCGGCCCTCCCAGATCGGCCGCATCGCGAGCCGGGCCAATGTTGGCTCGGTGTATCTCGGCCACCGAACGACCCGCACGCTGGGCCGTGAGAGCGCGAGCCGTGACGCACTCACCGAACACTATACGGGTCCCCTGGTGTTTGCCGACGAGCTAGAATGCTGGGGCTTGTAGCAGCGAACCGGCGGAGAAAGGCATGGGGAAAGGAGACGTCCGTACACGGCGTGGCAAGATCAACCGCGGCACCTACGGCGTAAGCCGGCCGAAGAAGGAGAAGAAGGGCAAGGCCGCAACGGAAGCGCGAGGCCGCAGGTCCTGACGCGGGAAGCGAAACTGTCAGGGTCGGCAACGTGACGCATGTCCGCCTCCGATGACCTGTGTTTCATGTCTGCGGTGGCGCAGCGCCGGCTCCTGGACGCGGGAGAGGTCAGCGCCCTCGAACTCCTCGACGCCCACATAGACCGGATCGAACGTTACGACGGGACGCTCAATGCCGTTGTTACGCGGTGCTTCGACGAGGCGCGGGAAGCAGCCGCGACGAACGCGATGCGCGGGCCTCTCGCCGGCCTGCCCATCGCGCACAAGGACCTGGTACCCACCCGGGGACTTCGTACCACCTACGGCTCCGTGCTCCATGCGGACAACATCCCGACTGCGGACGCGCTCATCGTTGCCCGCATAAAGGCCGCCGGGGCGATCACGCTGGGCAAGACCAACACGCCCGAATTCGGTGCGGGATCGCAGACCTTCAATCGCGTGTTCGGCGCGACGCGCAATCCCTACGATGTCTCGCGAACGTGCGGAGGCAGCAGCGGTGGCGCGGCGGTAGCGCTGGCGGCGCGTCTGCTGCCGATCGCCGATGGCAGCGACACCGGAGGCTCGCTGCGCAATCCCGCCGCATTCTGTAACGTCGTTGGTTTCCGGCCATCGCCGGGCCGAGTCCCGTCCGAATCGGGCGGTTCCGGTTTGCGCGACCTGTCGACGTCCGGCCCGATGGCGCGGAGCGTCGACGACGCGGCGCTGCTGTTCTCCACCATCGCCGGTCCGCACGACAGTGTGGCGGGGGTGCTGACAGAACCGGGCGAGACTTTTCGACGCGTCCAGGCGACTGAACTCGCTGGCGTCAGAGTGGCCGTGACGGAGGATTTCGGCGGTCTGCCGGTGCAGACCGAAATACGGGAGGCGGTCCGTGGGGTCGCGGCGAAGATGGAGGCAGCCGGAGCCCGTGTCGTCGAGGGCTGTCCGGACCTCGCCAACGCCAGCCGTATCTTCCACGTGCTTCGCGCGGCCCGCTTCCGGTCCCGGTTCGGAGACCTGGGCGAGGAAGAGAAGGCCCAGCTCAAGGACACGATCATCTGGAATACCGAAGCCGGCGAAGCCCTCACACCTCGTGACGAAGACTGGGCGATCCGTGCGCGCTCGGCCCTCGTCGCACGCGTGGCGTCGTTTTTTCGGCAGGTGGATATCCTCCTCGGGCCGACGACACAGGTGCTCCCGTTCGATGTCGACACCGACTGGGTACGCGAGATCGAGGGACGGCAGATGCGCAGCTACATCGAGTGGATGCAGAGTTGCAGCTGGATCACGGTCACCTGCTGTCCTGCCCTGTCGCTTCCCGGCGGATTCGTGTCGGGTCTGCCGGTCGGCGTGCAGTTGATCGCGCCGATGCGCCGGGACAGGTTCCTGCTGTCGGTCGCCAAGGCGGTGGAATCGATCACCGGGTACGGAGGGATCGCGCCGGACGTGTCGTCCCTGCACTCTCATGGATGTCTCCCACCGCCGGCGCACTTGAGGACGAGACATGCCTGAATCAATCCTGCTTCTGCACCCGGGAGAGATGGGTGCATCCATCGGTGCCGCCTTGCGCGGCAACAGCCACAATGTCCAGTGGGTTGCCCGGTCGCGCAGCGAAGCGACCCGGCAGCGGGCCGAGGCGGCCGACCTGACGCCGGCCAGCACCCTCGAAAACGCGTTGGCGAACGTCGATCACGTCATATCGGTGTGTCCGCCGGATGCCGCGCTGGATGTCGCCCGCAGCGTGCGCGGTGCCGGATTCGGCGGAATCTACGTCGACGCGAACGCGGTTTCGCCCGCGACGTCGAGCTGCCTGTCCGGCATCGCGGGTGCCGGCTTCGTCGACGGCGGGATCATCGGCCCGCCGGCGTGGCGGCCCGGAGCGACGCGCCTGTATCTGTCCGGCGCAAACGGTTCCCGGGTTGCCTCGTGGTTCGAGGGATCCCTGGTCGATGCGCGCGTGGTCGAGTGTTCCGCGTCGGCGCTCAAGATGTGCTATGCGGCGTACACCAAGGGATCGTCCGCGCTCATCCTTGCCATTCGGGCGCTGGCGGCATCGCAGGGGGCCGAGGATGCGTTGCTGTCCGAATGGAACATCTCGCAGCCCGGGCTGGCGTCAAGGAGCAGTGCGGCTGCCAGGGGAACCAGCCGCAAGGCGTGGCGGTTCGAGGGGGAGATGCGGGAAATTGCAGCTACCTTCGCCGATGCCGGATTGCCATCGGGATTCCATGAAGCCGCTTCGGACATCTATCGCCGCATGCGAGATTTGAAGACCGTGGATGACGCCGGCATCGAACTCGTCATCGAGACGCTGCTGAGGTCTGGAGAGTGATCGCACGGCTCTGAACCGATATGGCCGGAGCATAATCCCATACAGAAATGAGCCTGAACGGAGGCGCGATCTGAGTGTGACC